>DATIEM010000135.1:0-100566 GCA_035455725.1 Rhizomicrobium sp. | reverse complement strand
CCGAGCTGGAAGTAGTTGGTGGGATTCTTGTCGATGAAGAATGGACGCCCGAGTTTGCGGTGGACGCATGTTCGCTCGGTGTATTCATCGCCCAGCGCGGTGATGGCCTCATCGCCGAGTTTTCCGAGCACCTCTGGATAGGCGGTGCCGAGCGCCGGCGCATCCACCTCCTCCAGCCGCTTCGCCATGGCGCGGATGTAGGGCAGTTCTGCGGTGCCCTCGATCGCCGAGTGGCTGGAGAGAATCTGCTCGAGCAGCGTGGTTCCTGATCGGAGCCTGCCCAGGATAAAAATCGGCGCGCGCGATTTGCACCCGGCATCCTTGCGGCTCTCAAAGAACGCGCGTGTAAAAAGGGCCTTGTCGGCGGCGACCCGGGCAGCGGTCTCCGACACCACGGTGACCTGGGTTCTGAGGTAGGTCTGTATCGCGGCGTTGCCCCGAGCATAGTAGTTCCACGAGCGGGCGTATTGCTGCCGGTCTTCGTAGGCTTTGCCCAGTGCGAAGAACACATTGATGCGATCGTTCGGCTCGATCTCTGGCCTGTTCGTCAGCTGCTCCATCGCAGCGATGTCCGCTTCGCTGAAGCGGAACGTCTTCAAATTTGCCAGACTCCAATACGCATCCCCGGATGGGCGGCATTCGAGCGCCTTGCGATAGGCGGCGATGGCCTCCTCGCGCTTTCCTTCTGCCCGAAGCGCCTGGCCGTAGCTGATCCAGGATTCGGCGCGGCCGCTATGCTCCAGCGCCAGCCGCCGGCGGATTGCCAGCGTTTGATCGCCTTCTCCGAGCGCCTCCGAGATCTCGGATTGCAGCTGCAGAAAAAGCGGATTGCCGGGCTCTTCTTTCAGCAGGATTTCCAGGTGGCGAACGGCCTCCGGAAATTCTGAGAAGTTGAAGAGCAGCTTCGCAAAATTCCACCGTGCGAGTGTATAGCCCGGCTCCAGTTCCAGGCAGCGCGCCATCAGCGCGGCTGCCTCGCGCGGCCGGCCAAGGCGCCCCACAACTTGTGCCAACAGCCAGAATCCTTGCGCATCGTCCGGGTGCTCGGACGTGTGCTGCCGAAGTTCCTGCTCTACTTGAGCATCCGCTTGCGGGTGTTTGCCGGCCCTGGATGCCAGCTTGCGCAAACGCGAATTTTGCAGTGGGCGCTCGCTGCGCAGCCGCCTGAGCGCAGCCTCGAACGGGTCGATATTGGCGAATTCGCTAAGGCTCACTGGCCCACTTTATGGCCAATCCCGGCGACAAAAAGGAAGGGCAGCACAGGTCGCCCGCTCCATTTTACAGACTTGGGGAACGTCTGCGAGGCACGCCGCTAAAGGATCCTGTCTTTGCCTTTCAGCGTGAACGCCAGATCGGTCGCCGAGGGCACGATATTGGTGGCCTTACACCATGTCGGGCATTCGCCGAAGCCATTGTTCGGATTCTGCCACTGTGCGGCGCTACCATGGTTCGAGAGGTTCGAATCCCAGTACCATTGAGCATCTTGGGTGAGGTCCTGGTTCGCGATGACCGATACCCAGTAGGTGCCGGACTTGAGCGAGCCTTTGCCCGTGCAGGTCTGGTCCAGCTTGATGGCATAGCCGCCGAACCCGTCATAGCCGGCGCTGCTCTGGTTATCGCACTCGCGCACGACCGAGCCTGGCAGACCGTGGGAGTTCTTATAGAAGATCACATTGAGCGAGGTGGCCGGGTTGGGGCCAAGGTTAATGCCCGGCACGTCCACTTCGGTAACCTTCCATTTGTGGCCCGATGGCACCGTGAAATCGTCGGCGGCCTGATCATCGAAGTCAGAAAAGGCGCCGGACGTGAAATTTTGTGAGCTGATCGCACTGCTGGATTCAGCCGAGGTCTGATCGTAGAGCGTCATGGAGCCCGGAACAGCCGAAATGACCCGGTGGACAGGCCGGCTCGCGTGCAGCGTGGGCGCCCCTGAAGCCGTGCCCGCGCAAAGAGCCAGCGCAGCAGTGCCGGCCAACAGTGCTGTTTTCATGTTGTAACCCCCTGGTTGCGAGACAGGGCGCAAGGCCCATATCCGGTAAACCACGACTAACACAGGCTTAATCAAACGCAAGCGGCATCCATACGCACCTGACCGCCCCGGATAATCTTGCTGTCACGGGCAGTTCCAAACCTTGTGCGTTGTGGGCCAGGAGAATTCTTGTAGAAGACCGGGGTCGCTGGGCTGGGGCAATGCCCGGCGCTGCGCGAAGCATCCGCCAGGGAGCCCTGACGGCGGTTGTCGGATCAACCAGGACCAAAGAAGGCCAGGTACAGCGGCCGGCGTAGCACATGGCACCTTACAGCACGCTCAGCAGTCATGATCCGATCTCGGAGGCCAAGGAGCGGCTCTTCGCACCTTCGCGAAACCGAATTTTGGCGCAGGCGGCCGAAGCGCTCGGGAACGGCGATGTGGAAGCAGCCGAGCACATTCTGGGCCGCTTTCCCCGCAAGCACGATCCCGAGTTCCTCAATCTGAAGGCCGATGTCGCGCGCCGCCGGAACCGTTTCGAAGAGGCCGAGCAATTCATGCAGCGTTGCGTTGAAGCGGCTCCCCGCAATCCGGGCTACCGCTTCAACTACGCTGTCATCCTGCGCCGGCTGGACAGGTTCAGTGAAGCCTTTGCCGAGCTAGACGCGCTGCTCCGCTCAGAACCGGGCAACCCTCTGTTTCGGGAGCAGAAGGCGAAACTTTTGTGGGACTCGGGTCAAATGGAGGAGGCGCTCCGCTTCCGCCGCGAGTTGGCGGAAGAATATCCCCACGTCCCTGCCTTCTGGGTGAACTATGGAGATGCTCTGAGGGGGGCCGGTCGCAGCGACGAATGCATCGTCGCTTTTCGGAAGGCGCTCGAGCTCGATCCCTCCCGGACGGAAGTCGATTTGCGGCTTGCCAACCTGAAAACCTATCGCTTCTCCGCTCACGAGCTTGCACGGATGGAGGGCCTTCTTGCCCAGCCGGCCCTGGATGCCGAAGCGCGCGCCAGCCTGCACTTCGCGCTCGGGCGAGGCTATGGTCAGCATCAGCAGTATGCGAAGTCCTTCGGGCATTATGCGAAGGGCAATGCCTTGCGGCGCCTTGCGCTGGGTGCCGCCTCCGACCGCATGACGGCTCACCGGAGCGCCTGCGAGGCCGTGTTCACCAAAGAATTTTTCGCTCAGCGCGCCGGCTGGGGATGCCAGGCGGACGATCCAATCTTCATTCTGTGTTTGCCCCGTTCCGGTTCGACATTGCTGGAGCAGATCCTCTCCAGCCATTCCGCAATCGAAGCCTTGGGTGAAATACCCCACCTGGACAGGGTGGTGAGCAGCCGAATTGGGGGCGAGCAGGAATCGGTCGAAAACTACGCTGGGGCCGTCCGCGCATTGTCGGCAGGCGAGGTCCGTTCAATGGGCGAAGAATACCTGCGGCTGACAAGAGCCCGCCGTAAGACGGATGCACCTTTCTTCACCGACAAGACAGTCTTCAATTTCGCCCACCTCGGGCTGATTCACCTAATGCTGCCCAAGGCGAAAATTATCGACATCCGGCGCCACCCCCTGGATTGTGGCTGGTCGTGTTTCGCCAACCACTTCCCTCAGGGCGTGCGGTTCTCTTATCGCCTGCAGGATATTGGGAGACATTATGCCGATTACGTTGGATTGATGGCTTATTTCGATCGCGCGCTGCCAGGCAAGGTGCACCGCATTATCTACGAAGATCTGGTGGATGGTCCTGAGCAGGAAATAGCCAAAGCACTGAGATTTTTGGGGATGCCTTTCGAAGCCCAGTGCCTGCGCTTCTATGAGAACAAGCGGCCGGTTGAGACACTGAGCTCGCAGCAGGTCCGCCAGCCCTTGTACCGAAACGCGGTCGCGCAATGGCAGCCGTATGAACCTTGGCTCGGCCCGCTAAAAAGCGCGCTTGGCCCTGCACTGGAGAACTACAGAGGCGGAATCGATTGAAGGTGGCCGATTATGCCGGCCGCGTATCGGGGCGCGCCGTGAAAAAAAAGGGCGACCGGATGGCCGCCCTTTTAGAACGAACTTCAGACGCGCTGCTCAGCCGCCTTTGCCGAGGATCGCGTACGAGAAATCGCCACCTTCGCCCGCCGCAATGCAGGTGGTGAGCACGCCCCAGCTGTTGCAGCCGGTGCCGAAGCCGCCGCCCGGATTCTGCCAAGCAGCAGGGTCGTTACGAACGGTGTTGTTGGTGTTCCAGCCCCATTCGCCGTGCGGGCTGAACGCCATGACTGCCTGGACCGAAATCCAGTAGTGGCCGGCCTTGACCTTGATTTTGCTGGTGCCACCCGAGCAGGAGTTCTTCAGCTTGATGTCAGGCGTGCCGAAGCCGAGATCGGTGTAGTGCGTGCTGTTGCAGGTGCCTACCGCGTTGCCGGGGATGCCGCCGTTGTCCTTGTAGACGGTCACGTTCCAGCTGTCGGCCGGGCCCGAACCATTGAAGTACACGCCGTCGGCGATGACTTCCTTGATCGCAGCCTTGCCATTGGTGATGAAGTCATCGGCGCCCTGCGCGTCATAGGTGCCGCCGCTGAAGTCGGTGAATTGCTGTGACACAATGCCGATGCCATTGTCGTTGTCGCGCTGCGAATAGATGGTTCCCGGCGGATGCTTGGCCGGAAAGGTGATGTGGAAGTTCGTGGCCTTGCCCACCGCCGTCGGATGCGCGGCGCCGGCAAAGGCAGTGCCGGAGAAAGCCAGCGCGGCTGCGCCAGCGAGCAGTACAGTCTTCGTCATATGAAAACCCCCTAGGTTGGTTTTTGACAGGGGAGAAGCCCTGCCTGCCGGAAACTGTAGCGGTGAGTTTTGACCTCCGCAATAGGAAAAATTAAATCGGCTTAAGCCGCCAATAAGTGTGATTTCAATGAGTTGCGCAGCGTGCCTTGCGCAACTCCCACGGGAACAAGCCCCCGCCAAAATTATCCCGCGTGCGGTCCAGAACTTGCAGCAGAGAGAGGAGCAGAGAGAGGAGCGCCGCCGTCCGACGGCGCTCCGGGTCACTCAATATGAGCACTCGTCTTCGTCGTAATCGCCGTAGCCGTCGTAGCAGCTGTCATAGGCGTAGGGATTGCTGTATCCGTCGTAGTAGTAGTCGTTCGGATACCCATAGTAGTACGGATAGCCGTAGAAGCCCACCGCGACGCCGCCGCGCCAGCCAGGACGCCAGTAGCGGCCATGCCATCCCCCGCGCCATCCCCGGTTCCATGCCATGCCGCGCCAGTGGCTTCCGGCCGCGACGCGGGGTGTTCCGTGCCAGCCGCCGCCGCTGTGGAAGCTTCCGCGGTAGCCATTGTAGCTGCCGTGGTAGCGGGTTTGCGCCATCGCGCCACCCGATCCGGCGAGCGCCGCCGCGCCAGCCAGCGATGCAACGAGGGCCGCAACTTTGATTTTGTTTAGTCCGTTCATCGATCTCTCCGTGCTTCAGACCCTCCGGAAGGTTAACGGTTGTGCGGCGACAATGTTGCGGAGCACAAACGCCGCGCGGACGGGCTAACCGGGCGAGACGATCCGCCGAATTTCGACCTTCGGCGCAGCATGCAATACCGTCGAGGCGTATCGCCAATTTACGATCGTCAGCCTAGAAACCCGTGCGCCCCGGAACTGGGATGGCACCTGCCTCTCCTCAGGGGCGAAATCAGGAGAAACGAGCATGACAGAGCAGCAGTCGCCCATGCGCTGGGCAGCCGTGTCGTTCGCGCTGGTCGACAGCCTGATCGGGGTTCTTCAGGAGACAGGCGTTCTTACCCAGGCCGATCGCGCCAGGATTTCGGAGAGAGCGCTGCAGGCTCTGCGCAACTCTCCGAACGTGGAAGTTCAGGGCGCGGAATTCCTGTTTCACGAGCTGCGCAACCGACCCTGACCGGAAACAACCGGCTCCGCGTCAGTCCTTGTTCCGCACGGTGAAGACGAAGAACACGATGCCGTCCCAAGTGTTGTGGATGCCCGTGAAGAGCAGCAGCAAAACGCCGCCCGCAATTCCGAACAGCGCTTCGCGTCCGTGCGATAGGCTGGCGAATGCGGACACCGTGAGCGCCGCATATGCCGTCAGCGGCAGAAGAAAATGGAAACACCAATCCTCCAGATCCGGCGCGTAGGTGGTTTGGCTTCGCATGCGCCGCGCGACGACCAGCGTGTACACCGCGCCAGCCGCGCCAATCAGTCCGCAGGCGACCGCCGCCAACAGCATACTCGGCCACGGCACGCGCAAGAGCGCCGAGACCAGCAGCACCATGCTGAAATGGACGGTGCCGGGCGTGGTGAAGGCGGAGCCCGCATCGGCCACGCGCAGCGGCGGCCGCTCGGCAATCAGCGTCATGACGACGAACTGCAGCCCGATCAGCGCGCCGCCCGCCGACCCGACGATCACATAGAAACTGTCCCAGGCGTCCAGCGCGGCCATGCATCCTTTTCACGCAAGCCGGTTGATCTGTGCAATACGAGGCATGGTGCCACAACGGAATGCATAACCTGTCTTCGGTGATTAGCCGGTTAGCGATTCTCTACGCACCGGAACGCAGCCGTTTGGCGCCGAGGTCAGCGGCGATTCGGTTATGGTAGCTCTGCCATTCGGCCAGCAGCGGCCGCCGCCACAACGCCTGCCAGCGCGGATCGTCAAGCAGTGATTTAGGTGTTCCTGCGTCGTACAGCACCCACACCAGCGACTGGTCGCGATGATCGTATGCTTCGGAAAACGACTTCATTGCCTTACTCAAATCGCCCGCGCGCGCGTAGAGCAGCCCAAAACGGGCCTTGCCGAAACCCTTCGAGCTCATACGGTCTAGCAGCGCTCGGGCATGCACATTCTGGTGTTTGCCAAGCGCAATCTCGATGTCACAGGCACTCGGAACCCAGGGAAATTGAGGGCTGGGCAACGCGGCGATTAGCTTTGCGTAGTGGCCGGCTTCGCTGATTTTCCCGACAGCCGCAGTCATTTGGCACAGATTGTACAGCTCCCCCAGATGATTCGGCTGGAGATCCAAAGCCACGAGTGCGGTTGCAATTGCTTCGTTCAGTCGGCCAACGTGCCATTTCGCCATCGCGAGATTGTTCCGATAGGAAAACGCCAGTGGATCGAGTTCGGCTGCTTGCCGGCGGGCCTCCAACGCCAGCTTTGGAAAGCCCATGTACTGATAAAAAAATCCGATGCCGTTATAAAAATTTGCGCTGCGTTTGGGTTGCGCCAGAAGTTGGCGGCCGGCCCGATTTACTGCAGGCCAGTTCCAGGTTCCTATGGAGAGCTCGACCTCGGTATCCAGAGCGTCCTGATTGTCGGGCTCGAGCTGCAGCGCTTTGGCTATCATCCTCTGTGCTTCGGCCAGCAAAGCACGATCATCTCCCGCCGTCAGCATCAACAAATGGCCCCGCATGGCGTACGCAGCGGCGAAATCCGGCTGCTGCTTGAGCACTTTCGTCAACAATTCGTTGGCGCGGTGGCTTCCTGTGACGGACCGCTGTCTGAAAAAGTACTGTGCCTGCAAATAATTCCGGTAAGCCTCTGGTGCGATAGAAGGCGCCTGGTGTCTCCGAACCAGTTTTTGCGAGAGCGCCCGGACGATAGCGCCGGCGATTTTGTCCTGCACGGCCAGGATGTCATCCAGCTTGCGGTCGTACCGCGCGGACCAGATGTGAAATCCTGTTTCGGCATTGATCAATTGCGCCACGATGCGAACCCGATCCCCTTCCTCGCGAACGCTGCCTTCCAATATGGTGCGCACGTCCAGCTTTTTCGCGATCTCGCGGATATCGGCGTGTCTACCTTTGAAAGCGAAGGAGGACGTCCGCGCCGCCACGCGCAGGTCCGACATGTTCGCGAGATCGTTCAGAATTTCTTCCGAAATTCCGTCGCCGAGATATTCTTTTGCGGGATCGCCGCTCATGTTGACGAACGGCATAACCGCGACGGAAGGCGAATCGAAATCCGGCGGCCGCGGACCGGCATGCTGCGCCGGCGATATCGCCCGCCAGAGCAGCGCGGCAGTGAGCGCAACAACAAGAACGGCGGCCGTGCCGATTGCTGCATAGCCCAGCCGCCGCCCCCGTCGGGGGAGCACGGGCGGCACAGCGGTGGCAGGCGGGTCCGTGCCGATGACGATGTTGGACGGTTCCGCCCCCCGTGCAAGTTGCGCCGCGGGCGCCGCGGACACGCCCAGCGCTGCCTCGAAGTCTGACCGCGGTGCCGTCCACAGACTCATATTGAAGCTAGGCTTCAGTCCGGCGATGGCGGCACTGATCCGGGCAAGATTGTAGCCGGTGGGCTTCATCTCGCCGGAGAGCCAGCGGCTAATCATCGATTTGTGCACGCCAAGCTGGGACGAGAGCTGCGCCCGGCTCAAATTGCAGACCTGCAGCGCCAGCGTGAGCCGCGCCGCGAAATCGTCACTGCAGTCAACTGATGCCACGGCAGCCCCAAATCGCCGTTCGCGCGCCCGACAGGATTTTGGCGAATTCTGGGGCCCACGCAACCGGCTGCAACCGCGCGAGGCGCTGGAGCAACGGTCCGCTTCCCGTCGCACCTCCGCAAGACGCCCCTGCCGGACCACGCTCAGAGCCTCAACCACGTGACTTGGCACCTGGAGGGCCATCATGAGCAAGACCAGAAGATCGATTCTCACATCCCTGCTGCTGGGCAGCACACTGGCGCTGTTTCCTTTGAGCGGCATCGCGAAGCCGGGCTCGGCGCATCCCGGATTAAGGCATTCGCTTCTGATGCGCTTCGGCGAGCACAGGGCCGAGCGCGATGCGTTCAGGCCGGGCGAGCCGGCCTTTAAGCCTGCCGCAAATCGGCCAACACGCCCGGATGCAAACTACACCATCGTCGACCATCCAAACGCCGACCCCGCCTATGGAACGAGGGTGTTTGGCATCAACGAGGGCAGCGTTCTGTCCGGTCAATACGTGGACCAGGATGACGGCAAATTCCACGCTTTCCTGCGCATGCCGGACGGCAGCTATCCGGTGGACATTCAGATCGGCACCAACGATACCTTCGTCGGGCTGCTGAACGACAAGAACGAAACCTTCGGCTCCTATATCGACAACAATACCGGCATCGAACAGCCATGGGTGCGCACAAAGAACGGCGCCGTGATACCGTTCCAGGTGCCAGACGGTACAGCCGGCGGCATCGGTCAACTCATCAACAACAAGGGGGTGTTGGCCGGCGACTATTTTGACGACAACGGCGCCTTCCATTGCTTCACCCGTACCCGGAACGGCACCATTACCGAGTTACCCGATGCGCCGAACGCCGGCGCCGGTGCCAATCAGGGCTCGCAGTGTGTCGGGATAAACGACGAAGGTGACATCAGCGGTGGCATTGTGGACAGCAACGACAACGCCACGGCTTTCATTCGCCACAATGGCAGGTACAAGGAATTCCAGGCGCCCGGCGCGGGCCCGGGCCCGGGTCAGGGCACGACTGCAGCGGAGATCGACGACCGGGGTTGGGTGGTCGGACAGGTGATCGACGCGAACGGCGTGATGCACGGCTTCATTCGCGATCCCTCTAAAAACTACACGATTGTCGATGCGCCGGGTGCGGGAACTTCGCCCGGCCAGGGCACGGTCGCTGTCGAGCATCGCGAAGCAGGCTGGGCCATCGGCGAGTACATCGATTCAAATGGCGTCTCGCACGGCTATTACATGAAGAAGAACGGCAAGATTTTCGAATACGACCCGCCGGGTGCCGGGGATATCGGAACGTATTTTGTCATTTCGAGCAACAAGGCGCACCAGATCGCGGGAACCTTCAAGGATGATAGCGCCGTTCGTCACGGCTTCATCCGCAATCCGTAAGGTTGGCAACGGGCGGCTGTTAGATGCAGCCGCCCGTTTCTTTCAGGAGAAGGCGGGCATCGCTTCGGAGGGGCCGAAACCCGGCTCCAGCGGGACCGGAGGTCTCAACGGCGCGGTGCCCGCCGCTTTTAGACCCTTGAAACTGCAGGCAGGCCCCGGGAATGGGCCAGGAACATTCCCGACTCCCGCGAGTTATGTGGCCGATCGTTTTGGACGCTCAAAGCCAGAAGAGAGCGCGAGCTCCGTCGCCAAACAGGGAGAAGAAAATGGACAAGGACCGTATCGAAGGCTCGGCCAACCAGGCCAGGGGCAGCGTGAAGGAAGGCATTGGCAAAGCCACCGGCGATTCCAAGCTCCAGTCTGAAGGCGCGGCCGACAAAGCCGCCGGCAAGGTGCAGAATGCCGTGGGCGGCATCAAGGACAGCGTGAGAGACGCGCTGGACGACTGATCCCGTTGCACAGGCAAGCTTTCAAAAAAGGGGGTTGCGCGAATGGCGCAGCCCCTTTTTGTTTCGTGGCCAGTAAGGTCTGGGCGCGCCGCACCTCAGCCGTGGCGGTCCACCGAGCGGTAATAAAGCCAGTAGGCCGCGCCCATCACCGGTACTGAGGCGAGCAACGCCCAATACCACGCCATCCCAAGCCATTGGAGAATCAGAACGGGAATCGTCCAGAGAACCGTAACCGCAAAACCCTTCATCCGATCAGCGTAGCGCTTATCGCTTCAATTCGTGCAAGTCTTCGCGGACGCAACTGGCGAATTGAAGTGGAGGCAGCATACGTCAGCGCCTTTCACTTGGGCGACTCCGCTCTGTCTACCAGCTAACTCCACGCAGCGGGCGAAAAGACGTGCAGATTCAAACCTCAAAATAAATCCGTCTACCAGCGCGGATTCGACCGTATAATAGGCGGCATGACGAAAGCTGTTGCATCCATTCGTACTCAAAGGCGGGGGCCGAACGCACGCGCTGCCGTTTGCAGCCGCGCTCGCGCGTCCGCGGAATTACGGGGCAGCCGGTCGCGCGATTTCGCATGCGCGGCGGCTGCCGACCGCAGCCTCGTGCGCGGTGGTAGACGCAAGGCGTTGCGACTTGACTTCAAGTCTCACGATACTGTGGTTAGGCGTTTGGCAAAGGCAATATCTTGGGATTCTCTTTGGCCAAGCAGCGCCTCGCGCGAAGCGCCGGTTTTGACTAGGGTCGCGATGGATCAGGGAGATTGAAAGCATGGCGCGGGTTGCGATTGTCACGGGCGGAACGCGGGGAATCGGCGAAGCGATTTCCGTGGGCCTCAAGAACGCCGGCTATCACGTGGCCGCGAACTACGCCGGCAACGAGGAGCGCGCGCGGGCCTTCGGCGAGAAAACCGGCATCGCCGTCTACAAGTGGGATGTCGCCGATCACGAGCAGTGCCAGCAAGGCGTCGCCAGGGTGGCCGCCGAGCTGGGGCCGGTGGACATTCTCGTCAACAATGCCGGCATCACCCGCGATGCCACCATGCGCAAGATGGGCCGTGCGGGCTGGGACGAAGTCATGGATGTCAATCTCGGCGGCTGCTTCAACATGGCGAAGGCGGTGTGGGAGGGCATGCTGTCGCGCGGCTTCGGGCGGGTGGTGAACATCGGCTCGATCAACGGCCAGGCGGGCCAGTACGGGCAGGTGAATTACGCGGCGGCGAAGTCGGGCATTCACGGTTTCACCAAGGCGCTGGCCCAGGAGGGCGCGGCCAAGGGGGTGACGGTGAACGCCATCGCGCCGGGGTACATCGATACGGACATGGTGTCCGCCGTGCCGGCGAATGTGCTGGAGAAGATCGTGGCGCGCATTCCCGTGGGCCGACTGGGCAAGGCCGACGAGATCGCGCGCGGGGTGCTGTTCCTGGTGGCGGACGACGCCGGCTTCATCACCGGCTCGACCATGTCCATCAACGGCGGCCAGCATATGTATTGAGGCCGGTGCGCGGGGGCGGTGATGGGGGCGTTGCCGCCGGTGATTTTTGTGGAAGCGGAGAGGCTCGCCTGTGTGCGCGGCGGGCGGCCGGTGTTCCGCGACGTGAGTTTCCGGCTGGAGCGCGGGCAGGCGCTGGTGGTGGAGGGGCCGAACGGCTCCGGCAAGACTTCGCTGCTGCGCCTGATTGCGGGATTGCTGGCGCCTGCGGACGGCACGGTCTCGTTCTCTTCCGGTGCAGCACGCGCGGACGATGGCGAAGAACGCGGCAGGTTCGTCGGCTGGCTCGGCCACAACGACGCCAGCAAGCCGCAGCTGACGGCGGCGGAATCGCTACGGTTTTTCGCCCGGCTTTACGACGCGACAGGCGACAGCATTCCGGCGCTGCTGGAGACCGTCGGGTTATCGCGCGCGGCTGCCCTGCCCTGCCAGTATTTGTCCGCGGGGCAAAAGCGCCGGCTGGGGCTGGCGCGTCTGAAACTGTGCGGCCGCCCCGTTTGGCTGCTGGACGAGCCGCTCGCCTCGCTGGACAGCGCCGGCAAATCGCTGCTGCTGGATTTCGTGCGCGAGCACCTTGCGGCCGGTGGCCTGGCCGTCATCGCCACGCACGATCCGCTCGATCTCGAAGCCGCGCGGCTGCAGCTCACATGAGCGCTTTCGTCGCCCTGCTCGCGCGCGATGTGCGCCTCGCCACCCGCGCCGGCGGCAGTGCCATGCTGGCACTCGCCTTCTTCGCGGCCGTGGCAACCTTGGTGCCGTTCGGGATCGGCAGCGAGCCCAAGCTGCTCGCCCGCGTCGCCGCCGGCATCGTCTGGATTGCCGCCGTGCTCGCCGGCCTGCTCGCGCTGGACCGGCTGTTCCAGGCCGATTACGAGGACGGCAGCCTCGACCTGCTGGCGCTGAGTCCAGTGAGCTTCGAGGGAATCGCAGCGGCGAAAATCGCGGCGCACTGGCTAACTACTGGTTTGCCCCTCACTATCCTTTCGCCATTACTGGCGCTGCTGCTGAATTTGCCAACCAAGGCCTACATCACGCTTTTCGTATCGCTTCTCGTCGGAACGTCGGCGATCAGTGCCATCGGCGGGGTTGCCGCCGCCCTGACGTTATCCATCCGCCGTGGCGGACTTCTGCTGCCTCTGTTGGTGCTGCCGTTGCTGACCCCCGCGCTGATTTTCGGCGCAGGCGCGGTGCTCGCAAAACTGGACCGGATTGAAAATGGCGCGATCTGGTTTCTCGCCGCCTTCTCTGCGGTCGCCGTGCTGCTGTCGCCCTTCCTGACCGCCGCCGCCCTGCGCTTCAATCTGGCGGAATAGCGCCATGCTTGCCCGCGTCTCTGGCACGACCTAGAGCAAAGCCGATGTTTGCCTACGCCAATCCCAAACGCTTTATGGAGCTCAGCGGCCGCGTTTTGCCCTGGCTTGCTGGCGTGACGGCCATTCTGTTTGCCGTGGGCCTCTATCTCTCCTTCGCCGCGCCGCCGGATTACCAGCAGGGCGACACGGTGCGGATCATGTTCATCCATGTACCGGCGGCATGGGTCGCGATGATGGCTTATGGCTTCTTGGCGCTCGCGTCCCTGATTTCGCTGGTGAATCGCCATCCCCTTGCCGATGTCGCGGCGAAGCAGGCGGCACCGCTGGGCGCGATGTTTACGGCACTTGCGCTCGTTACCGGCTCGCTGTGGGGGCGCCCGATGTGGGGCGCCTACTGGGTCTGGGACGGAAGGCTGACGTCCTTCCTGCTGCTGCTCTTTCTCTACCTTGGCTACATCGCGCTGCGGAATGCCATCGAAAGCGAAACCCGCGCCGCGAAAGCCGCGGCAATTCTGGCGCTGATCGGCGTGGTCAATTTGCCGATCATCGAATTCTCGGTACAGTGGTGGACCACCCTGCATCAGGGCGAGAGCATTTTTCGCGCAGGGGGACCCACCATCGCCGCGGTATTCCTGTGGCCGCTCTTTGCTATGGCGGCCGCTTATACACTGCTGTTTTTCACGCTCCTCATCGTCCGCATACGGACAGACATCCTGGAGCGGCGGGCGCGCGCCCTGACCATGGGCCATGCCGCTTGAGCGCGTCCGTGTTCTCTGCCGGAAAATACTTCGCCTTCGTCTGGCCCGCCTACGCGATCAGTCTCGGCGCGCTTGTACTGGCCGTGACGGTGGTCTGGCGCCTCTACCGGCGCGCCCGCGCAAAGCTGAAAGAATTTAAAGGAGCAGCAGACGAGCGGCCCAGGAACGCGCGCAGGGGCTGAGTATCCTCTTAGCGGCTGCGTTCGGCCGCGCGCCGCATTTTCCGCCGGAACGCCGGCGCCGCGCCGCCTCCCGGGTCCGTCTGACTGGCTGCCGCGATGATCGCCAGGTGCTTGATGAATTTCGGCCGTTCTGCCGCAGGAAGTGCCTCAAGCAGCGCCTGTTCGGCGCGCTGGGCGGCGGCGCGGGCCGCGCGGAGTGCCTTGCGGCCTGCCCCTGTGATGGCGACCGCATTGGCGCGGAGGTCAGCCTCGGTGCGTTTCCGGGTGATCAGCCCACGCTCCATCATTCGCCGTACCATTTCCGCCAATGTGGAGCGGTCGATGCCGGTCATCTCGACCAGCGCCGTCTGGCTGGCACCTTCGTTCGGATCGAGCGCTGCAAGGACGGTCAGCTGCGATCTGGTCAACTCACAGCCGCCCGCCTCCCGCGCATAGAGGTCCGCGTAAAATTGCTCGCAACGCCGCATGAGATGAAACGGAGTCTCGGCGAACTCGAAATTGCCGTTTGCCTGCCGCTGTCCCTTGGATCGCATCAGCCACCCCTTGTGAATTTTTTACACCGGCTCGTCTAACGCGGCGGTTCAGAAATTCGTGCGCGGAAATTCCCCCGTCTGTTGCCACAGCCCGTGCTTGCGTGCTGCCAGCGGAAACGAGATTAGACGAGAGCCCCGCGCCACGACAACGGGTCGGCCGCAGCCTCTCGAAAAAAATTTTTTCTTCCATTGCATCGGGCGCCCTCGGCGCGGAGGAGGCGCGCCGGTGGCGATCAGGGCTCGTTTCCCGGTCCCGTCTTGACCTCATGCTTCAGCACCAGCGGCATTTGCGCCAATGCGAACAGGAGGATGAGGGGAATGATCCCAAAAACTTTGAATTTGACCCAGGCGGCGGTCGGCATGCTTCGCCACACGAGTTCATTCACAGCTGCGAGAATGAGAAAAAAAATTCCCCACCGGATCGTCAGCTTGCGCCAGCCTTCTTCGCTCAACTCGAACGCGGCGGCGAACACATATTTCACGAAAACGCGTTTAAACAACAGCCCGCCGAGCAGCGCCAATCCAAACCCCGCATACAGCACCGTCGGCTTCATTTTGATAAACGTGTCGTTCTTTAAGTAGAGCGTGAGGCCGCCGAAAATCAGCACCAGCACCGCGGTAAACAGCGGCATTGGGGAAAGCCGCCGCTCGAGGCCGTAGCCGACGGCCAATGCGGCCAACACCGCCACCATGAACGTGCCGGTGGCGAGGAAAATTCCGCCCCACTGAAATGCAATGAAGAAAATGAGCAATGGGCCGAGATCAAGGCCAAGCCGCTGCAGCGGCGAGATCTTGCGCGAGGCGGTGGGAAAACTCATTTCGCACCCGTAAGGGCGGCGGCAAATTTCTCCGCCTCGAACACCTGCAGATCGTCGGCCTGCTCTCCCACTCCGATGAAATGGACCGGCAATTCGAACTTGCCTGCCAACGCGACCAGAATGCCGCCTTTCGCAGTTCCATCCAGCTTGGTCATGATCAATCCCGTTAGCGGCACCGATGCCTGGAACGCCTGCACCTGCGAAATCGCATTCTGTCCGGTCGTGGCATCGAGCACCAGCAGCACGGAGTTTGGGGCCGTGGCATCGAGCTTCTTCAGGACCCGGGCAATCTTGTCCAGTTCCGCCATCAATCCGGCCTTGTTCTGCAGGCGGCCCGCGGTATCGATCAGCAGCACGTCGGCATTGGAAGCTCGCGCCTTCTCGAACGCCTCGAACACCAGGCCCGCGGCGTCGGCTCCCGGCGCGCCGGCGATCACCTCGGCCCCCGTGCGTTCGCCCCAGATCTGCAATTGCTCGATGGCAGCGGCCCGGAAGGTGTCTCCCGCCGCAAGCACGACCTGCAGGCCGTCGCGCGCCAGGCGCAGCGCAAGCTTGCCGATGGTGGTGGTTTTGCCGGTCCCGTTCACGCCGGCGACGAGAACGACGAACGGCTTGCGCGTTCTGTCGACGGCGAACGGTTTCTCAACCGGCTTCAGCACGCGCAACATTTCGTCCGCCAGTATCCGCCGGAGCTCGGCTTCCGATATGAGCCAATCGAAACGGCCATTTCCGATGTTCCGCGCAATTCGCGATGCGAGGGTGGCGCCAAGATCGGCGCGAACGAGCGCCTCCTCAAGCTCTTCCAAAGTCTGCGCGTCGAGTTTCCGGCGAGTGAAGACACCGACGAAGCTGTCGCTCAAGCCGCCGCTTGAGCGGGACATGCCCTGCTTCAGCCGCTCCCATGCCGTGGGCGGCGGCGGTGCTTCGCCGAAGGTTCTCATGCTATTTCAGCAATCAGAGCGCTGCCGGTGCTTCCGGCAATTCTTGCACGGACGAACACACCCGGCGTCGCTTTCTGCTGGAAGCGGACCGGTGCGAAGCACCCCGTCCGGCCGCCCATCTCGGCTTCGGCGAGCGCAAGCTGTGTTGTGCCGACCAGCGCGGCCAGCCGTTTGGCGAGGGCGGCTTCCGCTTTGCTTCGCAAGCGGGAAGCCCTTTCTGTGATTACGCTCTTTGGCAGCTGCGGCATGCGAGCGGCAGGCGTTCCTTTTCGGGCACTGAAGGGAAAGACATGCAGGTAGGAGAGTTCGGCCTCATCGACCAGCCGCATTGTGTTTTCGAACATCTGCTCGCTTTCGGTAGGAAAGCCTGCAATCAGATCGGCGCCAAAAGCGACGTCAGGCCGCCACCGGCGGACGTTCTGGCAGAACTCGATGGTATGCTTGCGGGAGTGACGGCGCTTCATGCGCTTGAGGATCATGTCGTCCCCGGATTGCACCGACAGATGAAGGTGGGGCGCGAGCCGCTCCTCTTCCACGATCAATCGCATCAGCTCGGCGTCAAGCTCGATGGAGTCGATGGAGGAGAGCCGCAGGCGTCTGAGTTCGGGCAGGAACTTCAGAATCTTCCTGCAAAGCTGGCCGAGCGTCGGCGAACCCGGCAAATCGGCGCCGTACGCGGTGAGATCGACGCCCGTAAGCGCGATTTCCCCGTAGCCGTTCTCCACAAGCCGACGAGCCTCTTCAATGACTGCGCCGATCGGAACGCTGCGCGAATGGCCGCGTCCGTATGGAATGATGCAGAAAGTGCAGCGGTGATTGCAGCCGTTCTGCACCTGCAGAAAGGCGCGCGCTTTGCCCTCAAATGCATCCACGAATTGCGGCGCAAGTTGCTCCACCGCGAAAATATCGTTGACGCGCACGCGCTCGGTGGCGCCTGCTAAATCGGCATAGCTGCCCGCATCCAGCTTCTCTGCGTTGCCGAGGACCAGATCGACCTCCGGCATCGCGGAATATGTATGGGGCTCGATCTGGGCGGCACAGCCGGTGACAATGATGGTTGCTTCTGGCCTGGAGCGGCGTGCTTTTCGGATCGCCTGTCTTGATTGCCGAACCGCTTCGGCTGTCACCGCGCAGGTGTTGAGAATGACTGCATTCCGGACGCCCGCCGCGGCGGCGCGGGCGCGGATGGCCTCGGATTCGTACGCGTTCAAGCGGCAGCCGAAGGTAATGATTTCGGCGCTCACCTCAGTGCTCCGATATCCACGTCGCCACGGAAGCTGAGGGAAGCGGGTCCGGTCATGAAGATGTGCGAACCCTCTCCCTGCCATTCGACGGCGAGTGTGCCCCCGTCGAGCTGCACATCCATTTTTGTGCCGCAAAGCTGGCGTCGCCGGGCGGCCGCCATAGCAGCGCATGCTCCGGTGCCACAGGCAAGCGTCACCCCAACGCCCCTCTCCCAGACGCGCATTCGCAGCCGCTCAGGCGAGAGCACCTGCACGAATTCGACATTGGTGCCCTGCGGAAACAAAGGATCCTTTTCTATGAGGGGGCCCACCCTTTCCACGGGCGCCTGCTCGGCGTCCGGCACGAACAGAATGCAATGGGGGTTTCCGATATTCGCAGCGGCCACTTCCTTCAGAGCAGGAAATTCATGATCCGCTTCCATCCCGAAGCAGAGGGTATCGCGCGGCTCCGCCAGTGGGATCTGTCGCCACTCAAAACGGGGGGCGCCCATGTCGATTGTGACCAGTTCCCCCGCACGCGTGCATGAAAGCGGGCCGCCTGCCGTATCCAGCAGCACTTTGCTCGTGCCGTTTTCATCCATCAGCAACCGTGCGACGCACCGTGCGGCATTGCCGCAGCTTTCCACCTCGCCGCCATCGGCATTATAGATGCGCATCGTCGCATCGATTCCGTTCGCAGCGGCACCGATCACAATTACCTGATCGCACCCGACGCCATGCCGCCGATCCGCGATAGCCCGGGCCCGCGCGGGCGTTAACGAGAACGCGTTTTTCCGGCGGTCGAGCACGACAAAATCGTTCCCGAGTCCGTGCATTTTCAGAAATGATGCCATGGGCCGGCTATATAGGGGCTCGGCTTCGCTTGGGCCAGAGCGGTTGACGTCTTATGTCCCTATTCCACACAAGTGCCATGAATGAACAGAGAGCACGAATGTCGTTCGCAAAAGGACTCTCCTGTGCGTTGGCCACTGCCGCGATCGCACTCATATCCGCGCAGGGATCGGCGGGAGCGCCGCCGATGAAGGGGAGTGCGCAGACTGACGATCCCTACCTCTGGCTGGAAGATGTTCACGGCGAGAGGGCTCTGGCTTGGGTGAAGGCCCAGAATGGCCGCTCGCTGCCTCTCCTGAAGAGCGATCCGGAATATCAAAAAGATTACGAGACGATCCTGTCGATCATGGATGCATCGGACCGCATCCCTTACGGCACGCTCAGTCACGGGTTCGTTTTCAACTATTGGCAGGATGCCCATCATCCGCGCGGCTTATGGCGCCGGGCCAGCGTCGCCGAGTACATGAAGCCGCAGCCCAGCTGGGAGGTTCTGCTTGATCTCGATCGGCTGGCAAAGACAGAACAAACAAGCTGGGTATGGGAAGGCGCGCACTGCGCACCGAAGCTGGATTACTGCCTGATCTCACTGTCGCGGCAGGGGGGAGACGCGCACGTGGTGCGGGAATTCAATCTCCACACCAAATCGTTTCTCAAGGATGGCTTTCATCTTCCGGAAGCGAAATCGAATTTCGCGTACATCGATCGGGACACAATCCTTTTCGGCAATGAGTTCGGACCGGAGTCGCTGACCAAAAGCGGCTATCCGCGAATCGTAAAGCGGTGGCGGCGCGGCACGGCGATTTCGGAAGCTGAGCATATCTTCGAGGGCAAAGCTGCTGATGTCGCGATCGGCCCGGCCGTGCTTCAGGGACCCGGAGGAGCAATCCCGCTGATTTCACGATCAGTGAGCTTCTTCCAGACGGAATACTATTATGTGAACCGCGACGGAACAACCCGGAAACTGCCGCTGCCGCTGTCGGCGGAGGTCAAGGGTGCAACCGGGCGAAGCCTGATCTTCACCTTGCGCGATAACTGGACTCTGGGAGACCAGCACTTCGCGAAGGGCTCGTTGTTGGCCATGCAGATTGTGCCAGAAGCAACAACTCCCGGCACCGCGCCAGGCAACCCTGTCATTTCGCTGCTTTATGCGCCGGGCGCTCGGACCACTGTCGAGGCAGTCGCGACGGGACGCGATGCCGTCTATGCTTCCATCTACAAAAATGTCGTCGGCAGTGTGCACGCGTTCCATGCAGCCGCGGACGGCCGCTGGAGGGATGTCCAACTGCCTCTTCCGCCCGGCGGTTCCACCCATATCGTGAGTGCTGACGATTGGGGTCCGGAAGCGCAATTCGCGTTCGAGAGCTATCTGACGCCGCCAAAGCTCTATCACGACAGCGGCGATGGCCGGCCGCAACCCATCAAGTCTTTACCGGCGCGCTTCGACGCGTCGGGCCTCAAAATGGAGCAGTTCGAGGCCACGTCGCGGGATGGCACGAAAATCCCCTATTTTGTGGTCCAGCCGAAAAACCAAAGCCGGCCCGCGCCAACCGTGCTTTATGGCTATGGCGGTTTCGAAATTTCGCTGACGCCAAATTACTCCGCCAATTTCGGGAAACTGTGGCTGAGCAAAGGAGGCGTGTTCGTCGTCGCGAACATCCGTGGCGGCGGCGAGTTCGGCCCCGCCTGGCACGACGCCGCGATTCTGCAGAACCGGCAGAAGGCGTTCGACGATTTCCAGGCCGTGGCCGCCGACCTGATCGCGCGCAAAATCACCACCCCACGCCAGCTTGGCATCATGGGCGGCTCGAATGGAGGCCTGCTCGTGGCAGTCAGCATGGTGCAGCGCCCGGATCTCTTCGGGGCCGTCGTCTGCCAGGTGCCGCTCACGGACATGCTGCGCTACACCCATATCGGTGCGGGGCCGTCCTGGGCCGCGGAATATGGCGATCCCTTAGACCCCGAAATGCGGGCCGTGCTGACAAAGTACTCGCCCTACCAAAATGTACGGGTGGGCGTGCGATACCCGCCTGTCTTTTTCGTGACCGCGACGTCGGATGATCGGGTCACACCGGAGCATGCGCGCAAGATGGCCGCCCGCATGGAAGCGCAGGGGCATGAGGTACTCCTCTACGAGAATACAGAGGGTGGCCATGCCGCTGCCGCCAATCACAAACAGGCCGCTGAGATGTGGGCCTTATCTTTTGTCTACCTGAAGCAGAAGCTTGGGCTTCACGGCAGCTGATCTGCGACCCAAATTGTCTTTCGTTATTGCGCCGCTGCGCCGCGCCGGTTTAGCTTTTGATTCCTGCAAGGGGGTGTGGGCGGCGTGTTCCAGTATTCCGAGACACAGTTCCTGCCAGGCCGGCCGACCAAGCCGCGCCGAGCCGGCGGACCAGACGAAAGCAGTTCGTCCAACCCAAGGGAGAGCGAAGACCTTCCCTACAAGGTTGAGCTCTGGAACGAAGGCCGCACCGCCATCGAGCAGGTGCTTGCCATCGCCGCCAACGCCAGTATTGGATATTCCGCATTCTATGCCGCCGCGCGGGACCATTTCGACCGCTACATCACCTTGCGGCACAAGAACACGATTGTTAACCGCTGGAACGGCCCACCCCATTAAGCGATTTTCCTTTCTGGGCGCGTTCCGTTTATTCGCGCCGGGAGGGTGCGCAAATGATTGCACCGGATCAGTCCAAGGCGAAGCGTGAAAAACCAGATGGAAGGACCTCCCGCCATCTCGCAGGTTTACCATTTCGCATTGAGCTCTGGGACAAAGAGAAGAAGAAGCTCGAGCAGGTGGTCGCGCGCGCCCATAGCGCCGCTCTGGCGCAAGCGATTTTCAACGCCGCCTGCCAGGAATATCCCGAGGCTCATTTGAGCCTGTGGCGTGGGCGCGAGCGCATTGCAGAAAAGAAGCCCTGAGCGGTCTTCACGTTGGCGTGGCGGGCTTGACCCCTGGCCTTCGGCATCTCCACAACCAGCCAGAAAAATCCGGGAGGATCCCACGTGCCGCTCCGTACATTGATCGCTGCCGCGGCTATGGCGGCCTTTGCCGGCGCGCCCGTCGCAGCGCCGTTGACGGACTCTGATCCTTACCTGTGGCTGTCGGACACTCACGGGGCGAAGGCGCTGGCCTGGGTCAAGGCGCAGAACGTCAAAAGCGATGCCGCGCTAAAGAACGATCCCGGATATCGCAAAGATTACGATGCGCTGTTGCAGATCCTGAATGCCAACGACCGCATTCCGCTGCCGGATCTCGTCGATCATCAGTTTGTGTTCAATTTCTGGCAGGATGCCGATCACGTGCGCGGGCTGTGGCGGCGCACAACTGTTGCCGATTACGCAGCGCCCAAGCCGAATTGGCAGGTGCTGTTCGATGTCGACAAATACGACCGCGAGACCGGCAAGAAGTGGGTGTGGCAGGGGGCAGATTGCAGCCCCGGTTTCACCCGCTGCCTCATTTCGCTTTCGCCGGGCGGCAGCGATGCGCACGAAGTGCATGAGTTCGATCCGCGGGCCGGGAAATTTCTGAATGACGGATTTTCGCTGGCCGAAGCGAAGTCGCGGGCCCGCTACATCGATTCCATTACTGTGCTGTTCGCCACCGATTTCGGCCCCGGCACGCTGACGCCCTCCTCTTATCCGCGTATCGCCAAGCTCTGGCACCGCGGCGAGCCGCTTTCGGCGGCCAAAACCGTTTATGAAGCCACGCCTGACGATGTCGGCGTGAATCTTCAGGTCTACCACCGGCCGTATGGCGTGGTGCCGCTGATCCAGCGCCAGATCACCTTTTTCACCGCCGACTATTTCTTTGTGAAGCTGGACGGATCGGTGGTGCAGCTGCCGATTCCGCGCGGTGCCGAAATCAAGGGCGTGACACAGGGCCATCTGATCTTCACCCTGCGGGATGCGTGGGCGCCGAAAGGCCGCAAGGCAATTCCAAAAGGCTCGCTGGTAGCCTTCCCGGTCCTCGCCTTTGTGCAGACGGGGAAGATGCAGCCGGTCTCCGTGCTCTATACGCCCGGGCCGCACACGATGATTTCGCAGAGCGTATCTGCGGGGCAGGATGCCGTCTTCGCGCCGATCTACAAGGATGTCATCGGTTCGATCCACGAATTTCGCTTCGACGGTGGCAAGTGGCGCGAGAAGGTGCTGCCGATGCCGAAGCAGGGCTCGACGGAAGTGGTCGCGGCCAACGAATGGGGGCCCGAAGCCTATTTCACCTATGAGAGCTTCACCCAGCCACCGACGCTCTATGCCTATGACAGTACGGGTGCACCCAAGGCGATCAAATCCGAGCCGGCGCGCTTCGATGCTTCCAACCTGTCTGTGACGCAGAACTGGGCGACATCCGCCGATGGCACCAAGGTACCGTATTTCTTGGTCCGCCCGAAGCTCGCCAAGGGACCGATCCCCACCATCCTGTATAGCTATGGCGGCTTCGAGCTGTCGCTCAATCCCTGGTACTGGAACGACGGCCATCGCCCGATCTATCCGGGCGAGCCATGGTTCTCGAAAGGCGGGGCAATTGTCGTTGCCAATATCCGCGGCGGCGGTGAGTTCGGCCCGGCCTGGCATCAGGCGGCGCTGAAGCAACATCGCCAGCGCGCCTTCGACGATTTCGCGGCCGTGGCGAAGGATCTGGAACAGCGCAGTCTCACCACCCGGAAACAGCTTGGCATCGTCGGCGCGTCCAACGGTGGCGTGCTCACCACCGTGACCATGACGCAGCATCCGGAGCTGCTTGGCGCCGTCGTGGTGCAGCGGCCGCTGATCGACATGCTGCGCTACACGGAATTTGGCGCCGGACAATCGTGGGTGGACGAGTACGGCGACCCGGCGAAGCCTGCAGATCGCGCATGGCTCGCCAAATACTCCGCCTATCAGAACGTGAAGCCGGGCGTGACATACCCGCCGGTGCTGTTCATCACCGAAACCACGGATGACCGGGTGACGCCGATCTGGGCGCGGATGATGGCCGCGAAGATGGAAGCGCAGGGCCAGGACGTGTTGTTCAACGAAGCGGCGGAAGGCGGCCACGGCCCCGGTGCCACACACGCGGAAGAAGCCGAATACTGGGCGCTGTCCTACACCTTCTTCCGCCAGAACCTGGGATTGCAGAGCGGCGGTCGCACGGCAAAGCCGGCGCGTTGACTTTAGCTGACCTGCGGCCTAGATCGCTCACGTCCCGGAAAGCCTACTGACTTTCCGGTCGCCGGCCCGGCCGGTGATCGCCCCCAGGCAGCGCAGGTGCGCCCCCTGGGGCGCTCATGCTTTGTAAAGAGGACCAATGTTCGACAGTCTGCAACAGCGCCTGACCTCCACCTTCGACCGCCTGCGCGGGCGCGGCGCGCTGACGGAGGCCGATGTCGACGAGGCGATGCGGGATATCCGCACCGCGCTCATCGAAGCCGATGTGGCGCTCCCGGTGGTCAAGCAGTTTGTCGATCGCGTGCGCCCGCGAGCCACCGGCGCGGAAGTCATCCGCTCGGTCACGCCCGGCCAGCAGGTCGTCAAGATCGTGCACGACGCGCTGGTCGAAACCTTAGGCGCGGAATCGGCGGGCCTCGATCTTGGCTCTCCGCCCTCGCCCATTTTGATGGTGGGCCTGCAGGGCTCCGGCAAAACCACCACCAGCGCCAAGCTCGGCCTCCTCCTGCAAGGCAAAGAGAAGAAGCGCGTGCTGATGGCGTCGCTCGACGTGCGCCGTCCCGCTGCCATGGAGCAGCTGAAGATCCTTGGCGAGCAGGCCGGCGTCCCCACTCTGCCGATCGTCGCCAATCAGACTCCTGTCGATATCGCGCGCCGCGCAATGGCCGCGGCCCGCGTCGGCGGCTACGACGCGCTCATTCTCGACACCGCCGGCCGCCAGCACATCGACGAGCAGTTGATGGCGGAAGTGGCCGCGGTGCGCGATGCCACCAAGCCGCACGAAACCATTCTGGTGGCGGACAGCCTGACCGGGCAGGACGCGGTGAACATCGCCAAGAGCTTCAACGAGCGCGTGCCGCTCACCGGCATTATCCTGACGCGCACGGATGGCGATGCGCGGGGCGGCGCCGCGCTTTCCATGCGCAGTGTGACGGGCGCGCCGATCAAGTTCCTCGGCGTGGGAGAGAAGCTCGATGCGCTGGAGCCGTTCCATCCCGAGCGCATCGCCAATCGCATCCTGGACATGGGCGATGTGGTCAGCCTGGTCGAGAAAGCGGCGGAGGTTCTCGACAAGGAGAAGGCCGAGAAGCTCGCCGCGCGGATGAAGAAGGGCGAGTTCGACATGAACGACCTCGCCGAACAACTACGGCAGATGAAGAAGATGGGCGGCATGACGGGTGTGCTGTCGATGCTGCCGGGCGTCGGCAAGGTGAAGGACCAACTCGCGCAAGCCGGGCTGGACGACAAGATTCTCACACGGCAGGAAGCCATCATTTCCTCCATGACGCAGAAAGAGCGCGCCAATCCGGATGTGCTGAATGGTTCACGGCGCAAGCGCATTGCGGCGGGCGCCGGTGTCGAAGTGAGCGATGTGAATAAGCTGATGAAGATGCACCGCTCCATGGCGGACGTAATGAAGGCCATGAAGAAATCCGGCGGGCGTTTGCCGACAGGGCTGGCGGGCATCATGGGCGGAGGCGGCATTCCGAACCTTCCACCCGGCATGCTGCGCGGCCGCAGATAAGCAGGCACGAACTTTACGAAGGAGCTAGCAATGTCATTGAAAATCAGGTTGGCACGGGGCGGCACCAAGAAGCGCCCGCATTACAACATCGTGATCGCGGATTCGCACTCGCCCCGCGATGGCCGCTTCATCGAGAAGATCGGCTTCTATAATCCGCTGCTGCCGAAGGATCACGCCGATCGTCTCAAGCTCGATCTCGAAAAGGCGAAGGCCTGGATGGCGAAGGGCGCAACCGCCACCGACCGCGTCCATCGCTTTCTTGCGGATGCCGGCCTCGTGAAGCCGCTGCAGAAGAACAATCCGCAGAAGATGCAGCCCAAGAAGAAGGCGCAGGAGCGCGCGGACGCCGCTGCCAAAGCGGCCGAAGCCTCGGCCAGCTAAGCTGAGCGTATGCCCGGTGACGTTCTTCTCGGCGTGGTGATCGGCGCGCAGGGGCTGAAGGGCGAGGTAAAGGTGAAGACATTCACCGAAGCCCCGGAGAAGCTTGGCGCCTACGGCCCGCTGCACACCTCGGACGGACGCACCTTTGTAGTCGTCAATGTGCGCGCCGCGAAGGATGCGGCCATTTTGGCGTTCGAGGGCGTCGCGGATCGCGATACCGCGGAGGCGCTGAAGGGCGTGGAGCTGTACATTTCGCGCAGCGCCCTGCCTGCCGTCGAGGAGCATGAGTTCTATCACGCCGATCTCATCGGCCTGCGCGCCGAAGACACCGACGGCCGCGCCATCGGCAAGGTGATCGCGATGCACAATTTCGGCGCAGGCGACGTGCTCGAGATTGAGCGAGAAGACGGCGGCGGTACCGTGCTGATGCCGTTCACGCGCGAGATCGTGCCGACAATAAGTGTCGCGGAAGGCCGGATCGTGATCGCCGCACCGGAAGAGGTGGAGGCCGAAACCAAAGGCAGCGTGGAGTGAGAGCCGCTGCGAAAGAATGCGTAGTTATCCTCCCCCGTCTACGGGGGAGGTGGCTCGCCGAGCACGAAGTGTGATGGCGAGACGGTAGGGGGATTTTCCCCTTCCGCCTTATGCTCGCTTCGCTCGCATTCGGCACCTCCCCCGCAAGCGGGGGAGGATAAGCGCGCCATGTCCTGGACCGCCACCGTATTGACACTGTTTCCGGAGATGTTCCCCGGTCCTTTGGGTGTCTCGCTGCTTGGCAAGGCGCTGGAGAAAAAACTCTGGTCGCTGGACGTGCGCGATATCCGCGAGCACGGCATCGGCAAGCATCGCATGGTGGATGACACACCCGCCGGCGGCGGCCCCGGCATGGTCATGCGGGCGGACGTGGCATGTGCCGCTATCGATGCCAGCCGGCAAAGCAATCCAGACCTGCCGGCGGTCTATCTCACTCCGCGCGGAAGTCCGCTGACGCAGGCCCGTGTTCGCGCGCTGGCTGGCGGGCCCGGTGCCATCCTGCTCTGCGGCCGCTTTGAAGGGCTGGACCAGCGGGCCACCGACGCGCGGCAGCTGGAGGAAGTCTCAATCGGGGACTTCGTGCTGGCGGGCGGCGAGATCGCGGCCATGGCGCTGATCGAGGCCTGCGTGCGCCTCATTCCGGGCGTGCTGGGCGATGAAGCCTCTCCCGCCGACGAAAGCTTTTCGGCCAGTCTGCTGGAATACCCGCAATACACGCGACCTCAGTCCTTCGAAGGGAGGGAGATTCCGCCGGCGCTGCTGGGCGGCAACCATGCCGAAATCGCCAAATGGCGGCGGGAACAGGCGGAAAACCTAACGAAATCCCGCCGCCCAGACCTCTGGACCCTCTATGAAAAGGGTAAGGCATAGGCTATTAGCCCCGCCTTCCATTCCAACGAACGCCCGCCCGGAGTCCCGACCCATGAACCTGCTGAAACAGCTCGAAGCCGAGCAGATGAAGACCGTCCGCGGCGGCAAGGGCCTGCCTGAGTTTCGTCCGGGCGATACCCTCAAGGTCAATGTCAAGGTCGTCGAGCAGACGTGGGACGAAAAGGCCAAGCAGATGAAGACGCGCGAACGCCTGCAGGCGTTCGAAGGCGTGTGCATCGGCCGCCAGGGCGACGGCCTCAACGAGAGCTTCACGGTGCGGAAGATTTCATACGGCGAGGGTGTGGAGCGCGTATTCCCCGTGTTCTCGCCACTGGTCGATTCCGTGCAGGTGGTGCGCAAGGGCCGCGTGCGCCGCGCCAAACTCTATTACCTGCGTGGACGTCGCGGAAAGAGCGCGCGCATTGCCGAGCGTGCCGACCGCGGCATGGTAGAAGGCGCCGCGCCGGAGCCTGCTGGCACCTGATAGCGAAAGGTTCTTCGAATGCCGCGGAAGAAGATCGCGCTGATCGGCGGTGGCCAGATCGGCGGCACCCTCGCCCATCTTGTTGCTCTGAAAGAACTTGGCGATGTGGTTCTGTTCGATATCGTTGAAGGGCTGCCGCAGGGCAAATCGCTCGATATCGCCCAGGCTGGCCCGATCGAAGGCTTCGATGCGCGGCTGAAGGGCACCAACTCCTACGCCGACATCGCCGGCGCCGACGTGGTCATCGTCACCGCCGGGGTGCCGCGCAAACCCGGGATGAGCCGCGACGATCTACTTGGTATCAATCTGAAGGTGATGGCAGCGGTGGGCGACGGCATCAAGCAACACGCGCCGGACGCGTTCATCATCTGCATCACCAATCCGCTGGATGCGATGGTGTGGGCCCTGCGGCAGTTCTCCGGCGTGCCGCACGAGAAGATCATCGGTATGGCGGGCGTGCTCGACAGCGCGCGCTTTCGGCATTTCCTCTCTGAGGAACTGAACGTCAGCGTGGAGGATGTGAGCGCCTTCGTGCTCGGTGGCCACGGCGACACGATGGTGCCGATGCCGCGCTTTTCCACCGTGGCCGGCATTCCGCTGCCGGAGCTGGTGAGGATGGGCTGGATCACGCAGGAGCGGCTTGACAAGCTGGTGCAGCGCACCCGCGACGGCGGCGCCGAAATTGTGGGCCTGCTGAAGACCGGCTCCGCCTTCTATGCGCCGGCCACAGCCGCCATCGAGATGGCGCAATCCTATTTGCGCGACAAGAAGCGCGTGCTGCCCTGCGCTGCCTTCGTTAATGGCGCCTATGGCATCAGCGATCTCTACGTCGGCGTGCCGGTGGTGATCGGCGAAAAAGGCGTCGAGAAGATCGTGGAGTTGGAGCTGACTCCGGACGAGCGCGAGGCCCTGCAGAAGTCCGCCGATTCAGTCCGTGGCTTGATTGACGCCTGCAGGAAGCTGGAACCGAAGCTCGCGTAAGTTCCGCGCGAACCCAAGGCCCGCAGGATGCGTTAGAGGAGCATCATGCGAATAGGCATTTTGACCGGCGGCGGCGATGTGCCGGGGCTCAATCCCTGCATCAAGGCGATCACGCGCGCCGCTCTCGCTCGCGGTTGGGAGGTGATGGGCTTCAGGCGCGGCTGGGCCGGACCGCTGGATTACAATCCCGACGATCCGGGCGGCAGCGAAGCGCACATCGTGCGGCTCGATGCCGAACGGGTCCGCACCATAGACCGCCGCGGCGGCACCATTCTGCACACCTCCCGCACCAACCCCGCCCGCGTGAAGCCGAAAGATGTGCCGCAGTTCCTGAACGGCAAATTTCAGCCGAATCAGAACGGCATCATCGACTGCACATCGCATGTGCTGCGGGTGATGGAGGCGCTGAAAATCGACGCCATGTTCCCGATCGGCGGCGACGACACGCTCTCCTATGCCGCCCGCCTGCATCAGGAAGGCATGAAGATCATGGAACTGCCGAAAACCATGGACAACGATGTCTTCGGCACCGATTACTGCATCGGCTTTTCCACCGCCGTTTCCCGCTCGGCCGAAATGCTGGAGGCGCTTCGCTCTTCCGCCGGCAGCCACGAACGCATTGCCGTGGTCGAGCTGTTCGGCCGCAATTCCGGTGAGACAGCGCTCATCTCCGGCTATATCGCCGACGCGGACCGCACGCTGATTGCAGAGGTGCCTGTCGATGTTGGGCGGTTGGCAGAATTGATCGTGAAGGATCGCGCCGCCAACCCATCGAACTACGCCATCGTCGCGGTTTCGGAAGGCGCGCAGCTGGAAGAAGGCGGCACGGTGGAATCCGGTCCGGAGGATGCCTATGGCCATCGCAAGCTAGGCGGCATCGGCGAACTGATCGGGGATCGGTTGGAGAAACTCACCGGCATCGGCATTCTCAACCAGAAGCTCAGCTATCTGATGCGCGCGGGGCCGCCTGATGCCGTAGATCGCCTGGTCGCTGCCAATTACGGCACGATGGCCGTGCAGCTGCTGGACGAAGGGCAGCACGGTTTAATGATGGCGGTGCGGGACGGCAACTACACCACCGTGCCGGGCGACACCTGCATCAAGGGAAAACGCAGGGTAGACGTGCCGGCGCTGTACGACACCGGCCAATACCGCGCCCGCATCGATACCATCCGGGATAAGCCGTTCTTCCTGTACTAGACACCGCATCGCCGATTGCGACCGAAACACCGATGATGAAGTTTGTTCTTGCTGCGGCCGCGATGTTCCTCTCCGCCGGGAACAGCTCCGCCGACCCGGAAACCACGCTGACGGTCACCGTCCAGAAAGTGTCGCCGCGCGGCGGCGATCTTCGCCTCGCGCTCTACGATCGCGCCCACTGGGACGATGACGATGCGCCTCCGGTGAAAGACGCGGTCGTATCCGCGATAACGCCCCGCACGGTGGTCACAATTTCGGGGCTCAAGCCGGGCACCTACGGGTTGAAGATGTTCCAGGATTTCAACCGCAACCAGAACTTCGATTTCACCTGGCTGGGCTTGCCAGGGGAGAAGTACGGCTTCTCCAACGATGCATCCGCGATGTTCGGGGAACCGTCATTCGACCGGGCGAGATTCACGCTGTTACCCGGCCACAATGCCATGACGTTGCATTTGCGCTAATAGGATGAGCATGATTCCATGCCTCGAAACCGAGCGCCTGATCCTGCGGGAATGGCGCGCCGGCGATATGGACGCCTTCGCCGCGATCTATCGCGATGCGGAGGTGATGCGCTACCTGAGCGGAGAGCCACTCGCCCGCAACGAGGCCTGGCGCAACATGGCCGCAGCGGCCGGGCACTGGGTTCTGCGCGGCTATGGCACCTGGGTGGTGGAGCGCAAATCCGACGGCGCAGCGATCGGCCGTGTGGGCCTCATCAATCCGGAAGGCTGGCCAGCCCTCGAAGTGGGCTGGACACTCGGCCGGTCCTATTGGGGAAACGGCTACGCCACTGAAGCGGCGCGCGCCTCGATGAACTACGGCTTTCTCACCCAGCCGGTGGACAAGCTGATTTCGCTGATCGACCCGGACAACACGGCCTCGCAGGCCGTGGCGCGGCGACTCGGTGAAACGCAAGGGCCGGAATACGAACTGGTGCTTGCCGGCAAGCGCTACGCCACGCACATCTGGAGCATCGCGCGCGAAGAATGGCGCAAGCGCGCGATGCTGCCATGAGCGATGCGCCCGCGGCTTATCGCAGCCGCGATTTCAATGTCTTTCTCGCCAGCCGGTTTCTTTCCACGATGGCCATGCAGATCCAGTCGGTCGCGGTCGGCTGGCAAGTCTACGAGATCGCGCGCACGCCGCTGGCGCTGGGCCTCGTAGGTCTCGCTGAATTCGTGCCGATGTTCCTGCTCACGCTGCCGGCGGGCGACATTTCGGACCGCTTCGACCAGCGCAAAGTCCTGGCGGCCAGCATGTCCGTGGAAGCGCTGTGCGGCGCGCTGCTGATGCTGCTGACGCTGGGCCACTTTCATAGAGTGTTTCTGTTCTACCTGGTGATGATGCTGTTCGGCGCGGCCCGCGGATTTTCCGGGCCGGCAGGCCAATCGCTGCTGCCCTTCATCGTGCCGGTGGAGCGGCTGCCGAAATCCATCGCCTGGAGCTCGTCGGCATTTCAGACGGCGGTAATCGCCGGTCCGGCCATCGGCGGTCTTCTTTATGCCTTGGGGCCGCTCGCCGCCTACGCCGCCTGCGCGCTCTGCTTTAGCGCGGCCGGGATCGGCACGGCCACTTTGGGCGGCCGAAGGCTCGCGCGCCAGATGACCGAGATGAGCGCGATGGCGCGCGTCATCGAAGGCATCCGTTTCGTGCGGCACCGGCCGGTCGTGCTCGGCGCCATCTCGCTCGATCTCTTTGCCGTCCTGCTCGGCGGCGCGACCGCCCTTCTGCCTGTGTATGCCCGCGACATCCTGCATGTGGGGCCGGTCGGTCTCGGCATTCTGCGCAGTGCGCCGGCGGTGGGCGCCGCGCTGGTGGCCTTTTCGCTTGGCCGTCGGCCGCTGGAAAACGGGACCGGCGCCAAGATGTTCGGCGCCGTCGTGATCTTCGGAATCGCCACCATCGTTTTCGGCGTTTCCACGAACTTCTACCTGTCACTCATTGCTCTATTCGTGCTCGGCGCCTCGGACATGGTGAGCGTCTTCATCCGTTCGGCGCTCATTCAATTCGCGACACCGGACCCGATGCGCGGCCGCGTCAGCGCGGTGAATATGCTCTTCATCGGAGCCTCCAATGAACTGGGCGAGTTTGAATCGGGCCTGACGGCAGCATGGTTCGGCACCGTGCCGGCCGTGGTCATCGGCGGCATCGGCACTTTGCTGGTGGTGGCGATCTGGATGCGGCTCTTCCCGCCCCTGCGGACAGTAGACCGTCTCGCCGACGTTGCCGCCTAGCGTCGATAGGTGGCGATAATCGAAGCCTTCGCCAGCGCGTCCTTCTGAAGAAGCGCGGCAACCTGCTTGGCCGTGGCACGCGCCGGCAGCTGCACATTTGCTGTGCGCAATGCCCACACCGTGAACTCGTAATGGTGGACGCCGGAGCCGGGCGGCGGGCACGGACCGCCATAGGCGGCCTCGCCGAAATCGGTCATCGCGGCGTGCGCGCCGGCGGGCAGCCCCGCGCCCTTGTCAAGGGAGGTCGTGCCGGTCGGAATGTCGATCACAATCCAGTGCGACCAGTCGTTAGGTGGCACGTTGTGATCGATCGCCGTGATGGCGAAGCTTTTCGTCGCGGCCGGCGCGCCGCTCCAAGACAGCGCCGGCGAAACGTTCTGCCCTCCGCAGCGGGTGTACACCTGCTCCTTGGCAATGGGCGCTCCCTCTCGAATGTCGGGGCTCGTCAACTGCATGGCAGCCGCAGGGCCGGCAAGAAAGACGGCGCAGAGAACATTGACTGCGAGCTTCATGGCGATTGTCTCCGGGCTTTCTTCCATATTACATCCTTGCCGCTCATCAGGGGAATGCGATGGCATTACAAGTGGTCGGGGCTGGTTTGGGGCGGACCGGAACCATGACTCTCAAGAACGCCCTCGAACTGCTCGGGCTCGGGCCGTGTCATCATATGTACGAAGTTATTCAGCATCCTGAGCAGGCGCCATTTTGGGAACGCGCGACGCGAAGCGAGCCGGTCGATTGGGAGGAGGTCTTCGCGAACTATCGGTCCAGCTGCGACTGGCCCAGTTGCGCCTTTTACAAGGAGTTGGCTGCGCGCTATCCGGCCGCGAAGGTCATCCTCACTCTGCGCGACCCCCATGCCTGGTACAAAAGCGTTAGCAACACTATCTTGCCCGCGATGAAGGGCCCGATGTTCGGCCCCGACGGAAAGCAGGTTGGGCCGCCGGGAAATTTCGCGCCGCTCCTAATCGGCGAGAAGACCTTCGGCAACAACTTCACCGAAGAGCACATGGTCGCCGTCTTCAACAGGCACAATGAGGAGGTGAAGCGGACGATTCTGCCCGAACGATTGCTGGTGTTCGAGGCCGCTCAGGGCTGGGATCCGCTGTGCCGCTTCCTCGGCGTGCCCATTCCAGGTCAGCCCTTCCCGCGCACGAACTCAACAGAGGAATTCCAGAAACGGGCGAGCGGGCGACGAGAGCAGGCTGCACCGTGAAGAAGGTCTATGCTGACGCCCGCTCCGCCATGGAAGACCTCCTCTTCGATGGCATGACGGTGATGTCCGGCGGCTTCGGCCTGTGCGGCATTCCCGAGAATCTGATTCTGGCCCTGCGCGCGTCCGGCGTGAAGAACCTGACCGTGATCTCCAACAATTGCGGGGTTGACGATTTCGGCCTTGGCCTGCTGCTGCAGACGGGACAGATCAAGAAAATGGTTAGTTCCTATGTCGGGGAGAACGACACCTTCGAGAAGCAGTACCTCTCGGGCGAGCTGGAACTGGAATTCAATCCGCAGGGCACCCTGGCCGAGCGGATTCGCGCGGGCGGCGCTGGCATTCCCGGCTTCTACACCAAGACGGGCGTGGGCACGCTGATCGCCCAGGGCAAGGAGCACAAGGAATTCGACGGCGAGACCTACATTCTTGAGCGCGCCCTGAAGGCCGATCTTTCCATTGTGAAAGCCTGGCGCGGCGATGCGGAAGGCAATCTCCTCTATCGGATGACGGCGCGAAATTTCAATCCGATGATGGCCACGGCCGGCAACGTCACGGTCGCTGAAGTGGACGAACTCGTCCCGATCGGCACGCTGGATCCCAATTGCATCCACACGCCGGGTATTTTCGTGCAGCGAATCATCCAGGGAGCGCATTACGAAAAGCGCATCGAAAAACGCACCGTACGGGAGGCTTGATCATGCCCTGGACACGCGATGAGATGGCCAAGCGCGCTGCGGGCGAACTGCATGACGGGTTCTACGTCAATCTTGGCATCGGCATCCCCACGCTGGTGGCGAACTACATCCCGGAAGGGATGGAAGTGACACTGCAGTCCGAGAACGGCATGCTGGGCATGGGGCCATTCCCGCGCGACCACGAAGTGGATTCCGATCTCATCAACGCCGGCAAGCAGACCATCACGGCCTTGCCGAAGACGTCGTATTTTTCCTCCGCCGACAGCTTCGGCATGATCCGCGGCGGACATATCGATCTTTCCATCCTGGGCGCCATGGAGGTGAGCGAGAAGGGCGATCTCGCCAACTGGATGGTGCCGGGCAAGTTGGTAAAGGGCATGGGCGGGGCGATGGACCTTGTCGCCGGTGTCAAGCGATGCGTGGTGATTATGGATCACACCGACAAGGCCGGCCGCCCCAAGCTGCTGAAGCAATGCAGCTTGCCGCTCACCGGCCTTCATTGCGTCCAGCGGATCATTACCAATCTGGGCGTGTTCGATGTGGTGCCGGGGGGGCTAGGCATCTTGCAGCTCGCGCCAGGCGTGACACGGGACGAAATCACAGCCAAGACAGAAGCCGCTCTGGTATCCTGACCATAATTATGCATTGTTGGCCGGCTGTGTTCAGCGGCGGCGCAACTATGCCTGGGCCGCGCAGATAATTCGCTGATGGGGGGCAGCGATGGCGGGCGCCTCGCACGATGTTTTCATCAGCTATTCCAGCCGCGACAAAACCATCGCGGACGGCATCTGCGCGGTTCTGGAGAGGCACGGCATTCGCTGCTGGATCGCTCCGCGAGATGTCCTGCCGGGAGCAGACTGGGGACAATCCATCGTACGGGGCATCGCGTCCTGTCGAATCCTGGTTCTCGTCTTTTCCAATTTTGCCAATTCGTCGTCGCAGGTCCGGCGCGAAGTGGAGCGGGCGGCGCACCGCGAGCTGCCGATCATTCCGTTTCGGGTGGAAGACGTGCAGCCGAATGAATCCCTGGAGTTCTTCATTTCAACGCCGCACTGGCTGGACGCCTTCACCCCGCCGCTGGAACGGCACGTGGAGCGGCTCGCAGCTACCATCAAGACATTGCTAGGCAGCAACTGGCCACGCGACACTTCTCCCTCCTTAGACGAACGGGCGTCGCCCGTGCCGCGGCCTCCTCCAACTACGTTGCCGCCATCGCCGCCGCCTCCCGGCTCGCCTGATGCGGCTACCCCCGACCTCCACACACCGCCGCCACCTGCTACCGATGCGATCCACGATGAAGCAAAGACCGACGCGGCGGCTGCCATCGAAGCAGATGTCGTTGATAAGACTGCGGCAATGGAGCCACCGGCGGTCGCGCATTATACCGCCGACGACGCAATACCTGAGTCCATTCCTGAGGATGAGGCCGAAGCGGAAGTTCCCGCACCGCCGGCAGAGCATGATGCGGCCGCCGCAACTCCGGAGGACGAGCCCGATGCAGAAGTTCGGGTACCGGCGGCAGACCATTCGGTACCATCGGAGACGGAGGCCACCGCGCTGATGTTTCAGGCGCGCGAAACGGACGCTCTGCCGCCGCAAGCAGATGCGGCAAGGGCATTCCAGCCGGTCGATTTTGCAAGTTCATCCTGGCGCAAGGCGTGGCTGCTGTGGGCGGCCGTGCCGGTCGTTGTTGTGATTGCGGCTGCGGTATTCCTGACGACGCGTTCGCCGCCGCCGCCGCCCCGAACCCACACCGTTGCCAGCAACCCGCTCTGGAGCAGTTGCCGCATCAACGGCTCTCCGGATGCCGTCGTGCGCGCGTGCACCACCCTCATCCAGGCCGGCAAATTGTCGCCGGAGGAAATGGCAAAAGCGCTGACGGCCCGCGGCATTGCCTACTTCTACAAGCATGATCTCGATGCTGCGCTGCAGGACGAGAATGCCGCCATTCGCGTCCAGCCAACGCACGTCCGCGCCTATGTGGACCGCGGCTACCTTTATCTCAGCAAGGGCGAATACGACCGTGCCATTGCCGATTACAACGTGGCGATCCATCTGAGCCCGATGGCGGGCGCCTACAACGATCGCGGCCTCGCCTACGCGTCGAAAAAAGACTATCCCGCGGCGATTGCCGACTTCACGTCCGCCATTCGCCGGGATCCGAAGCTGATGGCAGCCTATGTCAACCGTGGCCTGGTCCGCACCGACATGGGCAAATGCGAGGAGGCAATTCCGGACTTCGACCAAGCGATCAAAATCGGTCCTGCCGGAGCCAATGCCTATCTGGTTCGGGGAAACTGTCTGCAGCAGCTTGGCAAATACGAGCCGGCAGTCCGCGACTACGATGCCGCAGTTCGCATGCTGCCGAAGCTTTCGACTGCTTATGTCGGCCGCGCGATGGCCTACGCCGCCGAAAACAAGCGCGACCTTGCGATCAATGATTTCGGCACGGCAATCCAGCTCGATGCGAAGGATTTTCGCGCCTACCTTGGCCGCGGCAATGTCTATTATGCGCAAGCCAAATACGATCAGGCGATCGCGGATTACAGCTCTGCTATCCAGCTGAATCCAGAGTATCCGATGACCTACTGCAATCGCGGCAATGCCTATTACGCAAAGAGAAAATATGTTCCGGCGATCGCAGACTACAACGCCGCCATTCGGCTGAAGCCGGACTATGCCAGCGCTTATCGCAATCGCGCGATGGCAGAACGGGCCAGCGGCAAAACCACGGCCGCAAGGACGGACGAGAACAAGGCTCGACAACTCGGACAAAAGCAGTAGGGATCGGCCCTCGCCCTCACAACAAGCAGAAATCTCGATGCAAGCACTTCGGGGCTGGACCCCAAATCAGAAACATGTGGTGCTGGCGAGCTGGCTCGGCTGGACGCTCGACGCATTCGACTATTTCCTGATGGTCTTCGTCATCAAGGATGTGGCGCAGGCGTTCGGCGCCTCAAAAACGCAAATTGCACTCGCCACCACGCTGACTTTGGCGCTGCGGCCCGTGGGCGCGTTTATCTTCGGGAGGCTGGCGGATCGCTTCGGGCGCCGCCCGGTGCTGATGGCCGATGTCGCGCTCTATTCCCTGCTCGGCTTCGCAACAGCATTCTCACCCAGTCTCATCGGCTTTCTCATTATCCGCGCGCTGTTCGGCATCGCGATGGGCGGCGAATGGGGGATCGGCGCTTCGCTGACGATGGAGAGCATCAAGCCGGAAGCCCGCGGGATTGTTTCCGGCCTGTTGCAGTCGGGATATCCTACCGGCTATTTGCTGGCGTCCATCCTCTATCGCAATTTTTACGAGCCGCTGGGCGCGCTCACCGGGCTGGCGCCATGGCGCAGCCTGTTTCTTGTCGGCATCGCTCCGGCGCTGCTCATTCTGTACATCCGGCGGCACGTGCCGGAATCGCCCGGCTGGTCAATCGAACATGCCCGCAACGGCACCGTGCTGAACGTGCTGAGGAAGCATTGGGGGCTGGCGCTCTACGCCATTCTGCTGATGACCGCGTTCAATTTCTTCAGTCACGGCACGCAGGATGCCTATCCCACTTTCCTGCAGGTGCAGCACCATTTCGACGTGCACACCACCGGCAATATCGCGATCATTTACAACATCGGAGCGATCCTTGGCGGGCTGACGTTCGGATTTTTCAGCCAGCGGATCGGCCGCCGCCGCGCCATTATCCTCGCGGCGCTGCTGGCCGTTCCGGTGACCTATTTGTGGGCGTTTTCGCAAACCGCGGCGATGCTGGCCGTTGGCGCCTTCCTCATGCAGTTCTTCGTGCAGGGTGCCTGGGGCGTGATCCCGGCGCATCTGAACGAGCTGTCGCCGGCTGAGGCGCGCGGTACCTTTCCAGGCACCGTTTACCAGCTGGGCAATTTCATCGCCTCCTACAATCTGCCGCTGCAGACCTCGATCGCCGCCAGCATGCACGAGAACTATTCGGTGGCGCTCACCGGCGTGGCCGTTGCGGCCGCCCTCACCATCGCCATCCTCACTGCAGGAGGACGCGAAGCGCCCGAAGCAAAGATGGCAATGACCGCGGATACGGCCTGATCAGCCCGCGCCGCCGCGCAGATAGACATCCACCCGCTGCGGATTGCCTTGGTCCTCGGCGCCGCCCTCCGCCTTCACCACGATCCGGTTGGCGGGAATTCCTCCATCGATCAGCAGCTGGCGAACCGCGAGCGCACGCCGGAGCGACAGCCGGCGCGCTTCGGAGGATTTGTCGCCCGGCGAGCCGGCATAGGCTTCAACTTCCACGTTCGCCGCGCCTTTGTCGAGCGCAGCGTTCAGCTTGTCCGTGCTGGCCTTCAGCGCGCTGGCGCCCTCGGCCTGCGGATCGGTGCTGCTGCCGTCGAAGAGGATCTCGCCCTGTTTGGTGAGCCCGGCATGGGGATCGCCCTTCGGCTTCTCGGCGGCTCGCGTCTGCTGGGCTGGCGGCGTCAGCGCCGCGAGATCCGTGCGCGGCTGCGGGGCCGCAGCGCCTGGCCTCGGCTTCGCCGGCGAAGGTGATGGCGCGGGTTTTGTCTTTTCGGCGAGACCGGACGGGTTTTGCGGCGGCTTGGCATTCTGCGCCCGCGGCGGCGGCGAGGCGTCTGTATCGAACGAGAACGGGATCGCTGCATCCGGCGCAGAGAGGTCGCCGACGGCCTCGGAGGTCGAGCTGCTGCTGCCCGGCGCGTTTAACATGTCCTGAACCGCTCTGCGCCGCTCGGCGCGGGAGGGTGCGTAGCTGGTGTCGGTCGTGGCCGGGCGCGAGGGCGTTGCCCGGGTTTGCGTTCTGGATATCACCGGCGTTGCGGCGGGGGAGGAAATGGGCGCAGCATCGGTGGCCGCCGGCGGTGCCGAGGCCATCTCCGCAGCCGGCGCCGCCTTCCTCATTCGCTTTTTCACGGCCGGCTTAGGCTTCGCCAGCGGATGGAGATGCACCGGCATGTGCAGCTGGATGGGGGCATTCGCATCGGGCGTGAACTGCCCCGGCGTCCCCTGCGCCAGCGCAGAGCCGCCCAGCAGCAAACCAAACGACACAGCGGCGGCGCCCGACAGCAAACTCTTACGCAACATCAACTTCGCCTTCGACTGCAGCCTGGCAAGATAGTCCTTCGCCCTGCCCGCCTCAACTCTGGCCCGCTGCGGCATATCCGTGGTTTAAGGCGGCGACGTCTCGCCGGTGCCCCACCATGAAAGCCAGAGCCGCAATTGCCTACAAAGCCGGTCAGCCGCTCGCGATAGAAGAGGTGGACGTGGAAGGCCCGAAAGCCGGCGAAGTGCTGGTGGAAATCCGGGCCACCGGCGTCTGTCACACCGATGAATTCACCCGCAGCGGCGCCGACCCGGAAGGCCTCTTCCCGGCCATCTTTGGCCACGAGGGCGCGGGCGTGGTGGTGGATGTGGGGCCGGGCGTCACCAGCGTGGCCAAGGGCGATCACGTCATCCCGCTCTACACGCCGGAATGCCGGCAGTGCAAAAGCTGCCTCTCGCGCAAGACCAACCTCTGCACCGCCATCCGCGCCACGCAGGGCAAAGGCGTGATGCCGGACGGCACCTCGCGCTTCTCCATCGGCGGCGAGATGATTCACCATTACATGGGCTGCTCGACGTTTTCGAACTACACCGTGCTGCCGGAAATCGCGGTGGCGAAGATCCGCAAGGACGCGTCTTTCGAGAAGGTCTGCTACATCGGCTGCGGCGTCACCACCGGCGTGGGCGCCGTGATCAACACCGCGAAGGTCGAGCCCGGCAGCAATGTGGTGGTGTTCGGGCTGGGCGGCATCGGTCTCAACGTGGTGCAGGGCGCGGCGCTCGTGGGCGCCAACATGATCGTCGGCGTGGACATCAATCCCGCGCGCGAGGCGCTGGCGCGCAAATTCGGCATGACGCATTTCGTCAACCCGAAAGAGGTTGGCGGCGATCTGGTGGCGCATCTGGTGGAGCTCACCGGCGGCGGCGCCGATTACTCCTTCGAATGCGTCGGCAATGTCGATCTCATGCGCGCGGCGCTCGAATGCTGCCATCGCGGCTGGGGCGTGAGCGTGATCATCGGCGTGGCGGGCGCGGGGCAGGAGATCAAAACGCGGCCGTTCCAGCTGGTGACGGGGCGGGTGTGGAAAGGCACCGCGTTCGGCGGCGCCAGGGGCCGCACCGACGTGCCGAGGATCGTCGACTGGTACATGGACGGCAAGCTCAACATCGACGATCTCATCACGCACGTCCTGCCGCTCTCCGACATCAACAAGGCTTTCAACCTGATGCATTCGGGCGAAAGCATCCGCACCGTACTGAGATTCTAGTTCCTCGGTTTCTGCGGAAAGAGAGCACCTTATCCTCCCCGTTGCGGGGGAGGTGCCGAACGAAGTGAGGCGGAGGGGGGCGCGCAGGGCTCCCCCTATCGTCTCGCATTCGCTCCGCTCATGCGATCCACCTCCCCCGCAAGGGGGATAACCGTTGGTTCTGTCAGTCACCAAAGCAGCCAAGGCCTTGGACTCACGCGGCGGCACCTTGACAGATGTTCCCAAATATGGAACACTCGCGTCATGCAGGTGATTGCCAAGCGGACCCTGCGGTTGTTCTGGCAGCGGCACCCCCAGGCCGAAGGTCCGCTGCGCGCCTGGCATGCCGCTGTGAGCAGGGCAAAATGGCAGGGGCCTGCCGACGTGAAGGTTGGGTTCGGCGTAACCGTCGACTTTCTAGTAGACAACAGACTCGTGTTCGATATCGGCGGAAACAAGTATCGTCTGGTGGCGCATGTGGCGTATCGCTTCAAGCGCGTATTGATCAAGTTCGTGGGGACTCACAAGGAATACGACAGGATTGATGCAGGGAGCGTGTGATGCCGCGTGCACTCAAAAAGATGGACATTCGCCCAATTCGCCGCGAGGCGGATTACGATTGGGCCCTGAAAGAAATCGCGCGGTACTTCGAACATGAGCCGAAGCGTGGCACGGCTGAGGCGGATCGTTTCGATGTGCTGTCCACATTGATCGAGGCTTACGAGACCAAGCACTGGCCCATCGATCCCCCGGATGCAGTGGAGGCGATTCGCTTCCGCATGGAGCAATCGGGGCTGGGCCAGGCGGACCTCGCGCGGCTCATCGGTTCGCGCTCGCGCGCTTCGGAAATCTTACGGCGAAAGCGGCCGCTGACGCTGGAGCAGGCCTGGAAGCTGCACGAGCAATGGCAAATTCCCGCCGAAGCATTGCTGCGTCCTGTCTCTGCCGCCGAAAAGCACTGATCAGCTATATCGCTGCTTCAGCAGCGCGTAGAGGGCGCGGGCGGCATTGGCTTCCGCCCCCTTGCGCCGGCCGGGACGCGGGCGGTCCACCCACGCCGGAATGTCGAGATGCACCCAGGATTTGGCCTGGCTCACGAAGCGATTGAGAAACAGCGCCGCCGTGGTCGCGCCAGCCAGTGGATAATCCGGGCTGTTGTTCAGATCGGCGATGGAGCTGTCGATGGCGCTTTCGTAGCCGCGCCAGAGCGGCAGCCGCCACAAGGGATCGTGCGCTTCCGTTGCTGCGCGCGTCAGATCGGCGGCGAGCGTTTCGTCATCCGTGAAGAACGGCGGCAGCTCCATGCCGGTGGCGGCGCGCGCCGCGCCTGTGAGTGTCGCCACGTCGATCAGCAGCTCCGGTCTCTCGCTGTCCGCTTCTGTCAGCGCATCGGCCAGCACCAGGCGCCCTTCCGCATCAGTGTTGCCGATTTCGATCGTGAGCCCCTTGCGGCTCTTGAGCACATCGCCGGGGCGGTAGGCCGCGCCGGACACCGAATTCTCCACCGCGGGAATGAGCACCCGCAGGCGAACATCGAGCCTCGCATCCATCACCATGCGCGCCAGCGCCAGCACCACGGCAGCGCCGCCCATGTCCTTCTTCATAGTCAGCATGCCGGCGGAGGTCTTGATATCGAGGCCGCCGGAATCGAACACCACCCCCTTGCCCACCAGCGTGACCTTTGACGCGTTCGTGTCGCCCCAGATGAAATCGATGAGCCGCGGCGCGCGCGAAGACGCCCGGCCGACCGCATGCACCAGCGGATAGTGCTTCTGCAGCAGTTCATCACCGACGATGACGGAGAACTTCGCGCCATAGCGGCGCGCCAGATCGCGCGCGGCGGACGCAAGCTCGTCCGGCCCCATGTCGTTCGCGGGCGTATTGATGAGGTCGCGGGCGAGGAACACGCTTTCAGCAATGCGCGTCACCTCTTCCCCGTCCACGCCCTTGGGAAGCACTAGGCGCGGGAAGGCAGGAGCTTCCTTTTTGCGGTAACGCCCGAAGCGGTAGGTGCCCAGCAGCCACGCGAGCACGCCGCGCGCGCCGCCGATATGCTCCGGCACCTCACCAAAGGCATACGTTCCGGCGGGCAGCGACTCCGAGAACGCGGCAATCGCCAGCGGATCGTCGTTCGCGCCCAGCCCCAGCACCGCGCTCGCAAGTCCATTGGCGCCGGGGACGAGCAGCAGCTCGTATTGCCTGCCGCGGAAGTTTGCGGCGCGCAGCCACTCCGCTTCCCGCTTCGGCCGGGTAGGAAGCCAGCGCGCCAGACTGCCGGCCTTGACAGCATGAAGCGGGATCGCGCCTCTCGCGCTTTTCACAAGGCTCGCATGCATGAAATTGACCTGTCGCTGGCGGGTGGGGGAACTTAAATATCGCAAAGGCATCCCGCAACCGGAGCAGTCATGTCTTACACGCTGATTATTGGCACCAAGGAATGGTCCAGCTGGAGCTTGCGGCCGTATCTCGCGCTCAAGGCGATCGGCGTCCCGTTCACCGAAGAAGTGATCCGCCTCAATCACGACTCCACCACCGTGGAAGTGCAGAAGCGCTCGCCATCGGGCCGCGTGCCGCTGCTCAAGATCGCGGAAAACGGACGCGAAGTTTCGGTGTGGGACAGCCTTGCGATCTGTGAGACGCTCGCCGAACGTCACCCGGACGCGAAGCTCTGGCCAGACGATCCGTTTACGCGCGCGCAAGCACGCTCCTACGCGGCCGAGATGCATTCCGGCTTTCCGGACCTGCGCCAGCAACTGCCGATGGAATTCGTGCGGCGGCTGCCGCAACCGGAGTTGCGGGACACTACGAAGGCACAAATCTCGCGGATCATCGCCGCCTGGACCGACGCGCTCGAACGGCATGGCGAGCATGGCGGCTTCCTGTTCGGCCGCTTCTCCATCGCAGACTGCATGTATGCGCCGGTCGTCTCCCGTTTCCGCACCTACGGCGTGGGGCTGCCGGCAACTGCGCAGAGCTACTGCGACCTCATCTGGGCGCTGCCGGGCATGCACGAATGGGAACAGGCGGCGCAGGCGGAGGTGGATTCAAGTCTTGCCTGATTTCGCCGCCACCTTCGGCAGCTTGCCGGCTTCCTTGTAGAAGCGCGCCGCGCCGGGATGGAGCGGCGCGGGCAGATCCTTGGCGGCGGTGTCGATGCGGATTGCCTGGGCGCTGCGATGGCTGCCCCACAGCGTGGACCGGTTTGCCGGATTGAACAGCGCCCGGGCGATATCGTGCACCGTCCCGTCGCTCACCGCATCGTTCACGATCAGAATCGCGCGCACACCCACCGTCTCCAGCTTTGCGGTGTGCGAATAAAGCCCCGCCGGAATCGTATCCGCCTGCACTGCCCGCGATTGCTTCAGGAGCCGCGCACGGCCTTTTCCATCCACCGGCACCAGGACGATTTTGCCGTCGGCCAGCAGCTCGCGCACGAACGGCACCGGCGCACCACCCACAAACAGCATCGCATCCAGCTTCCCCTGGGCAAGCTTTTCCGCCGCGACGTCGGAATCGTCGTTGTTCGCCCGGATGCGCCAGAGCGGCACGCCGTAGGCGGCAAACAGCGCCCGGGCGGTGACAATCGTGCCGGAGGTGGTGGGTCCGATGGAGACACGCTTGCCGCGGAGATCGGCGACTGAGCGGATATGCGCCGCGCGCGCCGCAATCACATGCACCTCTTCGGGGAACAGATTGGCGATGGCGCGCACATGGCTCTGCACGCCATGGCTCTTGAAAGGGCCGCGACCCGCTATTGCTTCAGTGACGACATCGGACTGCGCCAGCGCCGCATCGACCATGTGGGCGTTGACCGCCAACACGTTGAAAACCGTGCCGGGACTGGTGCGGACTGAGGCGATCAGCCCGGGGGGCCCGCAAACACCCGCCTTCTCGCAGCGATAGACGCCCGGGGCGTGGGTCACGATAGAGGCAATGGCCTCACCAACCGGGAAATAGGTACCGCCTGTCGGGCCCGCGGCGATCACGAAGGGGGTCCGCACCACCCCTGCTCCAGCCGCGGGAACACCGGCCGCAGCAACGATCAGGCCCAGTAGTGCCCCTGCTATCACGGGCAGTGCAACCACGCGACATCCGTTCATATTCGGGACGCAAACACCCCTTTGCGTCAGCATTTTGGCCCAAGTTCCAGGCTGGGTCTTGCCATGCTTAAGGGTTTATTGACCGCTACCGGTCAAGCTTTGCGCCGCTTTTCCGGAGCAAGCCCATGCCTCGCCCGCTGCTGTTTACCACGACTGCTCTGACCGCTCTTGCGGTGCTGGGGGCGGGTTGCGCATCCGCCCCCGCTCCGGCACCAAAGGCAACGGCGACGGTAGCGTCAAAAACCCCGGATATTGCGGTAGCCTCGGTCCCGGCCGTCGACGCCATCCACGACCTGGACGGCGGCCTGCAGCAGGCCGAACTCCTGCGAAGACAAGGCAAGCTGGCTGAGGCCACGCGGGTGCTGGCGCAGTTGGTGCTGGTGGCGCCCGATGATGCGCGGATCGTCGGTGAGTACGGGAAGGTGCTGGTTCAGCAGGGGCGCGCTGATGACGCGGCAGCATTTCTGAAACGCGCGACCGAACTGAAACCAACCGATGCCACTCTCTTTTCTGCGTTGGGCGTGGCCTACGATCAGATGGACGACCGCAAGAATGCCAAGGCGGCCTACGAGCGCGCCCTGATGCTGCACCCGCGCGATCCCGCCGTGCTGAACAATTTCGCCGTCTCTCGCATGCTCGCCGGAGATCTGGATGGCGCTCAGAAGCTGTTGGCTCAGGCGCAAGCGGCCGGCGCGAACAATCCAAAGGTGGCAGACAACGTCGCCTGGCTGGCGCAGCTGAAGACCAGCAAAGCGGTTTCCACGGCGAAGACGCAACCCGCTCCGTCTGTAAAACCGCCGCGCGAGCTGATCACCGCCGAGGCGCAGCCATCCGCACCTGCCACATCTTCGCCGGCGGCGGTGGCCAAAGCACCTGAGACACACAAGACCATCGTGGCGGAAACGTCGCGACCGCAGACTACACCTGCCGGCAATCGGAACCAGCCCGCGCCCGCAGTCGCCAGAACGACAGCGCAGGCCGCGACCGCGGCAACCAAACCGCCGATGCCGGTCGCCGCGACAACAAAAGTGCCGCCCCCGATAACGACAAAGCAGGCTCTCGCCGCAGCCAAAGAGCCATCCGCCGCGGCCACGCCGAAGGAAGCACTGGGCGCCACAATGAAGGGGCCGCGCAACATCTCCCCGGCGGCGGAAGAGCCGCACCCGGTGGTGGTCATGCAGCCGGTGCCGAAGGATCCGCTAGCCGGACCGATCAAGTCTGCTCCTGACTCTGCAATTGCTGCGCATCCAGCTGCGGCGGAGAAAAAGGTCGCCACGCAGGAAGCGGCCAAGGAGTCATCGGGCAACTCTAGCGCGGCAACAAGAACGGCTGCGATGACGGCGAAGGAGGCGACCCACACGCCGGTCGCGAAAAAAACGCTGATCATCAAGACCGCTGGGGCGGTCGTGGCCAAAATGTCTGCGCCTACGAAGGCCGGGGCAAAGGTGCCGGTCGTGACGACGGCAGCGCCGGTGAAATCCGCGCCGCCCGCACTGCGCACCGCCGACGAAGGCGAATAGCGCTCAGCTGGCTATCGTTGTAGCGCCACGTGATGGGCCGTTCGCGCGCAAATTTCCGGTGATGGCTCAGGTGAGGAAATTGCTCTTGCGGAGATGCATCGCTTTGCACCGACCTTTGCAGTGAGGGGCTTAGCCGAGGCCTCATGATCGGACCCATCGGCGAGTGTCGGCGAAAGATATTCGGTTGGACGCGGTAATTCGATCAACGCATTCAACTGCGCTTAAATGGCAGCTCGTGCGTTCCCCTAATGAAGCGTGGCCATCGTCTTCATGACTGCCGGGCCCATAATGACGACGAACAGGCACGGCAAGAAGAACACAATCATCGGCACGGTGAGCTTGGCCGGCAGCGCCGCAGCCTTCTTTTCGGCCGCGGAGAATCGCTGCTCGCGGTTTTCCGTTGCGCAGACACGCAACGCCTGCCCCAGCGGCGTGCCGTATTTTTCCGCCTGATTAAGCGCCGCGGCGATCGCTTTCACCCCGGAGTCGCCGCACCGCTTAGCCAGATTGTCGAAGGCCTGCCGCCGGTCGGGCAGGTAGGATAGCTCGGCGGTTGTGAGCCCGAATTCTTCAGCCAGCTCCACCGACTGCACGCCGATCTCGCTGGCCACACGGGTGAAGGCCGCCTCGATCGACATGCCCGATTCCACGCAGATCAGCAGCAGGTCCAGCGCATCCGGGAAGGCCCTGATGATGGAATCGCGGCGGCGCTGGATCCGGTTCGACAGGAAAAGATCGGGTACGTAGAAGCCGAGCAGCGCAGTACCGATCGCGACCAGGAATTTCTGGTAGGTCGCCCACGACAGGTGCAGCACGACAAAAAGATAGAACAGCGCCGCCGCAAACAGGATGAAGGGCATCACGAAGCGGAAGAAAAGGAAGGTGACCAGAGGCGCCTGCCCGCGGTAGCCCGCCTGCATCAGGCGTTCCCGTGTGTTCGCGGACTCCAGGATATTCGACAGCTTCAGCCGCTCCAGGGTCTGTTTCATGAAACTCACAGGCTCGGTGCGCAAGCTGCTGCGCTTATTGAGCTGCGCATGATGCTTCAGGCGCAACTCTTCGCGACGCTCCGCGACGGATTTCATGCGGTTGCCCAGCGAGCGCCGCTCCAGCAGCGGCAAGCCAAGCGTCACGACAGTCGCAAAGGCCAACACCCCCACGAATACCGTGACCAGGAAATCGCGGTCGAAAAACATGTTTAGAATGCCGACGTCCGTGCTCATGCCTGCATCCTCAGTATTTGAAGCTGATCATTTTTTTCATCACGAATATGCCGCAACCCATCCAGAAAAGGCAGCCGGCCAGCATGATGTTGCCCATGCGCTCGGTGAACAGCAGCTTGATGTAATCCGGCGTTGTCAGATAGACGAGAGTCATTACGACCGGCGGCAGCGAGCCGATGATCATGGCCGATGCTTTTGCTTCGGAAGACATCGCCTTGATCTTCCCCTGCAGACGCTTGCGATCGCGCAACACGCCCGAGAGATTATTCAGCGCCTCAGAGAGATTGCCGCCCGACTTCGCCTGTATCGTCATGACAATTCCGAAGAAGCTCACCTCGGCAGTTGGCATGGCGTCATACATGCGCTTGAGCGCCTGCTCGAGCGTGACGCCAACCTTCATGCTTTCGACCAGTTTCTCGAATTCAGTGCTGACAGGCACCGCCATTTCCCGCGCCACCACCTTCAGAGCCTCGTTCGCAGGCAGGCCGGAACGGACGCTGCGCACGATTACGTCTATGGCGTTGGCAAATTCGGCGGTGAATTTTTTTTGTCGGCGGTTCTTCAGAAAGTTCAGGACCCATCGCGGAAGACCGAGCCCGACGCCGAAAGCGGCCAATCCGTCGGCCAAAAGCGGCTCGCGATAAAGCAAGCCGATCGCGAACGCGCAGAAGCCTGCACCCGCCGACGCCATCCAGAATGTGCGAACGCTGATGTTAAGACCTGCCTGCTCGATGCGGCGGCGCAGGCTCAGGCGCTGTTTCTTCACCTTTTGCTGCTTCTCGAGATCCTTGAGCAGCGACTGCACGTTCTTGCGGCGCTGCTGGTTGGCATCCTGGGAAGCGCGACCGGCAGCCGAAACCTGTGGCCCGGCAGCCGCCAACATCCGCTTTCTGGATGTTTCGCCTGATGGCACCACAAAGCTATAGGCGATGCCGCCCATTCCGAGCAGCAGGAACGCACCCATCATAACATAAACCAGCGTTCCCATTCACCCCTCACACCTGAAGTTCGTCAAGCGCCTCTGCCAGCTCCCGCTCCATGCCGAAGTAGCGGGCGCGCTCCCAGAAGGTAGGGCGCACGATGCCTGTTCCGACATGTTTGCCGCTCATCCGGCCGGTTTCATCTTCTCCGGTGATCTCGAATGTCATGAGATCCTGGGTAATCACCACATCGCCCTCGGTGCCGACGATCTCGGTGATCTTGGTGATGCGGCGCGAGCCGTCGCGCATGCGCTCGGCCTGCACGATGACGTCCAGCGACCCTACGATCATCTCGCGGATGGTGCGCACCGGAAGCGAAAAACCGCCCATCGTGATCATCGACTCCAGACGCGTCATGGCTTCACGCGGTGAGTTGGCGTGCAGCGTTCCCATCGAGCCGTCATGGCCGGTGTTCATTGCCTGCAGCAGATCAAACGCTTCGGGTCCGCGCACTTCGCCCACGATGATGCGTTCCGGCCGCATACGCAGGCAATTCCGTACCAGATCGCGCATGGTGATCTGGCCCTGCCCCTCGAGGTTGGGCGGCCGCGTTTCCAGCCGCACGACATGCGGCTGCTGCAACTGCAGTTCGGCGGCGTCCTCGCATGTGATGATGCGCTCATCGGCATCTATGAACGCGGTCATCGTATTCAGCAGCGTGGTTTTGCCGGAGCCGGTGCCTCCGGAAATCAGGACGTTGCAGCGGCAGCGGCCGATCACCCCAAGCACGCGCGATCCCGCTGGACTGATCGAGCCGAAACGGACGAGGTCGTCCATCCGCAATTTGTCCTTGCGGAATTTGCGGATGGTGAGCGTGGGGCCATCCAGCGATAGCGGCGGCGCGATGACATTGACGCGCGAGCCATCGAGGAGGCGGGCGTCGCAGATCGGCGAGCTTTCGTCGACGCGGCGGCCGACCTGGCTCACAATGCGTTGGCAGATGTTCATCAGCTGCGCATTGTCGCGGAAGCGGATGCTGGTAAGCTGCACCTTGCCGCCCACCTCGATGAATACCCGGCCGGCGCCATTGACCATGATATCCGCAATATCGTCGCGGGCCAGCAGCGGCTCCAGCGGGCCATAGCCCAGCACGTCGTTGCAGATGTCCTGGAGCAGGTGTTCCTGCTCGGCGATCGACATGACAACGGCTTTGATCGAGATGATCTCGTTGACGATGTCGCGGATTTCTTCGCGGGCGGAATCGGGATCGAGCTGCGCCAGTTGCGCCAGATCGATTGTATCGATCAGCGCGTTGAAGATCGTAGTCTTGATTTGATAATAATCGTCTGAGCGCTGGTCGGCGAACCTGGCAGCGGCGGGCTTTGGGGGCGGCGCGGGTGTCTGCCCTCGCGACTGCACGGGCGGCGGCGCATCAGCGCCAGCCGCTATGGCAACTGCGGCTGCGGCCGGTTCTGCACGCGCAACCGGTGGCCGCCGCGGCGCATCCGAAATGCCAGCTCGTTTTCCGAACATGGGTTACGCCTGCTTGCGTCCTTTCAGGAGAGACAGGATCGGAAGGACACCCTTCTCGGACTCCGGCACAGCCACACGCCCGGTAACGATTTGCGCCAGTCGCATGATGCTCTCGGCGGTCGGCGATTTCGGCTGCACTTCCATGAGCATCTGACCGTTGTTCGCGGCCGCGCCGTAGAGTTGCGGATCGAACGGCAGTACTACCGCTGGCAGAAGCCCCACGGTCGCGGCGAAATCCTTCACCGGGATTTCCGGCCGCTTCGGAACGCCGCCTTGGTTCATCACCAGCTTGGGGGGTGGATCGTTCGGGCGATTCTGCTTCACCAGATCGTTAAGCATCTTGGCGGTGCGCAGGCTCGCAAGATCCGCAGTGGCCACAATGACGATCTCGTCGGAACTCAGCAGGGTTTGCTTGATCCAATCGTTCCATTGGTGAGGAAGATCGATCACCACACAGGGCGTCGACTGACGCACCACGTCAATGACCGCCTCGAACGTCGCGGGATCCGCGTCATAGGTGCGGTCCATGGCCGCCGGCGCTGCAAACAACGACAGGTGTTCGCTGGTCTTCAGCAGCAGCCGGTCCAGCAGGACGTCATCCAGACGTTCCGGCGCGGAGAGCGCTTCCGCGATGCCCTGCCCTGGCTCCTCGTTGAAGTTAAGGCCCACCGTGCCAAACGAGAGGTCAAGGTCCGCGATGGTGGTGTTGATGTGCATCTTCTCTGCAATGCACCAGGCCGCATTGTGTGCGATTGTAGAGGTTCCCGCACCGCCGCGGGCGCCGACGAAGCTGATAACTCGCCCGACCGGAGCAGCATTCGGATTGAGATAAAGTCCTGAGATAACCTCGATCAGGTGCAGAGGATTGAGCGGGGCGACCAGATATTCGCTAACCCCACGCCGGATGAGCTCGCGATAGAGCTCCACATCGTTGACGCGGCCGATAACGATCACCTTAGTCGAGGGATCGCAGACTTCGGCCAGCCGGTCGATCTCCTCCAGCGCCCCTTTGCCTTGCAGCCGCGTTTCCACCACCAGCAAATTCGGGCCCGGGTGGGCGGCGTGATGTTCTACAGCCGCCTGGACGCCGCCGAGTTGCACGGCGATGTCTGCCTTGGACAGACGGCGGTCCGCCCCCGCTCGTTGGAGCGCTGCGCCGGTATCCGGAAATTCGCAGAAGCAACGGATCGAGATGCGAGGCACCGGCCGCTCATGCGGCGCGGCGCCGAAGGCCTCTTCTGCGGAGGAGTTCGCTTTTGTCATGTTCGCCCCTTAATCCCCAAGGCCCGAACCAGGCGCGGACTGTTCCACGCCGCTGTCGACCGTCTTCTTCGTCGCCTGCGAAACTTCGCCTCGCTCGTAGTGTCCAATGACTGCGGTGCGGCGGGTTGCATCCGGCGCATCGTCCAAGCGGCGCGATTCATCGAGGTCGCGCGGGTTGGCGACCATGGCTGCAATATTGTGCTGCACGGCGCAACCGAAGTTCGGCATCGGCAGATTCGAATCGGTCATGGCGACGTCCTCCGACCAGTCGCCACACGGTTCGGTATGCGCCACGTAGCCGATGAAGCCGATTTCCACCCTGCGGTCTCCGTCGGTTGTGGGGTGCGTGCCCACCATGATTTTCGCGCGCGGTACGCCCATCTGGACAAGCTTTTCGCCGAAGTAAGAAATGGCCTCGGACGAGTCTGGTCCTTCGGGCGCGGAAATGCTGATGGATCCGCTGCCCCCCGCCTCGTAGTCGCTAACCACGCGATCCAGCTTCGCCATGTCCTCCGGTGTCAGGCTGCCGCTACCGCCGTAGTAAACCCTCACGGCGCGGGATTCGGGCTGCACTACGATCGGATGATTGGCAGTGGGATCCGCAAAATGTGGATTGCCATCGTCAGTGCCGGGTGCGGCGCAGCTGCCTGCGAGCAACATGGCCGTCAGGGCGGCGAAGCGGAAGAGTTCTTTGCGCATGACCATGTCCTCTACTGAACGATGAAGCCGAGTTTGGTATTGCCGGCGGACTTCAGTCCGTCAGTAACCGGCGGATGCTGCACGTTGAGACGGCCAGTAAGGATTGTGTCGACGTCGCTCGGCGGCACGAAGCCATCGGTCGGTGCAGCGAGGTGCTTTCCGGAGACCGGCTTCACCAGATAGGTGCTGACCAGGACCACCAGCTCCGTTTCGTTGTTCAGGAAATCACGGCTGCGGAAGAGCGCACCCAGAACAGGCATATCCTTGAGACCTGGAAAGGCGTCAATTTGCTGCTTGGTCGTGTGCTGCAGCAGACCAGCGATGGCGAAGCTTCCGCCAGAGGGCAATTCCACCGTGGTCTGTGCGCGACGCACATTGAGCGCCGGAACCGTAATGCCCGGGATGCTCGTGACCGCGCCCGTCTGCGGGTTGATCACGCTGCCGGCAGAGAGGGTAAATGCGCCCGTGTTGGTCAGTTCGCTCACCTCCGTCGAGATCTGGAGCGAAATGCGGTTCTCGCTCAGCACGACCGGCGTGAAAGAGAGGCCAACACCGAACTGCTTGAAGATAATGGACACATTACCTTGCGAGTCGCGACCGCCGGGCACAGGGAATTCGCCACCCGCCAGGAAGCGCGCTGTTTCACCCGAAACGGCCGTGAGGTTTGGCTCGGCAAGCGTGCGAATCAAGCCCACTTCTTCAAGTGCCTGCAGCACGCCGTTGGCACACAGATGAGTCGAAGGTGCCATCTGACTCGACTGGTTGAAGAGCGGGCAATTCGGCCCGACCTGCATTCCCGACGCGTCTGAAAGAGCCCTGCCGACCAGGCCGAACGGATTGGAGGTCTGGGCGACGATCGGAACTCCCCATGCGTTGATCGCGGCACTAAGATCGATGCCGAACTGCTTGGAAACGCTGCGCTGCATCTCGGCCACGCGGACCTTGAGCAATACCTGATCGTTCGCGTCCACCTTCAGCATGTTGACGACCTTCTTCGGGTCGCCGGCGAAGCTCGTCGCGAGATCCTGCGCGCGTGTGGCTTCCATTGCGTTCTGCACAGTGCCGGTGAGCACGACGTTGTCGTTCATCGCCGAAACATGGATGTTGGAATGCGAGAAATTGTTGTGCATCATCGCACCCAGATCCGTGACGTCCCGCTCCACGCGGATATCGATCGAGAGGATCTGGTGGCCTGCCGAGTCGAAGAAGAATGCATTGGTCTGCCCGGTTTTCATCGCCAGCAGGAAGACGCGGCGCGGCGTGCGCACAACGGCATCCACAATTCCAGGGTTTGAAACCAGCACATCGCGCGCATTGGTATCGAGCTGCACCAACGCAGCCTTGTCGAGCGCCAGCGTGATGCGCTGATGGGCCGGACCGTCTCCCCGGGTCGAGACATTGAGCACTTTCTGCGCGACCGGCTCGTGCCGAACGGGAGTTCTTGCCAACGCAGGCAATGCAAGGCTGATGGCGGCAAGAACACCGAATGCGATGGTTGCGTTGCGCATGTGCGCCTACTCCCCTTTGCCCGTCGTCACGTTTCCGCCATGCAGCATTCCGTAGCGGATCACCGACACCACTCCTGTGTTCGTCTTGGTTTTGGTGTTCATTGCGAGATCGGTTCTGCTGGTTTCGCCGAGCGGGCGAAGCGCGAGCGACACCTTGCCGGTCTCGGCGGCGGCATCGACCATCTCGGCCTGCTGCGGCGAGAGCTCGAGCGTGGCGGTTTTCGCGAGAACCGTTTTCTGGTCCTTGTCCTGCGTTGCAGTTTGATCCACTGCCAGCACGCGCACATCGTGCAACAACGTGCGCGATGCGAAGAGTCTGGGCTGTTCGGAAATCTGGGCGGTGAGGAGAACATCAACCCGGTCGTTCGGCAGGATGAAGCCGCCGGCGCCCGACTCCGTCGTGATCGGAATCGAAATTGCGCGCATTCCCGGTGTCAGCATGGCCGACATGAAACTTGCGGAATCCGAATGCACGATTTTCGTGTTGGTGAGCGGCTCGCCCGCCTGGATCGGCGCGCGGGCCACTGTGCCCTTCACCATCTGATCGGCGGGTGGATTGCCCTCTTGCGTCAGGAACGTGGAATCCACGCTTGCCTTGGGCCAGTTCTGCCATTTGACCATCTCGGGCTTTACTGGCTTGCCGGGTTCGATGTTGCTGGAGGCGACGAGGACGCCGACCGTTGCGATCGCAGCTGGCTGGGCGTGCACATTTTGCGTGCCGCCTCCCAAAAAGCCGCGGGCAAGCAGGGCTGCGGCACCGGCTGCGAGGGCCGCCAGGCTGAGGACAATCACGCGCGAGCGATTCATGGTATGGTTGCTCCTTGGTGTCCCGATCCGAACACACAACCGTTTAGAAAAGCCTTAACGCTGACGCGTTTTTGGGCTTAGCCGGCGACTGTCTGGAAGATTTGCGTGTGCTGGAGTACTGCGAGGGCGCCAGCCGATAGGGCAACGCCATACGGGATCCCGGAGCCGGGTGCGTGCAACCGCGCGATCCATTCACGTCCGGCGGCAAACGCAGGAAGCGGATATCGCCGCATTGCGAGCAAAATAAGTGTGAGTCCGCCGCCGAAGAGCGAGGCGATCAAAACGTACTCCGCCATGTCGTGCAGCCCGAACCAGACCGCAATGCAGGCGAAAAGTTTTGCATCGCCTCCACCGATGTAGCCAAGCGCAAACAGCGCGAAGCCGGCCAGGAGACCCAGTCCGCCCGCGGCCGCGTGCGACATGGCGAGACCCGGCGGCATCCGGACGGAGATCGCGAAGACGAAGAACGCAATGAGCAAAACGGCCGGGATAAAGTTCGGGATCGTAAAGCTCGCCAGGTCCCAGCCTGCAGCGAGCAACAGCAACAGCACAAAAGGGCCGAACAGCAGAACGGAACCGAGCATTTTTGGTCTCCCCACAAATGCGAACGGCCGCCGGTTTCCCGGCGGCCGTTGCAACGAGCATACACTCGCCGTCCGGCGTATTAGCTGGCCAAGCCAGTGTTCACCGAACCGAACTTCGTCTGCAGGTTGCCGCCGATCGAGGTAAGCACGGCGATAATCACAACCGAGATAAGCGCAGCGATCAGGCCGTATTCGATGGCCGTCGCGCCGGACTCGTCCCGAACGAAACGGGTAACCAGGTTCTTCATAATAGCCTCCTTGTTAGACACCCTAGGACATCCACAAGAGCACCGGGTTTTCATCACACGGCCTCAACATGGATTCGAGGAGGAGCCTACTCGTCGGCACTTAACGCCGCCTTAAGCGCGCGGTCACGTCCAGCCCCCATTGTGTGTCGCGCAGACACAAAAAAGGGCAGATGCCTCAAAGCCGCCGTATTCGAATTTGCGAAAAAATTACCATGATCGGCAGTTGCCGCCGCGCCAGTCGAATCTCTCTCGGCTAAAAAGGTCGGACGGACGCAGCGTGGCAATCGCAAAGACTGCGGTAAGGGCGGCCCGAATTGGCGGCTGTTGGATCGAAAGCGGCAAGTCGCCCAACAGCAGCATTCCGCGCAGGTGACGGCGGCAGCATCAGGGTCGCCGACCAAAGCGCAGCTGGGGTGAACTGGTTGCGAGCACCGCCCCGAAATAAAGTTCGCTTAAGCCTTCCTTTACGCCGTGCAATCTACCTTGTTCACCGTAATTCCATCAGGGTCGATCCATGCGCCGCGCCACCTTTCCGCTCTTCGCTGCCGCGATCATCGCCGCAACTGCGCCGGCCTTCGCGGCAGGCAAACCGCAACACAAGGCGGCCGTCCATGCGCTCGCTAAGGTGAAACCAGTTCACAAGCTGAAGGTCGCTCACAAATTCGCCCCGCCAGCGATCTCCGTGCCGCTCGACGAAGTGAGAGTAGTGGCATTCTCGCATCCGGTCGCGACCGTTTACGTCGGAAATCCCATGATCGCCGATGTGAGCATGATCGACTCGCGGCATGCCTTCGTCCTTGGCAAAGGCTTCGGTGGCACCAATATCGTCGCGCTCGATACGGACGGAAAGCAGGTCGTCAACGAACACATAAGCGTCTTCGGACACGTGGCAAGCACGGTAATCGTGCATCGCGGCACGGCCCAGGCCACCTACAATTGCGCGAGTGCGCGCTGTGAGGTCGCGCCAACTCCAGGCGATGACAAGGAGACCTACGACAGCCGGATGGGCCAGATGTTGTCCCGCCAGGAAGCCGGTGTGAAGGCAGCAGGCGAAGGTCGTTAGGCAGTTTGGCAGTTACCTTCCGGAGCAGAGACCAGATGCACGCGCACGCGGGTACAGAACTGCGACGCCTGTACCAAACCTGCCGGTCAAGTGTGACCCGCAGCTTCGCTCCTCACGTTCCGCTTTACCTCTGCACACTCTCCTTCGGCGCGGTCACGGCCGCGCTGGTTGCGATGTACCGCCTGCCTTTCCCGCTCGGATCGGCGGTGTTCTTTCTAGACCTCATCGGCAAGCTCGCCCTTCTAATGGCGGCCGCGGTAGCCATGAAGCATCTTTGGCATCTGTATCGCGACGGCCAGCCAGAGAAGCCGTTGATTGCGATGCTGCGGCGGTTGCTCGACAGCGCCACCTCGGGCGACCGGATCGGCAACATCGTTCACGGGCTGCTCACGTTCACACCGCTGATGATGATGTTTGCGGCCCTGAAAGCGGATCTTGCACGTATTCGTCCCTTCTCCTGGGACGCGACCTTTATGAACCTTGGCACGACGATGGGATTTGGACGCCCGTTGTGGCAGGTTCTTCAGCCGGCGCTTGGCCATCCTCCGATTACCGCCTTCCTCAGCTTCGCTTACGGGATGTGGTTTCCTGTCATGTTCGTCTGCCTGTTTTGGCAGCTTACCCGCCCGACCAATGACAGCACGCGCTTGCAGTATCTGTTGTCCTACGCGTTCGCCTGGTTCTTCGGAGGATTTGTGCTGGCGGCGCTGTTTTCATCGGCCGGTCCGTGCTTCTACGATCATATTGTGGGCGGTCCCAATCCTTATGCGCCGCTCCTCCAGTATTTGCGGGAAACGAACCGGCACTGGCCCGTGTGGACCGTCGACGCCCAAGATGCGCTGTGGCAGGCATACCTCACGGGAAAGGGCGAGATTCAAGGTATCTCCGCCATGCCCAGCATGCACGTTACGATCGCCACGCTGATGGCATTGCTCGCCTGGCGTACCGACCGCCGACTGGGGATCGCATTCTCCATATTTGCGGGGATCATTCTCCTTTCGTCGATCATGCTTGGCTGGCACTACTCCGCCGACGGACTGGCTGGCGTTGCTCTCGGATTTCTGTTCTGGACGCTCGCCGGTCAGGTCACTCGCGGCTGGGCGGGTAATCAGGCGAGCTTCCAGGAAAAACCACTGCTGGCCGGTGGGGCGCTCTGAAATTCAACACAGCCGTGCCTCGGCCAAAGGACTCCAAGCATAGCTGATTGCCGAAGCGGATGCCGTTTCCCGACACCTGTCGAAGGCACTGCAATGGGCATGCATGCCAGCAGGTAATCCAAAGATTATTCGGAGCCTCGGATTTTCCGCGTTTCATAGGGCGGCGGTCGACGATCTGGCGTTGATCTAGGCGTCGTGATCAGCGCTCTGCAGCTGGCCGTTTGCGTAATAGGGCGTCGGCGAGGATCGCGAGGCTTCGCTCGCATTGCAGAGATTCGAGGGTATGAATCGCCCTGATTTTGGGCGGTAACCCGCCTCAGTAGAGGCCAGGTATCAGGCGCGCGGTCCGCGCCTTGTAGGCGCCGTATTCCGCAAAGGCATCCTCCAGCACAGTTTCCTCGCACTCCATGCGATAGAACTGGCAGGCGATCTGGAGGGCGAGCAATCCCACCGCGAGGGGAGAAATGTACTGGATCATTGCGCCGATAATGGCCAATTCCTCACCAACATAAAGCGGGTGGCGAATGCGCGCGTAAGGGCCGGTTGTGACGAGTTGACGTGCTTCTGGGACAAGGCTGAACGAGCGCCCGAGAAACAAGATTGAATATACCGAGAATCCCATGCCGCCCAAGATCAGAAGGGCGGAAAGCGCTAGAGCAAAATCCGGCAGCGTCGCCTGCGGCAAGAACAGAACGATCGCCACGCTGACATAAGTCCCAAGGATGGAGGCAATTCGCGGCCCAATTCCCCTGGCGCCGGCAGTTGGCGGAGACCGCAGCAGGAGTATGCCGATTGCGGCCACGGCAAAGAGCAGAATTGCCGCTCTTGATACGATGGTCAGGCCAACCGTCGTAGTCGGGTGTACGAGAAACTGTTCCGTCTTTTCCGCCAGCATTTGCAACGCGCTGGCGCCATTCACCCCAAACCAGAAGGCCACGGGCGCGGCGGCCAAAAGATCATAAGCTTTGGTCCCTTTTGTCAGGAACGGCAGCCGCGTTGAAAACGCGCCCTTTGGGGCATCGGAGATCGACATGCCCCATCTTCACAGTACCCGGTTAAAAAATCGTCGCCCTGACGCCAGAACCACGTTTGAGTTGCAGCCCTGACTATGTGACGCGGAGGCGAATCAGACCTTCCTGAGCGACCGACGCAACGAGCATGCCCTCCCGCGTGTAAATCAGGCCACGGTTAAATCCGCGGGCACCGGAGGCGCTGGGGCTGTCCTGCACATAGAGCAACCATTCGTCAACTCGGAATCGCCGATGGAACCACATGGCATGGTCTAGGCTCGCGATCTGCAGCCGTCCCGAAAGCCAACTAATGCCATGCGGCATCAAACCCGTGTCGAGCAGGGTCATGTCGGATGCGTAGGCAAGTACGCATTGGTGAAGCGAGAGATCGTCCGGCAACGTCCCGATTGCGCGAACCCACACCGCCTGGTGCGGCGGACGCTTTTTGGGCTCCAGAAGATCCTTTGGATCGACGGGACGAATTTCGATGGGCCGCTGCCGGAGGAAATGCTCCCGGAATTCTGAGGGGATGCGGCTGACCATCTTCTGGCGCATCTCTTCCTCCGGCGGAAGCTCCTCGGGACGCGGTACCTCAGGCGCGGCGATTTGATGGTCCAATCCTGTCTCGTCAACCTGGAACGAGGCGGACATGTGAAAAATGGGCCGCCCATGTTGTATGGCAACCACTCGCCGAGAGGTAAAGCTGTGGCCGTCCCGGCTGCGATCGACCTCATACAAAATTGGAATTTTGGGATCACCAGGGAGAAGGAAATAGGCGTGCAGGGAATGGCAGATGCGATCCTTTACGGTGCGGCTCGCCGCAACCAAGGCTTGGGCAAGGACTTGGCCGCCGAAAACACGGCCGGAGCGATCCTTGGGGCTGAAACCGCGAAAGATGTTCAGATCGATCTGCTCGAGGTCGAGCAGGCCAACCAATCCATGAACCGGGTTCAGTGGCTGCCTAGGCTCTGTCATAAGGTCAATAAGCAGGCCTCGGCATCCTAGGCAACCTGGACCGGTCACGCTGGACAGGGGGGATAATTACTCCGAAATGCAAGGCGGCTTTGCCTTTAGACCCCCGGCCCGGCCGTCAAGCGGAAGTGAGTGGCAGGGGCCATGCGCTCCGTCCTATGGTCGCGCACATGTCCGCAAGCCGCGTCCCTGCAGCCGGCCTTTTGTTCGTTGGCCTCCTTACCCTGTTGACTTCCAGCGCCAGCGGCGGGGAAACGCAGCCGCGGCGCCCTGTCGTTGTGGAACTTTACACCAGTCAGGGATGCAGCTCCTGCCCCCCTGCCGATGCCCTGCTCGGCCAGTTGGCCAGTCGCAAAAACATCCTGGCGATGAGTCTGCCGGTCACCTATTGGGACATGCTTGGCTGGCGCGACACCCTCGCGACGGAGGCCAACACCCAGCGGCAAAAAGCGTATGCGAAACAGCTGGGCCGCGGTGGCGTATTCACGCCGGAAATCATTGTGGATGGCATGACCGACATCATCGGCAGCCGCGAGCAATCCGTGGAAGGTGCAATTGCCGCCAAAGCAGCCGATGTGCAGGCTGTCCCGATCCGTCTGGCCGCCAATCACGAACAAATCCGCGTGGCTGTGGGCGGGGCGCCGCAACCCGTTGGAGCTGCCACCATCTGGCTTTTCGGGATCCTGCCGCAAGCAAGCGTGAGCATCCACAATGGCGAAAATGACGGCCGCACCCTCACCTATCGCAATGTCGTTCGCCATATCCGGGCCGTTGGCAACTGGAAGGGACAGCCGGTGAACCTGACGCTGGCGCGCACCGAAGCTGGCGCGCCTCGCGAAAGCATTGCGGTGGTGCTTCAGCAGGGTGGCTATGGTCGCGTGATCGGCGCCGCCTTTATCGACCGGCCAACCTTCTCGGCAATGCGGTGAGCGCGGGCGTGTTCCGTTTCGGAACACCGAAAATCTGGGCTTTCGACCTGAAAGTCTGAACGAATTTTCTTGTTTTTAATCAGTTCCGCAGAGGATGGAGAAAAGCTCGCCAGGACATTGGCGGCAAGAGGCTAGTCGGAACGTGCTGAACGAAGCAGTCGCCAAGACGAGACCCGCTGAACGTCTTCGGAAACTCACTACTGTGCATCGCACCGGACGCGTGCAGCTCGCGCTCGCCGGGGCCCGCGAAGCGGTGTTCGACTGGACGATGGCGGACGATCGCATCGCTTGGGATGGAGCACAAAATCTGCTCGCGGTTCATCGCGATCCAGAGCGGCTTTGCGAGGGCGAACATTTTCGGCCATGGATGGGAGAAGCTGGAAGCGCCGCGCTGCAAGCGATCATAGAAGATGTCGATGCAAGCGACTCCGCATTCAGCTTCGAATTCGAGGCAGCCTCGGCACTCGGACCGGAATGGTATGAAATGCGTGGGGCGCGAATAGCGGGCGCAGACGGAAAAACGGAACGCTTGGTTGGATTGCTGCATGTCATCACCGATCGCGTTCGGGATGCCCAGCGGCTGCATTATCTGGCAACACGCGACGAGCTCACAGGTCACCTCAACCGCACAAGCTTGCGTGCGCAACTCGCCGACGCAATCGAGGCGGCGCGGGCCGAAAACCGCAGTTGCGCCTTTCTCGTCGCCTCGATCGACCGGCTCGCGGCGATCAACGATGCATACGGATTTGGCGCCGCCGACGAAGCCATCGTGACCGTCGGTGAGCGGCTCGGTGGCATACTCCGGGGCACCGACGTCATTGGCCGCATTGCCGGCAACAAGTTCGGCGTAATCGTCCGCAACTGCAATGAGCGGGATGCTGTTGCCGTTGCCGAGCGGCTTCGGAGCGCGATCAGCAAGGAAGTCATCAACACGCGCGCCGGCGTCGTTTCTTCCACCATCAGTGTTGGCGCGGTGTGCTTGCCCGCCAATGCAGCTTCCAGCCAGGAGGCGATGCTGCGCGCTGAGGAAGCGCTTGATCGCGCACGCGCGCGCGGCCGCGACGGCTTCGCGATGTATTCGAATTCCGCACAACGAGAAACCGCCCGCCGTCGCCTGATGGCCATTGCCGACGAGGTCGCCTCGGCGCTCCGTGATAAGCGCCTTGTTTTCGCATACCAGCCGATTGTGTGCGCCAAGACCCGCAAACCCGTGCACCATGAGTGCCTGCTTCGCATGATCCGCGGAGATGGCGCAGTGGTCAGCGCGGGCCACTTCATTCCGGCCGCCGAGCAGTTGGGACTGGTTCGGCTGGTGGACCGGCACGCACTGGAGCTGACGATCGAGAAACTGCACGCCCACCCGAAGATCGGCCTTGCGGTCAATGTCTCCGGGACGACGGCGGGCGATCCCACCTGGCTGCAATCGTTCGTAAGTTACGTCCGTGCCAACGAAAGCGTCGCAAATCGCATGATCGTAGAGCTGACCGAAACGGCAGCCCTGCACGATTTCGAGGAGAGCGCCCGGTTCATTTCGAATCTTCGCGAGCTGGGTTGCCGGGTGGCGATCGACGATTTCGGGGCCGGCTATACCTCCTTCCGCAATCTTCAGATGCTGAAGGTGGACATGGTGAAAATCGACGGCACCTATATCCGCGGCCTCTCAGCGTCGCCGGATAACCAGATCTTCGTCCGCACGCTCGTGGATCTCGCCAGGAATTTCAAACTGGAAACGGTCGCGGAATGGGTCGGATCGGAAGAAGACGCAGAACTGCTGCAGAGGTTCGGTGTCGATTACTTTCAGGGCTTCTATCTGGGCGAGCCGCAGCTCCAGCCCAACTGGCTCAGAGCCTGACTATTTGCGCTCCCGCGCAAGCTCTGCAAGCTCCTTGCGCATGGCTTCAACCTGATCCTTCAGGTCGCTAAGCTCGTCCGTGCCACGTTTCTGTCGCGGTTCCGAAACGGCCCCGTTGCCGGCCGAAGGCTCAGGTTCGGAAGAACTCGGCCGGCCCGCTGGCGCAAACGGCGAGAACATTTTCATGGTGCGCTCGAACATGGCGATGTTCTGCCGGGCCATGTTTTCGAACAATTGCGTGCCGCCGCCGATCGCCTGGGCCATGCGATCGCGCATCTGCTCCTGATTTTTTGCAAAACTCTCCATGCTCATATCGAGATAACCAGGCACCAGTCCCTGCAGGCTGTTGCCGTACATGCCGATGAGATGACGCAAGAAGCGGATGGGCAGCAGATTTTGCCCCTTGTTCTCTTCCTCGAAGATGATCTGGGTGAGCACCGAGCGGGTGATGTCCTCGCCGGTTCGGGCGTCCCGCACCTCGAAATCGATGCCGTCCTTCACCATCTCGCAGAGATGGTCCAGCGTGACATAGCTGGACGTCTGGGTGTTGTAGAGCCGCCGGTTGGCGTACTTCTTGATCACCACAGGCCCGTTCGTTTTCTGCTCGTCCGCCACTTCCCGGCGAAGTCCTTCCACGCGATGGCGGGCCAAGCACAGCACCTCACCCTTCCGCCTGTCCAGTGTCTTTTTTGCAGTTGGCACCGCGGCGGGGAAGGAAGAATATGGTCCAGCTTCGGAGGATGAGATGACGAGCAGCGTCAAACAAATGTTGGAAGCGGCGAATGCCGCGGTCCCGCGAATTTCGCCGCGGGAGGCGCAACAGATGATCGCAAAAGACGATGCTTTGCTCCTCGATGTGCGCGATTCGCCAGAGGTGGGCGCAAGCGGCAAAGCGGAGGGCGCAGTGAACGTCTCGCGCGGCATGCTGGAATTTCGCGCCGATCCGGAGTCGCCCTACCACGACCCGCATTTCGACAAGAGCAGGCCTATTATCCTGTACTGTGCCTCGGGCGGGCGCTCTGCCCTGGCCGGCAAAGCGCTAAAAGAGATGGGGTACCAAAAGGTCTTCAATCTTGGTGGGTTCAAGGATTGGGTGGATTCCGGTGGCGCGGTTGAAAGGTGATCGCGTCAAGACATTGCACCAAGCCGCGAAGCGGGCAAAGCCCCCGGTTGCCATCGCGCGATGTGCGTGTGGAGCGGTGCGGATGGAGATCGATTTTCCGGCCTTCTGGGCGTGGCATGACCATTCGGAAGCCAGCCGTCGGGCGCATGCCTGCGCCTATGCCACGTATGTCGGCAGTTGGCGCAGCCGTTTCCGGATCGTGGATGGGGCGAAGAACATCCGCCGATATCGGGATACTACGGACGGCAACACCCGCAGCTTTTGCATCAAATGCGGTACCCCCCTCCTCTATGAACGGGCGAAGGCGCCAAATTGGGTGAACATCCCGCGAGCCATTTTCGAGACGCGCACAGGCCGGGAGCCACGCTACCATTTGCACATCGAAAATGCTCCGGAATGGGCCTACCGCGGTGAGACACTCGCACCGGTTAAGGGTTATCCGCATGTCATGTGGGAGCGGTCCGCCCGAAAGAAGCGCCCGCCCTCGGCCATTCACCCCTGAGAAGATCCCCTCCCCTTTCGCCATTCTGCGAACTTTGCGGTTGGCAATGCATTCGAAGTGGCGCAATGATTCGCCTGCCCATGCGTACGGGAGGTTGAAATGCGTGGCTTTTGCTCCTTCATTGCGATTGCGGCGTTGCTAACATTTGCGGTGGTGCCGGTGCATGCGCAGGCACCCGTTGAGACCTTCGTCCAGCAGAGCATCGATCGCGGCGTCGCCATTCTGAAGAACACCTCGCTTGACGCTGCGGCGCGGCAAAAGCAGGTCGGCGAACTGCTTGGCCAGGTGCTCGATACCCGCAAAATGGCTATTTTCATGCTTGGCGCTGCCCGCGAAAAGACGTCCTCTGCCGATCTCGACCTTTACGTGGACGCCTACAAGGCCTTCACACTTGCGACATACGAGTCGCAACTCGACGGTTATGGTGGTCAGACATTGAAGGTCACAGGTTCGATCGAGCGCGCGCCCGGCGACTACATTGTCAATGTCGCGCTGCTCGACCCCGCGACGCCCAACGATCCTAGCCCGGTGCCGATTTCATTTCGGGTGGCGGATGAAGGCAGTGGGAAGTTCGCCGTCGTGGATGCAGGAATCGCAGGTATCTGGCTCGGTCTGGCCCAGCAAGCGGATTTCAGCGGCTATTTGAGTCAACACGGCAACAGCGTGCAGGCATTGGGGACGCACCTGCAGGAAGCAACCGCCAAGCTGTCCGGGCCTGCCGGGGCGCACTAGGGCTGCACGACCGGCGATGGCGGTACGCTTATCCGCTGGCTGTGACCATGATGGCTTGCATGCGGCCCTGAACAGCGTCTGACCCGTACCTTTGCGCCAAAGCGGCTGCCGCGTAATTCGTCACGGCCTGAAGACCGGAGGGCTCGCGGGCCTCAATTTCCGTACGCAGTGGCGTGCCTTGGCAGTATGCGGTCGCCGGCACACTCGCCGACGACGCCTTGCTTGTGTGCTTGATCACCTCGATCGCGATCCTGGAGAATCCTGCCCTGTTCAGGTCGCTGCGGATTCTCGCGCTGTCGTGATAGCCGTGCGGCGTGCGGGCCAAAAAGCGGGGTGGATCTGCAGGAAAGCGGGCAGCCAGCGCATTGGTTATCGTGTCGGCGAACTCGTTTTCGGAGATGCCATCCCAGACACTGAAGATGAAGTGTCCGCGTGTTCTCAGCACCCGATGCGCCTCACTGTATGCCCGCACTCTGTCTGGAAAGAACATCGCCCCGAACTGGCAGACCACCATATCGAAGGTGTTGTCCCCGAATGGCAAATTCATGGCGTCGGCCTGACGCCATTCAACCTGCCCACCCGCAGGCTGTTTCGCCTTTGCATAATCGAGCATCGCCTGGTTCAGGTCGGTCGCCACCTGGTAGGTGCCGCCTGGAAGGCACGCGGCCATCGCGCGCGTCACCACGCCCGTGCCAGCCGCAATCTCCAGCACGGCTCGCGGCCGCAGTTTCTCTACGTTTTGTGCCAGATCGCGCGCATAATCGTCGAAAATCAGGGGCACCAGCAGCCGGTCGTAAATTTCCGGAATGGAGCCGGAGAACGCTGTGTCCGAAGCGGTGACCATCTCAACTCTCGCGCGTCAGCAAATACGACGGCAGCGTCTGAAGCAGGTTGGCTGATTTTCCATAGCACGCGACGATTTGCGAGGCATGCCATGCAAGCTCGTCTGCGCGGGCGCGAGCGCCGTCAATGCCAAGCAGCGACACAAGTGTGGCCTTGCCTTGCTGAGCATCCTTGCCGACCGCCTTGCCCGTCTTCTCCGCCGTGCTCAGCACGTCCAGCAGGTCGTCCGTGATCTGGAAGACCAGACCGAAATCGCGCGCGTAATCCCTCAGCCGGTTCTCATGTTCCACGCCGGCTTCGGCGAGGATGGGACCGGCGACGCAGCAGAACTCGAACAGCGCACCCGTTTTCAATCGTTGCAGCACAATGACATCGTCCGCGCCAAATGCATGTGCCGGCGCTTCGATATCGATTATCTGGCCGCCGACCATGCCGTTGCTGCCGGCCGCGCACGCGAGCTCCGACACCAGCCTTGCCCGCACCTCAGCGGAAGAATGCGTCTCTGCAGCCGCCAGAATTTCGAACGCGAAGGTCAGCAGCGCGTCGCCCGCCAGCACCGCAGTTGCTTCGTCAAAAGCGCGGTGCGCGGTGGCGCGGCCCCGGCGCAAATCGTCATTGTCCATGCAGGGCAGATCGTCGTGCACGAGCGAATATGTGTGCACGCACTCGATCGCGGCACCTGCCCGCAGGCCGCACTCGACTGGCGTCCCGAACAAGGCGGCACTCTCGAGAATCAGGAAGGGCCGTAGCCTCTTGCCGCCGCCAAAAACGGCATAGCGCATCGCCTCTTGCACCCGGCCCTGCAAACCCGAGGGGCAAGGCAGCAAGGCTTCGAGCGCCGCATCCACCTGACCGCCCGCCCGTTTCAGCGCCGCGTCCAGGCTGGCGAATTCTGTTTCCGTTCGGTTCATCTTTGCTTGCGCTGCAACATTGCCCCGTCCTCAGGAGTTCCCTAGAAACGGGGTCCTTGGCAATCGATTTCTGCAGTGTGGCGGTTCCGGCCTGATGGAGTTTTCATGCGCGTGATCCTGGCACAGCCCCGCGGTTTCTGCGCCGGCGTGGTGCGGGCGATTGAAATCGTCGAGCACGCGTTGGATCGGTATCGCGCACCTGTTTATGTTCGCCACGAAATCGTACACAATCGCCATGTCGTGGAGGATCTGAAAAGCAAGGGCGCCCGCTTTGTCGAGGAGCTGAGCGAAGTACCCGATGGGGCCATGACCGTCTTCAGCGCCCATGGCGTCCCCCGCTCTGTAATCGACGAGGCCAGCCGACGCGGGCTGCCGGTGCTCGATGCGACCTGTCCGCTCGTCTCTAAGGTTCACAATCAGGGACGCCGATACGTGGGCGACAGACGCACGCTCATTCTGGTTGGCCATGCCGGGCATCCGGAGGTCGAGGGGACCATGGGCCAGGTGGGCGGCCCCACATATCTGGTGTCGTCCGAAGCCGATGTGGAAGCGCTCGATATTCCCGAAGATACCCGCGTTGCCTATGTGACCCAGACAACGCTCAGCATCGACGACACCAAATCGATCATTGCGGCGCTGAAGCGCAAGTTCCGCGACGTGGTGGGGCCTGACACATCCGACATCTGCTACGCCACGCAGAACCGCCAGATGGCCGTGCGTGCACTATGCAAGGTGGCCGACGTGGTGCTGGTGGTAGGTGCCAAGAACAGCTCCAACTCCAACCGCCTGCGGGAGATCGGTCATGAAACGGGAAAGCCGAGTTATCTGATTGCCGATGCCAGCGAACTTGATCCGCGATGGCTGGATGGCAAGCAGACTGTGGGATTGACCGCCGGCGCATCCGCACCGGAGAAGCTGGTGCAGGAGGTGATCGAAACTTTGCGGCTGCTCGATCCCGACCTCGAAGTTGAAGAGCTGGACGGCAAGAAAGAGCACATCGCGTTCCGCCTGCCGGCCGAATTGCGCGCCTAGACGCAACGCATTACGGAGAAGAACTTTGGGTATTCCGTTTCGACAAGCCGCGAAGATCGGCGCCTACGCGGTGAAGCAGCATCTTGCGGGGCGCAAGCGGTATCCGCTGGTGCTGATGCTGGAACCGCTGTTCCGCTGCAATCTCGCTTGCGCCGGATGCGGCAAGATCGACTACCCGGACGAGATCCTGAACCAGCGCCTTTCGTACGACGAATGCATGCAGGCGATTGAGGAGTGCGGCGCGCCGGCGGTTTCGATTGCCGGCGGCGAGCCGCTCTTGCATCGCGAGATGCCAAAGATCGTGCGGGGCTTCATCGCGCGCGACAAGTTCGTGATCCTCTGCACCAACGCGCTTCTCCTGACCAAGAAGATCGATGATTACGAGCCCCACCCGAATTTCTCCTGGTCCATCCATCTGGATGGCGACAAGGCGATGCACGACAAGAGCGTGTGTCTGGACGGCACCTACGAGAAGGCCGTGGAAGCGATAAAGCTGGCGAAGTCGCGCGGCTTCCGCACCCAGATCAACTGTACCCTGTTCAACGATGCCGATCCCGAATGCACTGCAAAGTTTTTCGATGAAATGACGGCAATGGGCATCGACGGCATCACGGTCTCGCCGGGCTATGCCTATGAGCGCGCGCCGGACCAGCAGCACTTCCTCGACCGCGAGCGAACGCGCAAACTATTTCGCAATATCTTCGCGCGCGGCAATGGCGGCAAGAATTGGGAATTCACCCAATCCGAACTGTTCCTCGACTTCCTGGCCGGCAACCAGACTTATGAATGCTCGCCGTGGAGCATGCCGCTGCGCTGCGTGTTCGGGTGGCAGAAGCCTTGTTACCTGCTCGGTGAAGGTTACGCCAAGACGTTCAGGGAGCTGATGGAAGACACGGACTGGCACAAATACGGTGTGGGCAATTACGAAAAGTGTGCCAATTGCATGGTGCATTGCGGCTTCGAGGGCACGGCGGTTGCCGATTCCATCCGACACCCCTGGAAAATGATTCCGATTGCGCGGCGCGGCGTGAAAACGGAAGGCCCGATGGCACCGGATATTTCGCTTGAGCATCAGCGGCCGGCCGAGTTCGTGTTCTCCCGCCATGTCGAGCACAAGCTAGACGAGATACGGACAGCCAAGGCCCGGTCCCAGACGCTCGAGGCAGCGGAGTAAAGCCTTCATCGCTGTGTTGGTCTCCCGTGCCGTGCGGATGAGGGCACGCCATTGCGACGGCTCATCCAGCAACGACAGCATCACGGCTGCGTAGTCGATCTTGCCTTCATTGTTGAGGGCGAAGGCGGCCGCGGGGGGCAGCGCGGTTCGCGCACCGTCGGAAACGGCGCGCAGCACCGCGAACGGCAATCTGCGTTCGTTCGCCACTCGAGCGACGATGTGCGATTCCATGTCGGCGGCCATGGCACCGGTTTGCCGATGCAGCGCGGCTTTCAAATCTTCCTTTAGCAGAACGGAATCGGTGCCAACCACCGCTCCAGCCCTTGCATCGCATGCGCCGGCGAGAGCATTCACCCAGGCTTCATCCGCGCGCCGGCGCTCGTTATGGCAAACAATTTCGGATCCAACCACTACACTCCCGATCGCAAGCTCCGGCGACAGCGCACCACAAACGCCGAAGGAAAGCAGCGAACGCACGCCACGCTCGATTGCTGCTTCAATTTTCACTTCGAGAGTTGCGTTATTGCTGCCGGCAACAATCGCCTCGCAGCGGCCGCGCAACAGCCTCGCCTCCCGCTGCATCCCGGTGACGGCAACGAGCACGCTCAGCGCCAGCCGCCGTAAGGGACAGTGAGGATTTCCAGAAAATGGCCGGACGGGTCGTGGAAATATACACCCCGGCCCCCGTCATTCTTGTTGATCTCGCCAGGCAGTTTCTTGGCGGGATCGGCCCAATAATCGAGGCCGCGCTCTTTGATGCGTTCGAACGCGGCATCGAATTCGGCTTCGGCAGCCAGAAAGGCATAGTGCTGCGCGTCAATCGAGCCGGAATGCGTCATGAAATCCAGGCTCACACCGTTCGCGCTCTTCACCACCAGGAAGGGTCCAAACGGTTCCGGTTCGGCAAGACCAAGAATATCAGCGAGGAAGGCAGCGGATTCCTGCTTGTTCTTTGCATATATAATCGTGTGATTGAGTTCGATGCTCATTTGCGATGGTCCGCCCTTTCTCCGATCACAATCCGTACGCCACATGGCGGGTGTTGCTGGCCTTGAGATTCCGGTAGCGCGCCATGGCCCACAGCGGGAAGAACTTTGGGTAGCCATGGTAGCGCAAATAGAATACGCGCGGGAAACCGCCGCCGGTGTAGCGCAGTTGGTTCCACAAGCCGTCTTCGGCTTGCGTCTCCTGCAGGTATTCAATGCCGCGCGTCACCGCAGGATGGTCGACCTCGCCCGCCGCCATCAATCCCAATAAGCCCCAGGCAGTTTGCGATGCCGTTGAGGGCGCGGGCTCATGGCCCGCGTAATGGAGTTTGTAGCTGTCGCAGCTTTCGCCCCAGCCGCCATCCGCGTTCTGAATGGAGATCAACCACTCGGCCGCCTTGCGCAGCATCGGGTGTTTGGGATCGAGACCGGCCGCATTCAATCCTGCCAAAGCAGACCATGTTCCGTAGATGTAATTGACGCCCCAGCGCCCGAACCAGCTGCCATCCTTCAGCTGCGCGCGCTCCAGATAGTCGATTGCCGCCTTCATGCGCCGCGATTCGAGCGGCTCACCCAGTTGCGCCAGCATGCCGAGGCAGCGCCCGGTGACATCCTCCGTCGGAGGATCGAGCAGCGCGCCATGATCGGCGAACGGAATGTTGTTCAGATAGTTGTATGAATTGTCGGCATCGAAGGCGCCCCAGCCGCCGTTCCGGCTTTGCAGGCCCTCCACCCATTCGCGCCCGCGCGAGATCGCTTCGGCAGCGCCTTCGCGCTTCGCTGCCCGATCGAGCGCCATCACCACCACGGCTGTATCGTCGAGGTCGGGATAATGCGCATTGTTATACTGGAAGGCCCAGCCGCCCGGGCGCACATCCGGCCGCTCTTCCGCCCAGTCACCCGTCACATCCAGCACCTGCAAGGGCTTCACCCATTCGAGGCCGCGCGCGACCGCATCTTCGGTGCCTTGCACCTCCAGGAGCGCGTGGCAGGCGAGCGCCGTGTCCCACACCGGCGACACGCACGGCTGGCAGTACGCTTCATCCTCCTTGATGACGAGCAGCTTCTCCACCGAGCGCCGCGCGATAGCGCGATGCGGATGCGTCGGGGGATAGCCCAAACAATCGAACATCATCACCGAATTCGCCATGGCGGGGTAAATGGCGCCGAGACCTTCTTCCCCGTTTAATCGTTCGACGACGAACCTCTCGCATGCCACAATGGCGCGACGACGCAGCGCCTTCGGCCAGAACGGGTCGAAGCGTTTCAACAGCCAATCAAGCGTACCGAAGAAGGCGGACCAGCCGCGGCTCTGGTGCGGTGCGCGTTTCGGGACGGGCGAGCCGTGCGGCAGAAACAGCTCCGGCACATGCACATTGCGCGGATTGCGCGCGCGCGGCTTCAGCGCCTGCAATACCAGCAGCGGCACGATCACCGTCCGCGCCCAGTACGACATTTTTGACAGGTGAACCGGGAACCAGTGCGGCAACAGGATCATCTCGGCTGGAACGGTTGGCGTGTTGCTCCACGCCGTTTCACCGAACAGCGCGAGCTGGATGCGGGTGAAAACGTTGCTGCGATCGGCGCCCCCGTGGGCGAGAATGGCCTCTCGCGCGCGGACCATGTGCGACGCATCCGCTGAATCGCCGATCATCTTCAGAGCGAAGTACGCCTTCACGGTCGCGCTGATGTCGAAGGCGCCCTCGTAGTAGAGCGGCCAGCCGCCGTGATCGGCCTGGTTGCGGCGTAGGTAAACGCCGATCTTGCGCTCGAGTTCAAGGTTCGGCGTCTCACCCAGATAGTGCGTGAGCAGGATGTATTCCGAGGGGATGGTGCCATCCGCTTCCAGCTCGAACACCCAGTGGCCATCGGCGCGCTGCAGCCTCAGCAGCGCATTGGTGGCGCGCGCGATAGCACTATCCAGTTCCGCGCGGTCGACGGTGAGCGCCTGATCCATGGCTGGAAATTACTGCGCCAGAGACCGCAGCGCCAATTCCGCGGCGTGGTTGCCGGATCGGATCGCGCCTTCGATGGTCGCGGGCAGCCCGGTATCGGTCCAATCGCCGGCGAGGAACAGGTTGGACCAGCGGGTTTTAGCTTTGGCGCGGCGTTTCGCCTGCTCCGGCGTCGCGGCAAAAGTGGCGCGTCGCTCCTTCACGATCTGCCACGGCGGCAATTCCGCTGCCAGGCCATGCGCCGCCACCACATCGCACCACAATGTTCTGGCCAGCTCTTCTCGGGCGCGATCCACAATCGCATCTGCGTTGGAGACGGTGACGCAGATGCGATCAGCAAAAGCGAACACCCACTCCGCCACACCGCCGACGATGCCGATCATCATCGGTGCATTCGGCGGCGGTGTCACCGCGAAATGCGCATTCACGATGGAGCGGAAATCCGCAGGCGCCAGCACAGCGGGCAACAATTCGGTGGCGACCCATGCTGGGGTGGCAAGGACAACGCGATCATCTGGGCCGAGTTCAATCGAGCCATTCGCAATATCGAGCGCCGTCGCACAGTTGTTCGCGGATTGTATGCCACGCAGGCGCGAGCCGAAGCGAACCTCCGCACCTTGCCGCTTCAGGTAATCAAGGGCCGGGTCGATGAAGGTGCTGCCGAGATGCGGCGCAGAAATGCGCGGTCGGTAAGCGCGGCCGCCTTTTAGCAATGTTTCGCGCAGGACGACGGCCGCCAAGGAGGCCGATGCTGCTTCCGGCTCGGTGTTCAGCGCCGCTAGTAACAATGGCCGCAGCAGGCGTTCCCAGAAATTTCCCTGACAGGCGATCACTGCGTCAATGCGTTGTGCTCCAGAAGCTGCGAGCAGCTTTGCCATGGCGAGATATTCAAGAATAGATGTGCCCGGCACCCGGCGCTTCGACGAGAGCACCCACCACGGAATCGCGCCGTCATTCGGGGAAAGGGTCCAGCGCGCGCCGGTGCGGACGTCGACAAATGGAAAGCCGGCGTGCTCAGGCCCCGCAAGGCGATCCGCTGCGCCGATGGTGCGCAAATAGCCGAACGTCGCGTGATTGCCGGAAAGAATCAGGTGGTTGCCGTTGTCGATCGTCTGGTTCAGCACCGGATCGACATAGGAGCGGCAGCGGCCGCCCGCCTGCCCTGCCCCTTCGATCAGCACAACCCGCGCGCCGCGGCTTGCGAGGGCAACACCAGCGGCGAGGCCGGACAATCCTGCTCCGATGACATAAACCTTGCCGCTGCTCATCTGATCAGGCCGTGCGTCAGCACAATGGCCGCCAGTCGCGGCTTCGACAGCCGCACGCGATGACGCGGGGGCGCCCACCCCTGCTTCTCCATTTCCCGGAGGATTTCAGAGTACACCGCGGCCATCAGTTTCGGCGCGCGCAGCTGCCCCTTGGGCCGTCTGTGCAGCATGCGCATCGCCGCCGCGAAATGCCCATGCGCCAGCCGCGCCACCTTGCGGCAGACCGTGTCGACAGCAGGATCGGCAATCGTTCGCTTAGGCTCCCGCACCGCCAGGCGCGCATCGTCGCAATATTCGCGCGGCAAATAGAGGCGGCCGATCCGCGCGTCCTCATCCAGATCGCGCAGGATATTGGTGATCTGCAGGGCACGACCGAGGTGGTGGGCGAGATCGAAGCCCGGCCGCTCCTCCATGCCGAACACCTTGACGGAGAGGCGGCCCACCGCACTCGCCACCCGCTCGCAATAAAGGTCCAGCGTCTCCAGCGACGGCGCGCGGATGTCTTCCGCAACGTCCATATCCATACCGTCGATGACGGTGAGGAAGTCGTCCTTGCGCAAACCATAGCGATGTACAGCATCGGCCAGGAACACCGCGCGGCCGGCATCGCCACCAGCATATAATGAGCCCAGATCGGCTCGCCAGGCATCGAGCGCGGCGTGGCGTTCGTCGCGCGTGCCCACGCCGTCATCCGCAATGTCGTCCACCGCACGGCAGAAGGCGTAGATCGCGAACATTGCCTCGCGCTCCGGCTTCGCCATCAGCTTCATGGCGGTATAGAAAGAGCTGCCTTCCGCCTTGTGTTCGATGGCGCGGACGTCTGGCGCGGTTTCGCGCGATCCAGCGGCGCTCATAATGAGTGCCTTAGCGCGAACGCGTTTTTGCCACCCATGACACGCATACGAATGAAACGCACCGTGGCTTTCAGCAACAGGGGCACGAGATCGGACTTGCGGTGATGGACCCGCTCACTTAGCGGATCGCAGCGCATCAGTTTGCGCGCCAAGTCTTCCGCCAGATGCTGGATAACCGTGACTTCGAATGAGAGTCGCCCGTCGCGTATTCGATTGGGGAAAGGATTCGACTCGTCGAGGAGTTTCTTCGCGCGCCGCGCAAGATCGGAGATGACGCGCCGCAGCCCGGGCGAGGCGCGATCCGCCCTCAGGTCCTTCACCGTTACACCGGCGGCGGTCAGCGCATCCTCCGGCAGATAGACCCGACCGAGCAACCTATAGTCTTCGCCGCAGTCCTGCAGATGGTTGATCACCTGCAGCGCGGCGCAGAGTGCGTCGTTGGCGGGCCACGTGTCGCGGCTCTCGCCATGCACATCGAGCACGAAGCGGCCCACCGGCATCGCGGAATAGCGGCAGTAATCCATCAGCTCGTCCCAGTTCGCGTAGCGCAGCTTCGACACGTCGCGGCGAAAGGCTTCCAGCAGCATCAGCCCGTGCTGCGCGCCGAGCTGGCGCTCGTCCAGGACGCGGCGTAGCGCAAGCGCCTCCGGCGCGCTGTCGAGTTCGCCAGTCAAGGTACGATCCATTTCCTGCAGCAGGTTAAGCTTCTCGGAGGAGGAGGCAGTCGGATGATCGGCCACATCGTCGGCGGCGCGGGCGAAGCGATAGAAGGCGAGAATGACAGGCCGGTGGCGCCGCTGAATCAGGGAGGCAACGGGAAAGTTTTCGTCCCGGTGGCCCTTTCCCGACTGCAACTCCGCTGCGGTGATCATTGCAGGATCGCCTGCGCGCGACCTTTCCACATCCCTCCGCGCCCGCGCCAGTGCTGAATGGCGGACTCCAGTGTGGACGCGAAATATGCAAGCGCGATCGCTGGCAACGCCAAACCCCAGAACGGCGACCGATGATAAAAGCGCAGCATGGGAAGAAAGCTCGCGGCCATCAGGAACCACCCTGCTACTCCAGCAAGCCGCACCGGCCCTGTGCCGAACAGAACAAGCAGAACCGGCGCGACAAAAGTGACAAACAGTCCCACCAGTGTGCCGGCGAGAAGAAGAGGCGAATAGTTTAGCTGCGCATACGCCGAGCGCGCGACCATGCGATGGATGGCGCTCCAGTTGGCATAAGGCCGGATGGAAAGAACCCGTCCCGTTAGCCCCAGCCAGATCGGTCCCTGCGTCTTCAGCAGCCTGCCCAAAGCACAATCATCAATCAGCGCATTGCGGATTGCCGATAACCCGCCCCCCCGCTCAAGCGCTTCCCGCCTCACGAGCATGCAGCCTCCCGCGGCTGCGGCCGTCGTGCTTCGGGCATCGTTCACCCGGCCGAACGGATAAAGCATCTGGAAAAAGTACACGAACGCCGGAATGAAGAAATGCTCCGCAGGCGTTACACAGGACAACTTCGCCATCAATGAGGTGAGCACCAAATTTCGCTGCTCCGCACGGCCAACCAGGCGTTTCAAATTGTCCGGCGCGTGCGCGATATCGGCGTCGGTGAACCAGATATAATCGGGAGCATGGCTTTCGCCAGCATGGGCAACGCCCTGCGACATCGCCCAAAGTTTGCCGGTCCAACCGGCAGGGCGCCGGATGCCGGAGATCACGATCAGCCTGCCAGTGTCGTCAAGCGTGCGCGCAATGCCGCCCGTTCCGTCCTCGCTTTGGTCGTCGACGAGAACAATGCGAAATGCCCCGGGATAATTTTGCACCAGCAAAGTGCCGAGGGATCGAGCGATCGCATCTGCCTCATTGCGGGCCGGAACGACCGCTGTTACCGAGGGCCAAGATGCGGGGTCCAAGGGTATATCCACGTCGTCGCGCACACGCGCGCGCCAGAACATGTCGCGGCCAAGCAACAGGTAGACCCAGATCGCCAATGACAGCAATGCACAAACCATGAGTGTGCTCATTGCAGATACCCGGACACCTTGAACCAGTTCACCGCGTCCGCAATCGCAAGGCGCCAGGGCTGCATGGTGTAGCCAAGCTCCTGCTTCGCTTTGGCGGACGAGAAGAACATCTTATGCTTTGACATCCTCAAAGCATCGACGGTCAACATCGGCTCCTTGCGGGTGAGGCGGGCAATAGCCTCAGCGCCAATCGCGATCGGATATAACGGCCCACGCGGCAAGCTCACTCGCGGGGCCTTGCGTCCGATCAAGCGCGCGATTTCGGCGAGCAGGTCCCTAAGCATCACATTGTGCCCACCAAGGATGTAGTTTTCGCCAACGCGGCCCTTTGTCAGCGCCAGCAGATGGCCTTCGGCCACATCGTTCACATGCACAAGATTAAGGCCCGTTTCCACATAAGCTGGCATACGGCCTTTCGCAGCTTCCACGATAATGCGGCCGGTCGGCGTGGGCCGAATGTCGCGCGGACCGATGGGTGTGGATGGGCTGACGATCACGGCAGGCAGGCCGGCGGCGATCATATCCTCCACCACGCGTTCGGCCGCCACTTTGCTTTTCTTGTAGGCACCCACTGCTGTTTGCATGGTTGCGCGGTCACGCTCGTCGGCATCGCTGCCGTCCGAGCGCGGCTTAAGGGCGGCGACAGAGCTGGTATAGATCACCCGCTCTACGCCAGTGTCGCGCGCTGCCTGCATGACCAGCCGCGTGCCGTCGCGATTATTGCGAATGATTTCGTCGGGATCTCGCGCCCACAGCCGGTAATCTGCAGCCACATGAAAAAGATACCGCACATCCCGCAGCGCCTCCGACATGACGGCTTTGTCGCGAACGTCCCCGACGATTGTCTCGCAATCCATTCCTGCGACGTTGGCGCGCGAGCTCTTGGGCCGCACAAGCACGCGCGCCGAGTAGCCGTATTCCAAGACCCTGCGCAACACCGCCGAGCCTAGAAAGCCGGAAGCGCCCGTGATCAGGACACGCCCCCTCATAGCGTCGGTTCCCGTTCTCGCGAGCGCACCTTGTTGCCCTCAGCGGGCTGCCAACCGGTCAGGGCATCGCCCGTTGCTGCGTTCGTTTCGCCGCATGAAGCCATATGCAAATCGCGCGACCCAAGGGACAAATTTTGGCCGAAGCAGCCGGATATCGTATGCCGCAAGCCGCAGATCGTTCTGAGCGAGGCAGATCTCGATCAGTTCGGCGAGAGAGACATCAAGACCAAGTTCCGTTGCGCCACTCAGGGTGAAATTGTTGTCCTGCGATCCTTCCCCGACATTTCTCGCGATCCCGATCCGCTCCCAAATAAGGAAAAGCCATACGGCTGCCGTCTTCAGCACAAAGAAGGGCCGGCGCCACAGCGGCAGATTGCGCCGGCGCCACGCCACCCAGTTCACAAAGAACAGAATGTGGCGGCCCTCCTCGCGCATCACCGGTTCGAAAGTATCGACAAGTTCTTTCGGGAAAAAGCCAGAGCGGCGGGCTAATTCGAAAAGTCCGAAGGCGAAGAAGCTGTCGATACATTCGCTGTATCCCGTCACCATGAACGCCCACTCGGGATCGCGCGGCCTTGCATATTCCGGTTCCGGTGCGAGTTTGATTCCGTATGCCTGCACCATCCTGTGGAGCACATGCTTGTGTCGGCGCTCTTCAAATGCATTCAGCGCGATAGCCTGGTTCAGCAGCGGATCCGCGATGGTGTCGCCGTAGCTCTGCACGCGCAGTGCGGCCCTGCCTTCCGTTTGCACGGCAATATCCCAGATCGGCAGCGACGTGAGACGCGCAAGCGCTTCCGGAGCGAGGACTGGCCAATCTATAATTGCCGGCCGGTAAGGATCGAAGGTCGAAAGCAGTGTATGGCAGAAGAGCCTCTTGTGATTCTCGCTGCCAATCCGAATAGCGCCGGAGGGCGGCCTCACCATCTCATCCGGCAGGTCCGGAAATGTGAGCGACAACAGAGTCATGGTTTAGGCCGCGTGCCGCCGCTCGCGCAGGAAGTGGAAGAACTCGACGCCCTCGCGCAAACGGCGCTTCATCATGTCGGTCGAGCGTACCATCTCGCCCACGATTGAAGCGATCTTGCCCGGGCGGAAATAGAACTCGCGATAGAACGTCTCGAGCGAATCGAAAATCTGTTTGTGCGACAGATGCGGGTAGTGCAGCGGCGCAATCTGGATGCCGTGCTCGTCTACCAGTTCGGCATTGGCAGCATCGAGCCAGCCGTTCTGCAGTGCCTGATTGTAGAGAAAGGTGCCGGGATAGGGGGCGGCCAACGATACCTGGATAGTGTGCGGGTTGATGCGCTTGGCGAACTCCACTGTCTGCCGGATGGTTTCCGCCGTTTCGCCCGGCAGGCCGAGAATGAAGGTGCCGTGAATGGTGACGCCAAGGTCATGGCAATCCTTCGTGAAGCGCTCCGCCACCTCGATGCGCATGCCTTTCTTGATGTTGAAGAGGATTTGCTGGTTGCCGGATTCGTAGCCGACCAGCAACAGCCGCAGCCCGTTCTCCTTCAGCACTTCGAGCGTCTTGCGCGGTACATTTGCCTTGGCGTTGCACGACCACGTGACGCCGAGCTTACCGAGTTCTTTTGCGATGGCTTCGGCGCGCGGCAGATCGTCCGTAAACGTGTCGTCGTCGAAGAAGAATTCCTTCACCTGCGGGAAGGCGCTCTTTGCCCAGCGGATTTCATCGATCACGTGGCCGACGCTGCGGGTGCGATAACGATGCCCGCCCACCGTCTGCGGCCACAGGCAGAAGGTGCAGCGCGACTTGCAGCCGCGACCCGTGTAGAGCGAAATGTACGGGTGCTTCAGGTAACCTATGAAATAGTTCTCGATTTCGAGATCGCGCTTGTACACCGGCGTCACGAACGGCAGGGCATCCATGTTCTCGATCATGGGCCGATCGGGATTGTGCTGAATGGCGCCGCGCCGATCGCGGTATGAGACGCCGGCAACATCCTTGAGTGCGATTTCATCGGCGACGTCCTTGACGGTGAAGTCGAATTCGTTCCGCGCGACGTAATCCACCGCTGGCGCTTCCCGCAAAGAGCCTTCCGCGTTGACTGCGACTTTCGCGCCGATGAACCCTGCGAGCAGGTTGGGGTTGGCCTCCTTCAGCGCCGCGATCATCGCCACATCGGATTTGAACGACGGGACCGAGGTGTGCACCACCACGTGGTCGAAATCCTTCGCCTGCGCGACCACTTCTGCCAACCCGATCCCGTGCGGCGGGGCATCGATCAGTTTGGAGTTCTCAACCAGCGCCGCCGGCTGGGCGAGCCAGGTGGGAAACCAGAAAGATTTGATCTCGCGCTTCGCCTGGTACCGCGAACCCGCTCCACCATCGAAGCCGTCGAATGAAGGTGCCTGAAGGAACAGTGTGCGCATCATCCACTCACCTGCGACATGACCCCGTCTTTTCCGATCCGGAAGCGGTCGCCCCGCCAGTTCACGGTCGGAGCCCCAGCCAATGAGGCCATGAAAATCGCGAATGACAACAAATCGCGAACCGGCAGGAGCCATATCGGACCACTGCTCGAGCCGACCATATGGTCCATCTCGGTCTTGAGAAAAAGACGGGCAGCCAAAACGACGCCCACTCCGGTAAGCGCTTGCGGGGAAAAACTCAACAACGCCGCAGCGATCAGCGAAAGAGGCAAAGCGTGGGTAAGCAGGCTGCCAAGATGCCCGACGGGGTTGACGGATCGTACTGTGCGCGCCCAGCGCAATTCCTGTACCCAGAAAGCGGACCAGTTCCGCTCGGAACAGAGGTGGCGCACCAGCACGCCCGGGTAGACGATCTCATAGCCTTTGCTGCGGATAATGCGACCGATCTCGTAATCATCCGCAAGGGAGTCGCGGAACGCTTCAAATCCGCCGATCTCGGCCAGCTTCTGGCGTGTAAGCGCCATCGTCGCTCCGAAGCATGGCCGTGCCAGGCCGACGATCATGCCGAAGACGGCACCCGGCAGGAATTGGTAGGTGATGCCCATGGCGAGCAAGCGGCCCCACGGCCCACTCCCTTCACCTATGTAGAAGCAGGACGCCACGCCGGCCTTGGGCCGGGAAAGAGCGCCTATCGTAGCAGAAAGCCAGTTCGGCGCGGCGACGATATCCGCGTCGGCGATTACCAGAGAATCATACCTCGCCGCCCGGAACATATTGATCAGATTCGAAATCTTGCGATTGGCTCCGTAGAGACGCGGGTCGACAACAAGCTCGATATCCCGGTTGGGAAAACGCTGTCGGAGCGCCTCTACCACGCCCCGCGCCGGATCGGCGCCGTTCTGGATCCCACAAACAAGCTGAACCGGCGCCGAATAATCCTGCTCCAGAGTGCTTGCCAGGGCCTCTTCCAGGCCGGGGGAAGCACCGTGCAGCGGTCGAAGGATGGTGACTGGCGGCAATTTTGGATTGGCGCCCGCCGGGCCACCCCACAATTTCAGCTGAGCGCGGGCCACGAAGGCACACGCAACCGTGAACAGGGCCCCGGCTAACGAAACAATCACCAGAAGATACGCAAAAAAGGTCAGGTTTTCTCCTCCAGGGGACGTCCCGCGGGGTGACATTGTCCCGCCTGCCTAATTTCAGGGCAATGGGTTCTTTCGGCCGTCCGGCATCCGTGCTACATTCACATAGGCGCATACGTGCCTTTCCTCCAATTCAAAAATAACGCAGAGCGGAAGCATCTGCGGCAGGGGCTTGAAAATGGTTCGCATTATCAAATTGTTGGGCGGCGCTCTTTTGTGCGCTCTGATGATCCCCGGAGTGGCTCTGGCCGACAATGCGGTTTGCCCCCGCTCCACCCCCGGTGCGGACGTCGCTCCGCCACCCGATTTGTTCAGCAGTGCTGGAAAGCTGGAGGTGAATCTCGAATACTGGACGACGCTGGATAACGCCGGACGAACGCTCTTCTGTTTCAAGACACATGATGGTCTGGAGTCACCGACACTGCATGTGTGGCCGGGAGACACAATCGTCATCCACCTGACCAACAAGCTACCCCCCATCACCACAGGACCGGGCGAAGTGATCGCCAACAAGCGCAACCGATGCGGTGACACGACAATGCTGCTGTCATCCATCAACATGCATTTTCACGGGGTGAATACGTCGCCCCAATGCGGCAGCGATGAGACCATTCGGACGATCGTGAATTCGGGCCAAACATTTACCTACCACGTGAAAATCCCGAAAGACGAGCCGCCCGGATTGTATTGGTATCATCCGCACGTGCACGGCATCGCCTCGATGGCCGTTCAGGGCGGCGCCACAGGAGCGATCGTTGTTGAAGGAATCGAAAACATTCAGCCCGCGGTGGCTGGCCTTCCGCAACGGCTACTCCTGCTGCGCGACCAGCCCCTGCTAAATGGCGGGGCTCCAGACGAAGGGCCGCAGCCGAATTGGGACGTGAACGTCAATTATGTCCCCGTCCCCTTTCCCGAATATCCGGCCGCGATCATTCGCACCACCCGCGGCACCACAGAGTTCTGGCGCGTGGCCAACGCAGGAGCGAACACCATTCTCGACCTGCAGGTGATTTACGACGGGAAACCACAATCCCTCCAGATCGTCGGCTTCGACGGTGTTCCCACCGGATCGCAGGACGGAAAACAGCAGGGCACCATCGTGACCCAGAAGCATGTGCTTTTGCCACCCGCCGGTCGAGTGGAATTCATTTTGGCAATGCCTACGCGGCATGTTGCCCAGGCCTATCTTGTGACTCGCGCGATTAAGGGAGGTCCTGCCTCAGACACAAATCCGGCGCGAACGCTGGCACAGCTGATTGCCACCGATGCTTCGGTGAAACTGCCGCGCGTGCCGGAACGCTCAACGCCACCTTACAGGCAGCGCTTCGAAGACATTTCGGACGCGAAGGTAACTGCCAACCGCACACTCTACTTCCTCGAAGTGCCGGCACATCTCGCCAAAAAACCGGCGGGCGAACCGGTACACTTCTACATCGTGGTCGATGGACAGACGCCGCACCTGTTCGAACCCAATGAGCCGCCCTCCATCATCACCCGGCGAGGAGCTGTCGAGGACTGGACTATCCAGAACCGCACCTTCGAGGTGCACGAATTTCATATTCACCAGATCCACTTCAAGCTGCTCGAGGTCAATGGCAAGCCTGTGCCGAAAGAACAGCAGCAATGGTACGATACCTTCCAGGTCCCTTACTGGAATGGCGAAGGAAAATACCCGTCGATCAAGGTGCGTATGGATTTCCGCGGCGCGGTCGAAGGTGACTTCCTCTACCATTGCCATATCCTCGACCACGAAGACGGAGGCATGATGGCGAAAATTCGTGTGAAGCCTGCCAAGGCATGAGCCAAGGGACGATGCGTTTTGTGTTGAACGCCTAAACGGAGCGGAGAAGCCGAAATGATTCGCATTCTTGGCAGTGCGGCTGCAGTGATCTGTTGGATGTTGCTGCCCAGCGTCGCTTCAGCAGGAAATGTGTGTCCCCGCTATACCGCCGGTTCCGAGGTTCAACCTCCGCCGGATCTTTACAGCCAGAATGGCGTACTACATGTCGCGCTCAACTATCAGACCACAGTTGACGACGCAGGCCGCACACTTTTCTGCTTTCAAACCCCTGACGGACTTGAGTCGCCCACACTGCATGTTCAGCCGGGTGACCTCGTCGAGATCGATCTTACGAACATGCTGCCGCCGAGCGGAACGGTCCACCGTCTTCCCAATGCCGCTCTGGCATGTCGCGACCGGGACATGAGCCCGACATCCAGCAACATGCATTTTCACGGTCTGAACATCTCCCCCAAATGCCATTCGGACGAAACCATCCATACCTTGGTCAATTCGGGGGAAACTTTCAGCTACAAGCTTCACATCCCGAAAAACGAACCACCAGGCCTCTACTGGTATCATCCGCACGTGCATGAGATTGCATCGGCCGCAGTCCAGGGCGGCGCCACGGGCGCGATTGTTGTCGAGGGCATTGAAAACATTCAACCGGCCGTCGCGGGCCTACCCCAGCGTATCCTGGTACTTCGGGATCAGCCCTTGCGGAACGCGATTGGAAGCCATGGACCGGCACCGTTCTGGGATGTGACGGCGAACTACGTGCCCGTGCCGTACCCGACTTACCCTCCCGCCATCGTCAAGATGCAAAAAGGGACGCGAGAGTTTTGGCGCGTAGCCAATGCCGCGGCAAACACGATCCTCGACCTTGAAGTGGACTACGACGGGAAAGCGCAGACCCTGGAGATCGTTGGTCTCGACGGCGTTCCTACTGGCTCCCAGAATGGCAAGCGGCAGGGCAAGATCATCACCGAAAAGCACATCCTGTTGCCGCCCGCCGCCCGTGCGGAATTTATATTGGCCGCCCCGACAAGCTCCACTACCAAAGCATATTTCATTACCCGGGCCATTGACGGCGGCCCTGCGGCGGACAGCAATCCGAAGCGTCCTATTGCGCAGATCGTGACGACGAATCTGCCGGCAAAGCTTGTGCGTCTGCCGGAACGCAGCCGCCCGCCGCATCCGCAACGCTTTGAAGACGCCGCCAACCTGAGGCCGACCGCCGAGCGCAAGCTCTACTTCTGGGAAACCACATTTCCGCACCAAAGAAAGAAACCGCCGGCGGATTCGCAGAAGTTTTATATTGCCGTGGATGGCCAGGACGTGCACGTCTACAATCCCGATGATCCGCCGGACATCACGACCACCAAGGGTTCGGTGGAGGATTGGATCATCGAGAACCACACTTTCGAAGTTCATGAATTTCACATACATCAAGTCCACTTCCTGGTTCTGGAGGTGAACGGCCAACCGGTGCCTGCAAAAGAAAAACAGTGGCGAGACACCTATCAAGTGCCTTATTGGACGGGTAACGGCCCCTATCCCAGCATCAAGGTGAGGATGGATTTCCGAGGCGCCATCGTCGGCGACTTCGTGTATCACTGCCACATCCTCGACCATGAGGATCGCGGCATGATGGCGATCATCCGCATACTGCCCAAAGCGTAATCGAATGCGACGAGTGCTACGAGCTTTACGGAACCGATTTGTATTTTTTTTGGTAATGCCGGTTGGCGCCGTTCCGGCGCTGGCCGCGCCGGTCATCGAAGAAACTTTGCCGTCGCCGTCCATGACGGGACACTTCCGGCTACACACCGCCGATGGCCGCACGCTCACGGACAAAAGCTTTCCCGGCAAGTGGCTGCTCGCCTATTTCGGCTATACCAACTGCCCTGATGTATGCCCCACCGTCCTGAACGAGATCGGCCTCGCTCTCCATGACCTAGGGCCGAAGGCAGCGAAACTGCAGCCCATCTTCATCACGATCGACCCAGCCCGCGACAAGCCGCAGGTGCTGAAGAAATATCTCTCGGCCTTCGATCCCCGCATCGTGGGTTTGCGCGGTGACGGCGAAGAGACGGAGACTGCGGCCAAAGCCTTCCATGTCTATTATCGGCCCGTCGCGCTTGGGCACGCAGAATATACGATGGATCACAGCGGCTACCTTTATGTGATCAATCCCAAGGGCGAATTTGTTTCGTTGCTGACGGGAAATTTGCCAGGCCATGACATCGCGCAGGAACTGAGCAAGCAGATCAAGTGATGCGAGTTCCCTCACTGGGCGGCGCGATCGCGCTACTGTTTCTTATGTTATCGACGGCCGTGGCCGGCGAACACTTCGCCAATGCCGATCACGATGCCGCCGTTCTTCAGGGCAAGACTGTATACGCGCGGCAATGCGCCTCGTGCCACGGCCGCAGCCTTGAGGGACAGCCCCTGTGGCAGGCCCAGGATCAATATGCCCATCGCCGCGCGCCCGCCCACGACGCCAGCGGCCACACCTGGCAGCATTCCGACGAGGACCTCTTCTACATGACAAAATACGGCCGCTTCCCTGGCGTGCCGAAGAGTGTTCGGTCCTACATGCCGGCCTTCGAGCAGCGGCTTACGGACAAGGAAATTCTGTCGGTGCTCGCCTTTATCAAGGCAAACTGGCCCTTGGGAATTCGCGTTTCGCAATCGCTCTTAAATCCGCATTTTCGCGGCATGCCGCGCGATGCCAACAAAGTCCAGTGGACCCTGCCGCCGATCTGCACCGCTTCCTACAACCGCTGGAAGGTCATCTCGCGCTAGGCGACGGTAACGACCCGCACATCCCCGCTGCGGGAGAGGACATCCACCACAACATCGCGCCCGTGCCGCTGCAAAAGAAGATCGACGGTGTTGGTGCCGATCCTCAGGTTCTTGATGGCGATGTCGTCTATGAAAGCCGGCAGAAGCGGCCGCTCGAAGCGGATTTCATTTCGGGCACAATCGATGCTCATGCCGAGCGCCGCTTCCAGCAGCATTAGCGGTGTCCCGCTCGCCCAAGCCTGCGGAGCGCAGGCGACCGGGTAGAGGGTTGGACCGCTGCCGGTACGCCGCGGGAAGCCGCAGAAGAGTTCCGGCAAGCGCATATCCATCGTCTGCACTGCATCGAAAAGGCCTGTGAAAACCTTCAGGATATCTTCTTTTTGGCCATAGCGGGCAAAGCCGCTCGCGATCATGGCATTGTCGTGCGGCCAGACCGATCCGTTGTGGTACGACATCGGATTATATCGCTTTTCTCCGGTGTTGAGAGTGCGGATGCCCCAACCGGAGAAAGCTTCCCGCCGCATCAGATTTGCCGCCACCTTGCGCGCGCGATGGGCAGAGGCGATGCCGGCAAAGAGCGCATGGCCGGCATTGGAGCTCTTCACGCGGCACGGCGCTTTGCTTCCGTCGAGGGCAAGCGCGTAGGTACCAAGGTCTTCGCACCAGAATGCCTGCTCGAAACTTTTGCGCAGCGCCTCCGCTTCGCGCTCCAACTCTTCGGCGCGCTCTTTGTCTCCCAATTGACGGGACAGCTTGGCGGCATATCGTTTGGCCGCCCAGACGTAGGCCTGCACTTCGACCAGTGCAATGGCTCCTTCCGCGAGGTGGCCATCCGCGTGCATGATGGAGTCTTTTGAATCCTTCCAGCCCTGGTTGTTCAGCCCTTTTTCAGTGCGCTGGCGATATTCGACGAAACCATCGCCATCGAAATCGCCGCATTGGTCAATCCATGTCAAAGCGGCTTCGATATTCGGCCAAAGCTGGGCGATGGTGTCCCGGTCTCCGGTGCGTTCGAAATACCGGCCCGCCAGCATCACGAACAGTGGCGTCGAATCCACGCTGCCGTAGTAATGCTTGAACGGGACCTCGCCCAAATCCGCCATCTCCCCGTGGCGAATCTCATGCAAGATCTTTCCCGGCTCCGCTTCCGAAACCTGGTCGTAGCCGGTCGCCTGGTGCGCTGCCAGAAACCGAAGAACGCCCTTTGCCACGTTCGGATCGAGCCACAGCATCTGCATGGCGGTGATAATGCCATCCCGCCCGAACGCCGTGGAGAACCACGGAATGCCCGCATAAGGGTACAACCCCTGGGGCGTCTCGCTGACCAGCATGTAGAGATCGGCCACCGAGCGACACAGGACCTTGTTGAGGAGATTGTTCGAAGTACTCACGGCGGCGGCGCGGCGCGCCCGGTTGCGCATGGCGCGATGCGCAGCCCTCAGGGCAGGGGCAAAACGCGCGCCACCGATCCGTGCCGAGGTCCCGAAGCGGGCGGTCGACAGAAGGGAAAAGCGGCCGCCCGGCGCGAGCCTCACATCGAATGCGGCGTGGTGCTGATCCAGCAGCGACGGTGCGGGCCAGAACAGCAAATGCGTATAGCGGTCGACGTCGTCCAGACCCTTATAGTGGAACATCACCTGATCGGACCCGATACGATCGCCATGGCAACTGCCTCGCTTCGGACGGTGCATGCCGCGGACTTCGAACAGGTCGGCGAAGTCCGCGGCGAACCACAAGAGCAGCCGCGTCTCATGCGAACTGGAATCGAAATTTTGCACGGCAATCCGTTCGTAGCAGGCGCCGTTCCAGAGAAATTTTGTGCGCACCAGGTGCAGCGTCTCGCGCGATAGTCCGATTTCATCCCCCCGCATGATGTCGGGATTGGCGAGATCGACCGTCAGCGCCACGTTGTCGTCGCGCACGGTGGAACTGAGCAGCATGGGCCGATGCCCTTCGATCAGAAGGTACGAACCGGAGAGATAGCGGGTGTCTTCGTGGAAAATGCCGGCGGGATTGCCCGCAGCGTTCAAAATGTCGCCATGCTGATCGAACATGGCAAAGGTGTCGCCATGCTTGAGTGTGCGCGGCCAGGCCTCCTGGAACGAAGCGGTGGCGGCGATATAAAATGGAGCCGACGCGTCGGTCTGCGCGGCAGCCGGCTCGGAGAGCTTGTTCATCGGCGACTGTCCCATCGCCACAGGCGGCTATGCTGCAGCAGCTGCCAGCCGGGACTTCAGCAGGCGGCTGTAAGCATCCAGATATTTACTGGTCATCCGCTCGACTGTGAAGCGATGTTCGAACCGCTTGCGGATATGCGTGCGATCCAGCATGCGCGCGCGCGCAACGGCATGCGCCGCCTCGTCCAGATCGCGAACAATGAGCCCGGTCACGCCATCCTCGACGATTTCAGGCACCGAGCCACACGGATAAGCAATCACGGGTGTGCCGCAGGCGGCAGCTTCGATCATGACAAGACCAAAGGGCTCTGGCCATGCGATCGGGAACAGCATGGCCAATGCATTGCCAAGCAGCTCATTTTTTTGGGCGTCGTTCACCTCACCGAGAAATTGCACCAGCGGATCAGAAAGCAGTGGCTCGATGCGCGACTCGAAGTAGGCGCGATCGGCATTGTCCACTTTGGCGCCGATCTTCAGCGGAATACCGGTGCGTTTCGCGACAGCAATGGCATCCTCAATTCCCTTTTCCGGACAAATGCGACCCACGAAGGCAAGATAATCCCCAGCGTTCGAGCTGTATGGCTGGTAAAGATCTATTGGCAATCCATGATAGATGGTGGCCAGCCAGTTCACAGGTGGCAGCGGCTTTCGTTGGGCGTTGGAAATCGAGACGAGCGGCATTTCTTCAAACGCGCGATAGAAAGGGATCAAGTCGGAAAAGCCGAGCTGGCCGTGCAGTGTCGTTACCACGCGATCCGCCATTTGCCGGAATAGCGGATAGTGGATCAGGTCGACATGGAAATGCAGGACATCGAACTCTTCCGCGCGCTGAAATACGCGATCGAGCAGCAGAAGGTTGTGCGGCAGGCAATCCTTCACGGTCGGATCAAGGCGCAGAGCGCGCGGAACCACCGGAGCCAGCTCCGCCCTGGTTTCCGAATCGGCACTGGCAAACAGCGTGACCTTGTGTCCACGGCGGACAAGATCCTCGGTTAGCCAGGACACCACCCGTTCGGTGCCCCCATAACATTTCGGGGGAACGCTCTCGGCGAGCGGCGCAATTTGCGCGATCCTCATGTACACACCCAGCGTTCTAGGGCACGACCCTTCCGGCCTCCGCCCCTCAATTAACCGCTTTCTAGAGCTAAGGTTCCGGCGCTTTTGGTTGCACTGGATTGGGAGAAATCATGTCACCGGCGTCAGATTTTCAGCCCCGATCGCGTGCAAGGCGCCACAGAACTCACAACGGGCGCGGATGATGCCGTCGGCATCCGCGAGACCTCGGCGGTCACCTTCGTCGTACGCCCGTAGCACCCGCGCAATCGGCTCGGTATTGCAACCGCAATAGAAGTCGAGCCGCTCCGATGCATGCACACGAACTGCATCCTCGTGGAACAATCGCCAAAGCAGGTCTTCAGGGGCCAAGCCGGTATCCAGCAACTCGATGTCTTCAACGCTCTGCAGAAACATGGAAAGGCGATTCCAGTCGTCCTCATCTCGCTCCTGCTCGGGAATCGCCTGGAGCATGATGCCGCCGGCGCGCCACGCCGCCTGCCGGCTTCCTGGCGTGTAAGCGGGGGCGGCAGCGAGTTTGATCGCGGTGGGCAGCTGTTCGGACTGTTGGAAGTAACCTTCCGCGCTCGCTCCAATGCTCTGCGAAGAGAGCGGCACAATACCCAGGTAGCTCTGGTCGCCCAGACGCGGTTCGATGGTGATAGCCAGCACTCCTTCGCCGGCAAGATCGGCGAACGCGGGCGAGCGCTCTTCCAGGGCCGCCAATTTCGACTGGTCGACACGTGCATAGCCGCGCAGCCCCGCGCGCTCGCGTTCGGCGTCGGCGCCATAATAATCAACTGTGAGAAGGTCGAGCGGTCCTGAGGCTTTGGCCTGCAAGGTCATGCGGCCGTCAAGCTTCAGGGAGGAACCAAGCATCGCGGTGAGAACCAGAGCCTCGCCCAGCGTGCGCCCGGCGGGCTCAGGGATATCATGGGCCAAAAGCGCGCGCGCCGACACGGCATCGAGGCGTACCACGCGGCCGCGGACGCCAAGCTCCGGCATCGAGAACGGCAATACGAAATCGCCTGCCGGCGCAGGCGTGTAGGTCTCTGCTGGGCTCATGGACTGGAGAGATATGGCGGTGGAGCACCGCGGGATCAAGACCCGCTGCCCCACCGGAGGCCAGCGATCGACTGGAATCCCGCGGGCGCTTGCTGCGTCGTGATCCGACGAGGCACGTCAGTCGCCAGAATCGCGCCCAGTTAACTCCCTGTTGATCCGCGGTCGGCGAAAATCCGTGAATGGACTCGCCGGATACGCTCATCGATCAATTCAATCGGCGCGCGCGGGCAAAGGGCTGGTTGCAATTTTGCGACCCAGCAAACGCCTTCATCCTCAAAGATTGCGAAGAACTGACGGCCCTATGGCATAAGATGCGGAAGGGAATGGGCACTCCCCGCCGCCGCGATTTTTGTCCACGCGTGCTGAAGCCCTATCTGTCCCGGCTGGTGCTCGTAGAGCGAGTGGAAGACGCGCCGCCGGCGTTTCGCTTTCGCCTCGTGGGTACCATGGTGACCGACACCCTGTCAGAGCGTACCGGACAAGGGTTCCATCATCCCACTGCCACAGCCGAGCAAACCGAACGTTGGACCCATTCAGCGCTGCTGTCTCTTCAAGTGCTCAAACCGCTGCGTTTCCCGATCGTAATGCAAGAAAGGATGGTCGGCGAAACCGTGTCGCTGCCGCTCGCCGACGATAACGACGAGCCGCGATTCGTCCTTGCCTATGGCCGCTACGAGCCGGAGCGCAACTGGAGACGGCCATTATCGCCGCCGCTCATAAGGACGGCATCGGCAATAGCCTGATGGATTCGAACGTCCCGCAATGTGCGGTGCGCGCGGTCACGTACCATTGCATCAGACTCGCCAAACACAGGCTAACGGAAGTCCTTCGCCAGTTCACCGCGGATGTCGGGCATGATGACGGCCATGTGGCTGTAGGCGGCGTGGGCCACCCCGAGCACGGCTTCCACCGACGGCATTTTGAATTTCCCGATCTGCTCGGGAATGAACTTGAAGCTTACCCAGTGAACCGATGAGGTTTTGCCCTCCGGCGTGGTGCGCTCATCGTATGCGGTGGGGATGCCGGGAATACGCTCCTGATTCAGTGCAATGTAAGCCGATTCCTCTATGCCGGCGAGACGGTAAAGCTCGCGGTCGCGCCGTTTGGGATCGTCGATCTCGATCATCAGCGTGGCGATCAGCTCGTCGCCCTGCGGGATGAGCGGATTGTAGGCCGCGAGTTCGTCCGGCAGCTGCGCCTCGCCGCCCTTCTCGATGTGCAGCATCTCCTGCACCTGCAGCCACATCGTGTCGTAATTCTCGAAATAGAAGGTGACGAAGGGACCGACCTCCACCCGCCGGTTCTTCTTCACCGCCACGATGTTCTTGCGGAATGCGCTGCGCTCGGTGGAGTACTTCTCCCAAGCGAGAATGTCGGCAGGGGTGATCTTGCGTTCCGTTGCGGGCATTTTCTCAACCTTCCATCAGGCCAAACGCGCGGGCCATGATTTGGATCGGATGTTCCGGCTCCTTCACCCGGGCCTCTTTGCCGTCTTTTGCCGCCATTTCGCGCACGTTCTGCACGATGTGCTGCGCCGCCAGCGGACAATCTGAAACAATGTGGCCGCGCGCCTGTTGCAGCGCGGTGCGGAATACCGGACGGCCCACCTTCTCCGCCACATTGTGGGTTTTCGTGACGACCCCGAAGGTGCCACCGTGACCAGAGCAGCGCTCGATCACATCCACGGGCGTATCCGGAATGAGGCGCAGCATCTCCGCCGCCTTCGGACCCATGTTCTGCGCGCGAGCGTGGCAGGGCAGATGCACCGTCACGCCTTCCGGCAGCGGCTTCATGCCGGCCGGCAGTCCTTCTTTCTTTGCGATGTCGACCACGTATTCGTCGATATCGAACACTACTTCCGACAGCCGCTTCACGTCTTCGTTCTGCGGCACGATCAGCGGCCATTCGAACTTCAGCATCAGGCCACAGGAGGCGGTGAGCGTGACGATGTCGTAGCCCTCGGCGATCAGCTTCACCAACTCCTTCGAGACCTCGGCCGCCTGATCCGCCACGCGGGAGATTTCCGCCTGCTCGAGGAACGGCATGCCGCAGCAGCCGGGATAGGCTGCGCGGGTTTCCACGCCCACATGGTTCAGCACCGCGCGTGCCGCCATGCCGGTGTCGGGCTTGTTGTAGTTCACGAAACACGTGGCGTAGAGCGCCGCCTTGCGCTTGCCGAACGCCGGCGCGCTCTTATTCGGCGCGATCGGATCTTTCTTGTCAGCGCGCAGGAAGGTTTGCGAAGCGAATTTCGGCAGGCTCGCGTGGCGGTCGATGCCGAGGGTTTTCTCCATCAGCGGACGGGTGAGCTTGTTGTCCTTCTCCGCACCCCAGTTGACGAACCCGCTGAGGGGCACCGCGAGCCGCCCGTTACGATCCATCTCCGCGAGTTGGCGCTGGGTAAAATCCTTGTTGCCGTTCTTCACCTCGACCGCGCGATGCCTGAGCAGCAGGTGCGGAAAATCGACATTGAACGGATGCGGCGGCACGTACGGGCACTTCGTCATGAAGCACATGTCGCAGAGCGTGCAGGCTTCCACGATCGCAGGGAAATTCTCGCTGTTCAGCCCGTCCACTTCCCCGGTGGGGCCGTTGTCGATCAGGTCGAAGAGGCGCGGGAAGGAATCGCACAAATTGAAGCAGCGGCGGCACCCGTGACACACATCGAAGATGCGCCGCATCTCCGCGTCGAGCTTCTGCTCGTCGTAGAAATCGTCTGTGCGCCACGCGATGGGCTCGCGGGTCGGCGCATCGAGGCTGCCTTCTTTGCTGGCCATTACGATCTCTTTCCTCCCCCGTTTAGGGGAGGGTGTCGCGCGAAGCGCGACGGAGGGGGAATGAGAAGGCCCCTTCCGCTTCGCTCGCGTAAGCTCGCTCAGAACCTCCCCCGCAGGCGGGGGAGGAAAGCGAGCATCTTACTGTCCCAAAGAATCCAGCGCGCGCTGGAAGCGGCCGGCGTGGGACTTCTCGGCTTTCGCCAACGTCTCGAACCAGTCGGCGATCTCCTCGAAGCCTTCCTCGCGGGCGGTGCGCGCCATGCCCGGATACATATCGGTGTATTCGTGCGTCTCGCCGGCAATGGCGGCCTTGAGGTTCAGGTCGGTGCCGCCGATCGGCTCACCGGTAGCCGGATCGCCAACAGCTTCGAGAAATTCCAGATGGCCGTGCGCGTGACCCGTTTCCCCTTCCGCGGTTGAGCGGAACACGGCGGAGACGTCGTTATAACCTTCCACATCCGCTTTCTGCGCAAAATAAAGATAGCGGCGGTTCGCCTGGCTCTCGCCCGCAAACGCATCTTTCAGGTTCTGCGCAGTCTTGGAACTCTTCAGGTTTGCCATGAGGTCCTCCTTTGTCTGTCGGGCATGCCTGCCCGTGCCGATCCTTAAAATGCGCGTTGCCTCTGCCCCTGTCAACACACTTTAGAATATTTCTAAACTGATCTCTTTACCCGCACGACCACGTCGACCCGATCCAGTTTCATCCCGCGGGGCGGGGTGGGCACCCCGGCCACCTCGATGACCTCACCGTCAATATCGATCAGCTCGCCGTCGTCCTCGCAGAAGAAGTGCTGATGGTCGCCGGTGTTGGTGTCGAAGTAGGTGCGGCCGCTGGCGACCACCACCTCGCGCAGCAGGCCGGCCTCCGTGAACTGATGCAGGGTGTTGTAGACCGTGGCAAGCGAAACGGGCACGCCAGCCTTCTGTGCCTCCTTGTGTAGCAATTCTGCCGAGACATGCCGGTGCTCGCTGCCCAGCACTCGAACGAGTGCAGCGCGCTGTCGCGTTGGGCGCAGGCCCACAGCCCTAAGTCGCTCCACGGCGTGCTCGCTCTGGGTTTCTTTTCGCCTTCTTGATACGGTCATGACCTCAATACTCTGCGAAACAGTGCGGGCGCCCGCTGACGCCTCCGCCAAAACTCTGGTAAGCTGCTTTAACCGATATCGGTTAGAACCATTCTAAAATAATGAAAATTCGTCCTGAACGATCCAAAGTCAAGGGCGTTCATGGGAGGCGGAAGGACGGGAGACCCCATGCTGGGCAGACAATCGAGCTTCGATCTGCAAGGACTGCTCGCCTGCGCCCGCGGCGAACTGTTCGGCAAGGGCAACGCGCAGCTGCCGCTGCCGCCTATGCTAATGTTCGACCGCATCACCAAAATTTCGGAAAAGGGGGGCTCTGCCGACAAGGGGCGCATTGAGGCGGAACTCGATTTGAAGCCGGACCTCTGGTTCTTCAAGTGCCACTTCCAGGGGGATCCCGTAATGCCGGGATGTCTTGGCGTGGACGCTATGTGGCAAATGATCGGTTTCTTTCTCGCCTGGCTGGGCGGAATCGGCCGCGGTCGCGCCTTGGGCGTGGGGGAAGTGAAATTTTCAGGCATGGTGCTGCCTACCAACAAGCTGGTCAGCTACTACATAGATCTGAGGCGCGTGATCATGCGCCGCCTGGTCGTCGGTATCGGCGACGGGATCATGCAGGTGGACGGCAAGACGATCTACGAAGCGAAAGATCTTCGAGTGGGATTGTTTACGGAAGGCGCAGAGGTAGCGTCGGCCGCCTGATTGCGTTGGTGCTGTCCAAGAGGTGCGACGGGGCGCGTTTCCGCCGCGCCTGCCAGGGAGAAGGTGCATGAGACGGGTCGCCGTGACCGGCATGGGGATCGTGTCCTCTATCGGCAACAACACGCAGGAGGTGCTGGCCTCGCTGCGCGAAGCGAAATCCGGCATCAGCTTGGGAAAGAAAGAAGCTGAATTCGGTTTCCGTAGCCAGGTGCATGGGAAGCCGAGCATCGACCTGGACGCCACGATCGATCGTCGGGCCAAGCGCTTCATGGGAGATACGGCCGCTTACGCGTTTCTTTCCATGCAGCAGGCGCTGCAGGATTCGGGCCTCGAAGAAAAAGACGTGGTGAACGAGCGGACTGGGCTGATTGTTGGCTCCGGCGGGCCCTCGGTGGACGCCATTGTGAAGGCGGCCGACATCACGCGCGAAAATCATAGCCCCAAGCGAATAGGCCCCTTCGCGGTGCCGAAGGCAATGTCGTCTACCTGCTCGGCGGTGCTTTCCACCTGGTTCAAGATCAAGGGCGTGAACTACTCGATCAGCTCTGCTTGCGCCACCAGCGCGCACTGTATTGGGAACGCCGCCGAGATGATCCAATACGGAAAGCAGGACATCGTGTTCGCCGGCGGTGGAGAGCAGCTGGACTGGGAATTATCGGCGCTTTTCGACGCGATGGGAGCCATGTCGTCGAAGTTCAACGACACCCCAGAACATGCCTCTCGCGCCTTCGACAAGGATCGCGACGGCTTCGTGATCGCCGGCGGCGGCGGCCTTTTGGTGCTGGAGGAACTGGAACACGCCAAAGCGCGGGGTGCGAAAATCTATTGCGAGCTCGTGGGCTATGGCGCCACCAGCGACGGACACGACATGGTAGCTCCCTCCGGCGAAGGCGCCGTGCGCTGCATGCGCCAGGCCATCGCCACCGTGGAAGGTCCCATCGACTATATCAATGCGCACGGCACCGCGACGCCAGTGGGCGATATCACTGAAGTGAAGGCCACGCGCGAGGTGTTCGGCGACCGTATGCCTCCAATCAATTCCACCAAGTCGCTGACTGGCCATTCGCTCGGTGCGGCGGGCGCCCAGGAAGCCATTTATTCCATCCTGCAGATGAAGAACGGTTTCATCGCCGAAAGCGCGAATATCGACGAGCTGGATCCCGAAATCGCCGATGCTCCCATCGTCCGTTCGCGGGTAGATGGCGCGAAGCTCGAGCGAGTGTTATCCAACTCCTTCGGCTTCGGTGGCACGAACGCCACGTTGGTGTTCCAGCGCTACGACGCCTGATCCATGCGCAATCCGCTGATGCAGGGCCGGCGTGGGCTGGTGATGGGCGTGGCTAACGACCACTCTATTGCGTGGGGGATCGCGCGGACGCTTTACGCGAATGGCGCCGAGATTGCCTTCACCTACCAGGGCGAGGCGCAGGGTAAGCGGCTCAGGCCGCTCGCGGACTCCATCGAAGCCAACATTCTGCTTCAGGCAGATGTTGGGAACGACGCAGAACTCGATGCCGCGTTCGACATACTGGCGCGTGAATGGGGGCGGGTTGATTTTGTGGTGCACGCCATCGCCTATTCCGATCGTGAAGAGCTGAAGCGCCGATATGTGGAAACGTCGCGCGAGAATTTCACCCGCTCGCTCGCGATTTCCTGCTTTTCGTTTACGGATGTTGCTCGCCGTGCCTTGCCGCTGATGAAGGACAGCGGCGGCGCGCTTCTCACGCTCACCTATCTCGGTTCTGAACGGGTCACGCCCAACTACAACGTGATGGGCGTGGCGAAAGCGGGGCTGGAGGCGAGCGTGAGATATCTCGCGGCCGATCTGGGACCGGATAACATCCGCGTTAACGCTATCTCTGCCGGCCCCATGCGCACGCTTGCAGGGTCGGTAATCAGCGAATCACGGACCGTTTTTAAGTGGAACAAAGCGCAGAGTCCTCTCAGGCGCACTGTCAGCCTCGACGATGTGGGCAACGCCGCTCTTTACCTTGTCAGCGATCTGTCCTTGGGCGTCACCGGTGAGATTCATTACGTTGACGCGGGTTACCACATTATCGGGACTCCGCCCTCGAGCCAGCTCCAGGGCTGGACCGGCCCGGAGGATAGGGACGAATGAGCATCAAGGCCGTGCTCAGGCTTTCGGTTCTTTCTGTTTCGCTTCTCTCGATCACCGCCGCGCAAGCCAGATGGGAAGATGTGGCCTCGCCGTACGATGTTCAACGTCTCTCGCGTTTGCAGGAAGCGCGTGCCAAAGGCATGGACGCCGCCCAGGATGGTGCAATCCAACGGGATGCCAGGGCGGTGCACGCCGCGTTGGCCGGCGGCATGCATCCAATTTCGCGTGGCGAGGTTGTCGGACAGTGGCATTGCCGCACGGCGAAAAGCGGCGGCATTCTCCCAGCCATCGGCTATGGCTGGTTTTCGTGTCGCGTGAGCGAGCGCGGTGGTCATCTGTTCTTCGAGAAAATGGGTGGCACGCAACGGCTCGCGGGTTACCTCTACCCGCATGAGTCCGGCGGCTATGTCCTGCTGGGCGCGTGGTCCGTAAAAGGCGAGCCGACGCACGCCTACTCCGGTAACGGCGCCTCCGCTGGCCCCCAAACCTCGCCGGACGATGCCATTGGACTGCTTTCTGCGGCGGGGCCGGGACGGGCGCGCATCGAATTCCCGTTCCCGGGACAAGAATCCGTCTATGACGTGATGGAGTTGCTGCGTTAGCCTCTTCGGATGCGCTGGAATCAGGTCACCGTTCCCACGCTCGATCTGGAGCGCCCGATCTTTTTCTATCAAACGCTCGGGCTCCAGCTGATCGTAAAGAGTCCGCATCATTACGCCCGCTTTGAAGTGGGCGACGGCAGGCCACCTTCTCGTTGCAGGTTACTGACAATGCGAATGGGCCGGCCGCGGGCCGCAAATCTATTTGGAATGCGAAGATCTGGATGCCTGCGTGGCAGACCTGAAGACCAAAGGCATCGGCTTCGACAGTAATCCCGCGGACCAGCGCTGGCCATGGCGCGAGGCGTGACTCACCGATCCGGCCGGCGTGAAGCTCTGCCTTTACCACGCCGGCGAGATGCGCCGATTTCCTCCTTGGCGGCTGGCGGACTAGGCAAACCCGTGGCAATTACCGTCGTTAACGATTTATTAGGCATCTGCTTCCGCTCCGCGCCATAGTCCGTAATCGTGCGTTAGAGACTCCATGGATCAGCGCATGCCCAGGAATGTGGCGCAGTGGACGGGCCTCTTGGTGACGGCGATCATTGCACTGGGCTGTGACCGGGACGTGTTCTACGCATTGCCAATAGGTGCTTTAGCCGGGGCCATTGCCGGCGGTTTGATTGCTTTGGATGAGTACCGCCTGAGCAGACGGCTCAATAGATTGCGCTCCGTGGGCCCGACCGGAGTCCATCATTCGGGAGATGCAGCCAAGACGTTTAGCGGCTAGGTTCGGGGCGAACGCTTCGGAACCTTGAGATGCCGGCGCGCCAGTCGTTGCTTCTGCCCTGGCTTATTGCCTTCAAGGCATTACGCACCCCGGTTGCGTTCGGAGTCAGTGCCATTCTGCAAAACGAGGCGGGACGCGTTCTCCTTGTCCGGCAGCGCTATTCAAAGGGGTGGCACTTGCCCGGTGGTGGCGTGGAACGGGGAGAACCTCCAGCCGAGGCGATCATCCGGGAGTTGCAGGAAGAGATAGGCTTGCAGCAAGCTGAGAGTCCCATTCTCCACGGCCTCTACACGCGCGCAGTCGGCATGGCCACCAATGTGGTGGCGCTCTACCGCGTGCCGAACGCCTATTTTGCCTTTCGGCCGAATGCCGAAATTGCGGAAATTCTTTGGGCCAAGGCGGAGTCACCTCCCGGCGACGCTACACCCGGCACCTTGCGGCGCCTCACCGAATTAATAGGCGAAGGCACGCAACAGCCGTACTGGTGAGCTTGCGCCAAATGCAAGTAGCGGCATACGGAGCCGGCAAGGCAGGGACACACCGAAGTGCAAAAACGTATGGAATGGGAGATCCGGCCCGAACAATCCGACCATGCTTCGGCGGTCGAGGCGCTGGTGGCCGGCATCTTCGGACCGGGCCGATATGCGAAGGCCGCATACCGACTGCGCGAAGGCGTTAACCCCGTTTATTCGCTGAGTTTTGTAGCGATCGAGAAGCACACACTGCGCGGCTCCATCCGCTTCTGGCCGATTTTCGTGGGCCCTGCCCCTGCCCTGCTGCTTGGACCTTTGGCAGTTCAGCCGGATCAACGCGGACGGGGCATAGGCATCGGTCTCATGCAGCGGGGGATCTTGGAAGCCGAGCGGCTCGGCTATCGCACGATATTGCTCGTTGGCGATTTGCCGTACTATGGCCGGGTCGGTTTTGCCCCGGTGCCGCTGGGTCCCGTGAGCTTTCCGGGGCCAGTGGAGCGCGGCCGCCTTTTGGGGTTGAGATTGCAGTCTGGCGCCCTCGAGGCGCTCGAAGGCGCCGTTGCTCGTGGCCGGATCGATCACGCAGTGTGCGCGAGCGGCGCGCCACTTGGCGCGCCGATCTAATCGAATCCGGCTGGACCGATGTGTGATGGCGGATGGGGAACGGGATGACTGAAATGATTTACGCCACCGCTCGTGGGGCGCTCGCACAGCTGCAGAGAAAGGAGATTTCCGCACGCGAACTGCTGGACGCGCATGTCTCGCGGCACGAGTCGCTGGCGAAGAAAATCAACGCGGTGATAGCGACCGATCTGGAGCGCGCCTATCGAAAGGCCGAAGCGATCGATGATGCACGCGCAAATGGAAAAGAACTGGGCGCGCTGGCCGGCCTACCGATTACGATTAAGGACGGCTTCGATGTGGAGAACATGCCCGCGACGGCAGGGGCCGCCGGGCTTACGGGACGCGACAAACGCTGCGACGACGCCGAGTTGGTGCGGCGCGCCCGTTCGCAAGGCCCCGTGATTTGGGGCAAGACAAACGTGCCATACATGCTGGGCGACTGGCAAAGCTACAATGCTGTCTCCGGCACCACGAACAACCCCTACGACCTGAACCGGGTGCCGGGCGGTTCGTCCGGCGGCGCCGCAGCGGCATTAGCCTGCGGGATCACAGCGCTGGAAATCGGCTCAGATATCGGCGGCTCCCTACGCACGCCTGCAAGCTTTTGCGGCGTCTATGCTCTCAAGCCGACCTGGGGTGTGCTGCCGATGCGGGGGCACATCCCCCCGCTGCCGGAGCAATATTACGAACTCGATCTCGGTGTCGGCGGCCCAATGGCGCGCAACCCCGAAGACCTGCGGCTCTTCTGGACGGTGCTCAGCGGCAAGCTTTCCGAACGCAAGAGTATTCGCGGGATGCGGATTGCCGTGTGGCAGGAGGACTCAAATTTCCCGCTCGCGCGCGACGTGAGGGACGGCGTGGCGCGGGCTGCCCATGCGCTCGAGGCGCAAGGCGCCATTGTGAAGCCAATCGCGTCGCCGGTTGACAGCAGGGAGTTGCTCCTCGCCTATCGCCGTATCCTTGCGCCCATTCTCGCGGCCGGCTTCCCGGAAACCATGCTGGCCGAAATGGAGAAGACGCGCGAAGCGGACAAGCAGGCCGTGGGCGACAGTCCGGACCCCTGGAGCCCCGCGTTCAACCGGCTCGTCTGTACGTCTCGCTATTACGAATTGGCCCAAGCCCTGGCCGCGCGCCAGCGGCTGAAGGACCGAATGACCGCGTTCTTCCAGGATTGGGATGCCATTCTCATGCCCGTCGCTCCGGTGACGGCGTTTCCGCACGATCACTCTGAGCCGTTCTTCGGGCGGAAACTCGATGTGGATGGCCAGTCTGTTTCTTATATGACGATGCCCTGCTGGATCGCGCCTGCTACCACGTTGCATCTGCCCGCCATCGCGATGCCAGTAGGCATGAATGGCGACGGATTGCCTGTTGGCGTGCAGCTCATCGGTCCGGAGCACGGCGAAGATCGGCTGTTCGATCTTGCGGCCGCTGCGGAAGAGGCGATCGGCGGCTTTACTTCCCGGCCGGTATAGAGCCATGCCGAAGTTCGAAGGTCGATGTCATTGCGGCAATCTCTGGTACATCTTCGAGGCGAGTGCCGGTCTGACTGACCTCGGCCTGCGCGCCTGCATGTGCACGTTTTGTCGGGCCCATGGGGCGCGCAACACGAGCGATCCGCAGGGCGCGATGCGGATCGACGTACGCAACAGGGAGAAGCTCGTCCGCTACCGCTTCGGACTGAAAACAGCGGACTTCCTGATTTGCGCCAATTGCGGTGTATACATTGGAGCTCTGTTGCCGGACGGGGGACGCGGCTGGTTCACGGTGAACGTAAACAGCTTTCGCGAGCCTCCACGCCTCGATTTCCCGCTCCAGCCAATCGTCTACGACGATGAGGATATGGGCGGGCGTGTAGACCGGCGCAAAATCAGGTGGACGCCGGTTACATCATTTCGCATATGAGGGCTTGCGGCTGCGCGCGCCGATCCACAGCCCAATCAACGCTAGCGCGATTGCCGCGTAAAGCGTTCCCATCGGAACCCACATGATTAGCCCACCCAGTTGCTGGTCCTCTATGGGCGTGAGGCCGAAGGCAGGCGCGTCACTGGTCTGGGCCACGTAAAGCAGGCGCGGCGCCAACGCGATCAACGCGCCGAGAATGCTCGTATGGGCCATTGTAGCCGCCACGTGGACAGCGCCGATTCCGTAATCGCGCCGGCCGCGGCGAAAAATTGCCCACCAGAAGAACAGCGCCGTGACCAAAAAACTGATATGCTGCAGACGGTGCATGGTTTCGTTGGTTACCGTCGCATCGAACAGCCTCGGTGTGTGCCAAATCCAGATCGCCGCGCCATGCAAGATGGTGGCGTCGAGCGGCCGCATCAGCCAATTCCAAGGGACAGAGATCCAGCGCGCGCCGGCGCTGCGGCTGAGCCAATGACGCCAGCTTCGGGGAAGCGAATATAGAAACGCGCCGATCGGGCGCGAGAGCGCGAGCAGCGGCGCAGCTACGACCATCAGCACTTCGTGCTCGATCATATGCGCGGTGAAGAGGTGCTCACCCAGTTCATGCAGTGGTGTGACTAGAGCACCAAAGAGCGATAGCCAGCCAGCGGCGAAGCACGCTGCCTGCCATGTCTTTACGCTTCCGTTGACACCGGCGCGGTTCCAGAGTCGCGCCAACCCCGTGGCGTACAGCGCGCCGGAAAGCGCCAACGGAATCGTGACGAATGGGTCGAAGCTCCACTCGTAGCCAATCATCGCTCGCAGCCGCTGAAAATACCGGAAGCCGCGAGTTGATAGAGAAGGGCAAGCGCAAACAGACCCGCCGCCATCAGACTGATGCGGGCTAGATAGATTCGCGCATTTCGCGCGGGCATTGCCGGCGCAATGTTGATCGCCTGCAACAGCCGCAGCGAGCGCCAGGACAGGAATGTCCCGATAATCACCAGAACAACGCCGGCGAGCGCGAGTCCGCCGCTGATCATCATGCGCATGGCACAGGTTTCGTCGGCGTAAGCCGCGCCCAGCACGGTGCTCATCCCCCAGGCCAAGGCACCGAAGAAAAGAGCCGCACCGGCGTAGGCCCCATGATGATGCTCGGTAATGCTCATCCGATCCTCGGTAGCCAGTAAAGAACGAAATAGATCGGCACCCAGCTCAGCACGACGAAATACCAGTAGGCTGCGTTGTCGGACACATCGGTGAACCGTTTTGGAACCTCGCCATGTCGCGTAAACATGAGGACGGCCAACACGATCGTGTCCCCCACATCCGTGAGAAGATGCGTGGTGTGCAGCCCAAGCAGAAACCAGGTGATCGAGCCGTAGGCATCCGTATCCCAGCGTTCGCGCAATGCGGGGAATTCAAAGGCACGCACCACAAGTGGCGCGATGCCGAGCAGCGTCATCACGAGGATACCGATGCGC
>DATIEM010000134.1:0-4498 GCA_035455725.1 Rhizomicrobium sp. | reverse complement strand
TGCCTGCCGTACGGAGCGGATTTCAGCCATTCTGTTCTGTTCTCGTTCTCTACAGAACGCGCGAAGTTGCAGAGAGTCAATGGCTTTGATTTATAAGGCATATCTAGTGTCTGTATTTGATACGTTCGCAACGCATAGTGGTGTGCTTGGGCCGTAAAGTCGGATCCCCAGCCCTATGGCCTCATTCCGCCCGCCAGCCGTTGCGAGGGGCGCAGAAGGCCGGCGGGCGCGGCCAGCAACGCGACTTCCCCAAAGGCCCGCAGCGACGGCTCGGAGGCAAGTTGCCCGCTCGCATTCCGCCGCGCCGGAATCATCGTGCCGGGCCGCCAGCGATGCGCCGTCTCGATCAGCATCTTTTTCAGGAAACTGCCGCGCGCCGATTCGTCGGGGATCTCCAGCGCCACTTCCCGGCACAATTGTTCGTAGGTTTCGGTACGGTCTCCCACGCGGATGACAGCCAGCTTTGCGTAAGGTCCGATCAGCAGCGACAACTCGTCGGCAACGCGGGTGATGGCGGCGGTCGGCCCGAGGCGCTCGACCATCATAGGCCTGCGCGCACCGGTGATTTCCGGCGTCAGATCGAATTCCGGCACCTCATCGGCTTCGCCGCGCAGCAGCAGATACTCCCAGCCGCTGCTCCATTCCGGCATGATGAGTCGCTCGTCAGGCGCGAACAACAGCAGCCGTGATTGCCGCGCAATTTGGTGGGCCTCTTCATCGCTGTAGCTCCCCTGTGGCACGTGCGCGAGGCCTGCCGCAATCTGTTCTGGATCATCCAGCGCAGACTGATGATTTCGCCTGGCGGAGGCCAACGCGCAGGGATTTGGATTTGGCAACGGAATGCGGTTGCGCTGAAACACGTACCAGACCCGCCGCACGATCTCGCCCTCGATGAGGCTGCGGCTCCAGTAACCTCGCGTCCAATACTGAATTCTAAAACGGATTGCTTCCTGCGCAGGGTCGAAGGCAACCGGCGCGATGCCAACCGGCCGTCCCTTTTCGACCAGCGCAAGGTCGGAAACGGCATCGCGCACAAGATCGCAAATCGCCTGGGGGGGATGGTTGATGGGGCCGAGAAAATTAACTTCCAGCCGATGGGCGCGATCGTGATGAAAAATTTCCACCGACACGTCGGACAGCTTGGTATTTGGGATCACGACAAGCTTTCCATCGGGCCGGCGCCCCGACGCGGCGCGCCAGTTCATGGAATCGACTCGTACCAGATCGCCTTCGTACATCACGCAATCGCCGATCCGGAGGGCACGATCCGCATGCAGCGCCAGCCCCCCGATCATGCTGGACAAGGTCGGCTGCATGGCAAAGCCAACGGCGGCGGTGACGATCGCGGAGGTGGTGAGCACCGCGCTCAGATTGAAGCCAAAATACTGCAGCGTCGCGAACGTCGCGGCAAAGGTCAGCAATCCGTAGATGATGACACGCTGAAAGCCAGTCGCGGGCATACCTGTCAGGCTGCCGGCAAGGCTAAGGATCAGCTTGCCCGCTGTCATGACGGCCAGCACGGCGGTGGCTGCGATCGCGAGTGTTGTCAACACGAGGTGCGCCATGCCGATGCCCAGCACCGGGTCGCTCTCGGTGCCAAGCGCGATTCCCCACAGCACAACCGAGGCGATAAAGGCGGCCAGCAGCGCGCTGCGCCCGATGCTAGTCATGCTTGCCCCCGATCTGTGCCAGCGCCTTTATGAGGCTGATCCGCAGCCGCTGGATGGCTTCGGCCAGAACGCGAATCTCGCGAGCCCCCGATGCCGGTAGTTCAGACACGACCGAGGTGGAGCGGCTGGCCTGTTCGGCGGCTTTGGCGAGCCGGCTCAGGGGAGCGGCCACGGTCGCTTCCATCGCGGCGGTAAGCGCGAAATAGGCGACGGCGAAAATCAGCGCCAGGCCGCCGATCAGGATTCCCACCAGCGTGACGGTGCTGCGGAACTGCTGGGTGACCGGCACGGTCAGCAGCTGCACGGCGATGATGTCGCCCATGTGCCAGCCGAAGCCGTTGTTGGGGCCATATTTCGCCAGCATCGCCTTTGGCGCGCGGGCCGGCGTGTCGTGGCAGATCAGGCAGTTCGGATCTTTGATCCGCATTGGCCGGGCGAGATAGAACAGGCGCTGGTTGCCGGAATCGATCACGCCGCGCATTTCCCTCAGCCCGGAATTGGCGCGAAACTGGCGGATGAGTTCGACCTCAAACGGACCCGCGCGGTCGGACAGGGCCGTAGGATTGAGGGCCGCTTCACGATAGCTGTAGGCGTTGTCGCCCGCGCTCACGCTGCGGAACACGGTTTGCGCCGCGAACGCCGGAACTGTCTCCTCATGGAAGACGCCGTCGTTCATTTTGCTGAAGTTCGGAAGGATGTGTTTCGTGGTGTAGCCGCGCACCGCCAGGGCCGACGAGAGCATCAGCTCTGCCTGCTGTTCGGCATTGTCCATCGCCGCGCGTTCGAGCAGCAGGTAGAAGCCGCCGCCGCCCGCGAAAAGCGCGATGAGGAAGACGATCAGCAGATTGCGGCGAATAACGCCGCGAATACTCGGCACAGTCATGGCTCAGCCCCCAAGCACGCGCACCGGCGCGCAGCTTCCGTCACGCGCCGGCGGCACACAAGGGCTTCAGCGCACGATGGCGGAGTAGGCCAGCGTTCGAAGATCGCGGCGGAGCGCCAGCCGCGCCTCCGTGCCCATCACTTGCGTCATGAAAACGACCGCGAGGTCTTCCCTGGGATCGATCCAGAAAGCGGTGGCCGCCGCGCCGCCCCAGAAATATTCGCCGACGCTGCCCGGGATATGGGTCTTGCTCAAGTCGCAGGTGACACCGCAGCCGACGGAGAAGCCGACTCCGGCGTAGCTCGTCTCGCTGAACATACCTTCGCCGGGCACCATCTCTGACATCATCCTGCCGCCGGGCAGGAGATTGAGGCTGAACATCTCCACTGTCTTGGGCGACAGCAGGCGCGCGCCGTCCAGCTCGCCACCGTTCAGCATCATGCGGCAGAAGCGCATGTAATCGGCCGCGGTGGAAACAAGCCCGCCGCCGCCCGATTCCAGCCTGGGCTGTTCCGCAAACGGCGAGCCTTGCGCATCGTCCTGCACGTCCAGTCCGCCACCTTTCTTCGGCATGTAGCAGGACGCGAAGCGGTCCAGCTTGCTGGCGGACACCGAAAAGGCGGTGTCGGTCATGCCCAGCGGCCCGAAAATTTTCGTTCGCAGGAATTCGCCAAGGGTTTGGCCGGAGAGCTTCTGGACCAGATAGCCCAGCACGTCGATGGAAACTGAATAGTTCCAGTAGTCACCGGGCGAGAAGTCCAGCGGCACGGCTGCGAGCTGCTCGATCAAGCCGTCGAGCCCGCCGGGAGTCTGGAAGTCGCCGATTTTCAGGCGGCGGTATTCGGCATCCACGGCCGTTCGCGCCATGAATCCGTAGGTCAGGCCCGAGGTGTGGGTGGCTAGATCGATTACCTTCATGCGGCGCTTGGGCGGCGCAGTGACAAACTGCCCGGCGGTGCTGCCGGTGAGGCTGGGGACGCCGCTGACATATACACGCTGCCTTTTCCAGGACGGAATATGGGTGTGCACCTCGTCGTCGAGCGCGATCCTGCCTTCTTCCACCAGCATCATCAGCGCCACGGCAGTGATCGGCTTTGTCATGGAGTAGATGCGGAAGATCGCGTCTTCCTGCATCGCCTTGCCGCGCTCGATATCCATCCGGCCCGCCATCCCGGTGTGGGCCAACGCGCCCCGCCGGAACATCTGCACGATGAAACCGGGAAGCAGCCCCGTCTCGACGTACTTTTCAGTCATTCGGCGGTCGAGCCGCGCAAGCCGTTCGGGGGAGAGACCGACGGCTTCGGCTTTGGTCATCCTAACGCTCCCGGTTATCGCTGCGACCAGAGTAGCCCAAAACCATGACAAGAGAACCGCTCCCTTTGGGCGGTTGCGGGCAGTGCTTTGCGGCGGATAACGTGACGGGGATGTCGGAACCCACCTCCCCGAAACCATGGCCCGCAATGTCGATTGCGCAGGCACATGCGCTGCTGACACAGCCGGGCTCGCCGCTGGAAATGGCCGAGGTGGAAATCCGCGGCATCAGGACTCGCGTGTGGAAGAACGCGCCGCCAACCTTGCGCGAACTCCTGATGCTCGCGCATGCCACCTATCCAACCCGGGAATTTCTCGTCTGCGAGGACGAGCGCATCACCTACGAAGCTTTTTATCGCGCCGCGATCGCCATCGCGGAAGAGCTGCAAAAGCAAGGCGTGCATAAGGGTGACCGCGTTGCCCTGATCATGCGAAATCTGCCGGAGTGGCCGGCGATCTTCTACGGCGCCGGAATCATCGGCGCGATCGTCACTCCGCTGAATGCCTGGTGGACGGGACCGGAACTGGAGTACGGGCTGGCCGACTCCGGCGCCACAATCGTGTTCGCCGATGCCGAGCGGCTGGAGCGCCTTGCCGAGCACCTTCCCAATTGCCCGGAGGTGAGGCGGGTTTA
>DATIEM010000133.1:0-7426 GCA_035455725.1 Rhizomicrobium sp. | reverse complement strand
GGTCCGTTCGTCGGAGAGCACGGTGCCATTGCGTAGGCGGATGATGCGCGAGGTGCGGCGGGCGAGTTCGAGGTCGTGCGTCACCAGCACCAGGGTCGTCCCGCGTTCGCGGTTCAGGCCGAAGATGAGGTCGACCATCGCGTGTGCCGTGTCCCCGTCGAGATTGCCGGTCGGCTCGTCGCAGAACAGGATGCGCGGCCGGTTGATAAAGGCCCGGGCCAGGGCCACGCGCTGCTGCTCGCCGCCGGAGAGCTGCGCGGGCCGGTGCTCCAATCGTTCGTTTAATCCGACAAGCCCCAACAACCGTTCGGCTTCGTGTTCGGCCTCGGCGCGCGATCTGCCCGCGATGCGCTGGGGCACGATGACATTCTCCAAGGCGCTGAACTCGGGCAGCAGGTGGTGCGCCTGATAGACGAAGCCGATGCAGTCTCGCCGAAGACGCGTGCGCTCGCGATCCGGCAACTGCGAGGCAGCAGCCCCGCCGATATAAATTTCGCCTTCCGAGGGCCGTTCCAGCAAACCCGCCATGTGCAGCAAGGACGACTTGCCCGCGCCGGACGGCCCAACCAGCGCCACCAGTTCGCCGCCTGCCAGCGCGAGATTTACCTCGCGGAACACTTCCAGGGTGGCGCCCTGCCCCTGTTTGTAACGGCGGGCAACGTTCTCCAGCTGCAGCGCCGGCTCACTCATAGCGCAACGCCTCGACCGGATCGAGCCGCGCCGCGCGCCAGGAAGGATAGAGCGTCGCCAGGAATGACAGCGACAGCGCGAGGATCACCACGAACGCAACTTCACGCGGATCCATTTCGGCGGGAATTCGGCTCAGGAAGTAAATGGTGGGGTCGAACAGCGTCGTGCCCGTAAGCGAGGAGAGGAACTGCCGGATCTCCTCGATATAGGCGCAGAACAGGACCCCAATAATGAAGCCCAGCATCGTGCCGGTCACGCCAATGCTGGCGCCAGCGATGAAGAAAATGCGCATGATGGCGCTGCGGCGCGCGCCCATGGTGCGAAGAATGGCGATGTCCCCGGCCTTGTCCTTCACCAGCATGATCAGGCCGGAGATAATGTTGAGCGCCGCCACGAGCACGATGAGTCCTAGGATCAGCGCCATCACGTTGCGCTCCACCTGCAGCGCTCCAAACAGGCTGGAGTTGATGTCCTGCCATGTCACCACGCGGTAGGCGGGCCCCGCGGCAGCCGCGATGCGGTTGGCGATGTCGTTCACGCGGTCGGGATCGGTCACCATTACTTCGAGACCGCTGACGGAATTATCCATGTTGAAATAGAGCTGCGCCTCCTCCAGCGGCATGAACACGAACGTCTGGTCGTATTCGCTCATGCCCACGCGGAAAGTGCCCGCGACCGCATAGCTCTTAACCCGTGGCGTGGTGCCGAACGGGGTGACATTGCCGCGCGGCGCGATCAGAGTGATCGGCAGCCCGGGATAGAGCCGCATTTTGTCAGCCAGCCTGGCGCCGATGATGACCGAATCGGCGTGGCCGAAGTGCCCAAGCGCGCCTCCCGACAGGGAGTTCGAAACGGTGCCGAGCTTCCGCAGGTCTTCGGGCCGGATGCCGCGCACCAGCACGCCGCTGTTGAGTCCGTTGGCGCTTGCCATTACCTGCCCATCGATAATGGGCGTGACGCGGGTGACTTCCGGGACCTTGCGTACGCGGGCGGCGATCCGATCATAATTCGTCATGTTGCCACCGAGGCTTTGCACGACGGCATGGCCGTTCAGGCCCAGGATGCGGCCCAGCAGTTCGTGCCGGAATCCGTTCATCACGGAGAGCACGATGATGAGCGCCGCAACGCCGATGGCGATGCCGATCAACGAAAAAATGGAAATGACAGAAACATATCCTTCGCGCCGGGTCGGGCGGAGATAGCGCAGCGCAATCATCCACTCGAATGCGGAAAGTGGACGGGTGGGGCGGCGCGAAGAATCGGCCGAAAGGCGTTTCGGGTATGAAGACGTCAAGCTCTGCTCAGTTCCCTTGTACGATTAAGGGAATCGCGGAATGCGCCGGCAATCCTATCGTGGAAGCGCCGTAAAAAGTCCATGCGGCGGACGTGGCTGGTTCGCGGCACGAAAGGGAACAATTTTCCTGGATCGAGCATTTGAACCAGGCGGGAGTGGATTCTCATGTTCCTTCAGATTGGCGTGTTCCGACGGCAGGTTCCTGCCTTAAACTTGCGGCGAGAGGCGATTCGGTACGCATTGCGCGTGGCAGAGGAAAACTAGGATGCAGTCCGCTTCTGAAGACGCCAATCTGGCGCGCGACCGAATCCGGCAGGAAGGCGTGCTCGCGAGTCTGCGGCTGCCGAGACTGTCCCGCTTATGCGACCGGCAAACGCGCATCCGGCAGTTCCGCGATCGGGCCGAAGAGTTGCGCGCGATCTGCGAAGACGTGATCCTGCACGACACCAAGCTTATGCTGCAACGCCTTGCCGATACCTACGAGCGGATGGCGCATGCGTTGGAGAGCACGCAGCAAAATTCCTGAATCGGAGGCCGTACTTGAGGTGCGTGGCTCAGTAAGTCCGCTTTCGCGGAGCGTTCTGCTATGGGATCGGCTCGATTGCTCCGGGCCGCGTGCGAAGAAATCGCTGACACGCACTTGCAGCCCAGTTCTCGCCAGAGTCTAGATCTGCAAGAACAAGCGATAAACCGCCCAAGAGCCCAGAACGGCGGCGATCAGGGTATTCCGCGCCAGGTGCTGTCCACGCGTCGCATAGAGCGCCGCGATAGCTGCAGCCAGCGCCAGCACCACCGTTTCATACCAGTCAAACATCGATGGCATGGCATCATTGATAGAGAAAGGCGGTTACCAGGCGGTTAACTTGAGCGTCTAGCCAGGTTCGATCGGAATCATGCAAGGCGGCCCCAGAAGGCGGCTGGAGGCGGCAATGGCGTCGAGCGCCTGGGTGACCGCGGTTTCCGGCGCATCGTGCGTGACCATGACGATCGCGACCGGCTCGCCGGGGTTGCGGCCGCGTTGAATCATGCTTTCGATCGACACCTGCGCGCGCGCCAGATGGCCGGAAACATCCGCCAGCACCCCCGGGACGTCTCGGACATCGAAACGAAGGTAGTAGCGACAGACATGCGCTTCAGGCGGCGCCACAGGAAGCGCTCGCAACTCCTTGGCAGGCCGTCCAAAGGCGGGGCCACTTTCGCCACGCGCGATGTCCACAATGTCGGAGATGACGGCAGACGTGGTTGGCTCCTCACCCGCACCGCGGCCCTCGAAGGTGAACGGACCGGCGACGCCCGCATGCGCCACCACGGCGTTGAACACAGCATCCACATCGGCCAAGGGAGTGCCGAGTTTCACCATGGCGGGTTGCACTCGTTGATCGAGAGTGCCGCCGATTCTTCGTGCGATTCCAAGCAGTTTGATGCGATAATTGAACTCTTTTGCGAAGGCGATATCCTCCCGCGAGATATGGCGGATACCTTCGATGCGAATGCTGCGCATATCCGGCGGCACCCCGAAAGCTAAGGCCGCGAGGAGCGCCAGCTTGTGGGCGCTGTCGCCGCCCCCCACGTCCAGCTCGGGATCGGCCTCGGCATAGCCCTTGGCCTGCGCCTCCGCGAGCACCTCTGCGAAGGAGCGGCCGGTCGCTTCCATCTGGGTAAGGATGTAGTTGCAGGTGCCGTTGAGGATTCCGAGCACGGCGTCGATGCCGTAGGTGATCAGACTCTGCCGGAGCCCTTTGACGATCGGGATGCCCCCCGCGGCCGCCGCCTCGAAGCGCAGCGGCACGACACGTTCTTCCGCCAGCAGAGCGAGCCTGGCGCCGTGAAAAGCGAGTAGCGCCTTGTTGGCGGTCACGACGGACTTGCCCGCGCTCAGCGCCGCTTCAATCAGCGACAGCGCCGGATCGCTCTCGCCCCCGATCACCTCAACGATGAGATCGGCATCGGTCCGCGCAAGCGCCACCGCGTCATCGACCCACGGAATTGCCGACACGTCCACGCGCCGCGGCTTGCTGCGATCGCGCGCGCATACAGCCACCAGCTCCAGGCGTTTGCCGGCCCGCTGGGAGAGTTCGTCAGAACGTGTAAGCAGGATTTCGGCAACGCCGCCGCCGACATGCCCCAAACCCGCCAACGCGATGCGAAACGGCTGCATGTGCCGCTCTTAGGGCCGGCCTACGCCGCGATCAACTTGCCAGGAAAATATCGGCCCGTGTCTGCCCGCCATCGGCTGCGCCGGAGGCCTCGACCAAAACCCGCTTTGGCGGAACGCCGAGCTTGATCAGTTCGCGCGCGACGGCGGTGGCGCCGGCCTGCGCCCGCTCCAGCGCCCGCGCGGGGGACGATGCGGAATCGCAGTGACCCACCACGCGGACGAAGCCCTGACCTCCCTTGGCGCGGAAGGCGCTCACAGCCACCTGAACCTGGACGATCCCATTTGCGTCAATCGCGCCAGCATTGCCAAGAGTGACGCTCGCCGCGGGAGGGCCGTAGCTCGCGCTTGGCGCCGGCCTCGCTGTTGGATGCGCGGCCCCCAGCGCCAAATGCCCATGCGAGTTTGCTCCGACCATCTGTGCGACAGACGGATCGAGCGGCGGCGCATGCGATGGCTGAAAGCCAAGCGCCGCATCGTCCGGTGTAGCGGGTGCCGGCGGAGCCGAGGTGGGCACAACGGTTTGCGTGGCTGCGACACGGGGTGCCACCGCTGCGGCCGGAGGCGGCGCGGGTGGGGCGGCGGCGCTCTGGGTTTGAACTATCGCAGTACCATCGCTGCTCTTTTCGGAGCCGCCGGTACCCGCAGTCGAATTGTCTGCGGGCGATGACGCAGCGGCTGCGCCAGCCTCGACGGAGGAAGACGGCGGCGCCGCGGCGGCTTCTGCTCCGGCGCGCAACTGTTCGGCGCTGTATTGCGCCTGTGTGCGATCGCCCACAAGAGCGTTTGCGACCTGCTTCTGCTCATCGGTGGACATGGTAGGGGGCGCCTTGTCCGGTGTGTCGGCAAGCACGGGATATTTGTCCCCTGCCTCGGCCACGGTGGCGCCCTGCGAGGTTTGGTCCGTCGAACTGGATGTGTCGCTGACGCTTGTACCGGGATCGGAAGACTCACCCCACGTGTCCGGATTGGCCCAGTCCGGCAGGCTGGAACAGGCCGCCGCCGAGGCACCGATCATCGCCACCAGCAGAATCCGTTTCGCGCGAGCAAAGTGTGTCATCGCACAACTCCCTTCGGGCGCAGTCGAGCGCCTCCAGCCAAGCGCGCTGCTATACAGGCGAAGACGGCGCTTAAGCAAATCTCTCCGGCAAATCCGCGGTTTAGCGAGTGTGTCCGGCGAGCGGGCTGCTTGCCTTGCGGCGCCGGCAATCCGCGGGTTATCACCATTCGGGAATCCGGAAACCCGTTGAAGATGCCAGACCAGAACACCAGTTCCGCGCCCGCCAGCGCGGCCACAGAAGCAGTCGCCGGCGCCACACCTGATTATCGCATCGGAGACCCAGGCGCGTTCGCCCGCAACATGGTGGAGGTGGGGATCCAGTCGCAACGGCTGCTAAGCGAATTCGCCCGCCGGCAGGCTGAGAAATTCGGCTCCAATCAGCCGCTCGATCCGCTCAACCTCACCGGCGCCTTCATGGACCTGCTGCGCGGCATTGTCGCCGATCCGGCCGTTCTTGTTGAGGCGCAGTTCAGGCTGTGGCGCGACTACATGGGACTCTGGGAACGGACCGCGTGGCGCATGATGGGGGGCGCGGCTGAGCCGATGGTCGAGCCTGCCCGCGGCGACAAGCGCTTCCGCAACAAGGACTGGCAGGAAAACCAGGTCTTCGATTTCATCAAGCAGAGCTACCTGCTCACCGCCAACTGGATGCAGAACACGGTGGCGCAGGTGCAGGGGCTCGACGAACAGCAGCGGCGGCGCATCGCCTTCTACACCAAGCAGTTCGCCGACGCGGTGGCGCCCACCAATTTCGTTCTCACCAACCCGGAAGTGCTGCGCACCACGCTCGAAAGCAACGGCGAGAATCTGGTGAAGGGCCTACAGCACCTGCTGGAGGACATAGAACGTGGCGGTGGCGATGTTGCCATCCGCCAGACCAGGGACAGCTTCAAAGTCGGGCAGAACATCGCGCTCACGCCGGGCAAGGTGGTGTACCGCAACGAGCTGATAGAGCTACTGCAGTACGAGCCCTCCACAGAGCAGGTCTACGAAATCCCGCTGCTGATTTTCCCGCCCTGGATCAACAAATTCTACATTCTGGACCTGCGGCCGGAGAACTCGTTCATCCGCTGGGCCACAAGCCAGGGATACACGGTGTTTGTCGTGTCATGGGTGAACCCGGACCAGCAGCTCGCGAAAAAAACCTTCGAAGACTACATGCGCGAAGGCATCTTCGAAGCCATCGCGGCGGTGCAGACGCAAACCAGGGTGGAGAAGATCAACACCATCGGCTACTGCATCGGCGGCACGCTGCTTTCCGCCACGCTCGCCTATATGGCGGCGAAAGGCGAGAGCCCGGTGAACTCCGCAACCTTCTTTGCGGCACAAGCGGATTTCAGCGAGGCGGGCGATCTGCAGATCTTCATCGATGAAGAACAGCTCACGGCCATGAAGCAGCAGATGGAGAACGCAGGCGGCGTGCTGGAAGGCGGCAAAATGGCGACAACCTTCAATATGCTGCGCGCCAACGACCTCATCTGGGGCTTCGTGGTCAACAACTACCTGCTCGGCAAGGAGCCGGCGCCGTTCGACCTGCTCTACTGGAATTCCGACACCACCCGCATGCCGGAAGCCTGCCACATGTTCTACCTGCGCGAATTCTACAAGAACAATGCGCTGACAAAAGGCGAGATGCACTTCGGCGACGTCCGGCTCGACCTCTCACAGGTGAAGATTCCGATCTATCTGCAGAGCGCGCGTGAGGATCACATCGCGCCGTTCCGCTCGGTGTACAAATCTACGGGGCTGTTCGGCGGACCGGTGCGCTTCATCGTGGCGGGAAGCGGGCATATCGCCGGCGTGGTCAACCCGCCGGCGGCGAAGAAGTACCAGTACTGGACCAACGAGAGCGTCGGCAACGGCACCGACGGCGCGGAACGGGCGCCTTATCCCGCCAGCGTGGAAGAATGGTGGACGGGCGCAGTGGAGCATCCGGGTTCCTGGTGGCCGGATTGGGATGCGTGGCTCTCACGCCAGTCCGGCGCCAAGCTGCCCGCGCGCAATCCTGCCGAGGGCAAGCTAAGAGTCCTTGGCGACGCGCCGGGCGAATACGTCCTCACCAAGGCGCAGTAGCAAAGCCTTACTATCGGATTGCCACCTCGAGCAGGCGCACGAATTCGGCTTTTTGGGAATCGTCGAGCCAGCGGACCACGGCGACGAGATCGTGCTGGTAATCGATGAAGACGATATTGTCGCCATTGCCGAGGAACATGACGGCATCGGCCCG
>DATIEM010000132.1:0-8879 GCA_035455725.1 Rhizomicrobium sp. | reverse complement strand
TTCATCACGTGCAGATCCGTGCGGCAGACGCCGCAGGCGCGCACCCGGATCAGCACTTGCCCCGCGCCGGGCTCCGGGAGCCGCCGGTTCATGTCCAGGCGAAGCGGCGTGTTGGCGCTGTCCAGAACCATCGCGCGCATGGCAACGGGTATTCGCACCGGCGGAAGGACAGAACAAGCGTGCTGAGTTGGTGGGCCCGGCAGGACTCGAACCTGCGACCAGACCGTTATGAGCGGCCAGCTCTAACCAACTGAGCTACAGGCCCAACCGGCTCCGCTCCTAGCAGGACTTCGCCTATTCCGGAAAACGAAAAGTGCGGCCCGCATCCAGTTGGACCGCCGCCACCGCTCAATTAAGCTTTCCCCATGGCAGACGGAGAAGTCCTGGTGGGCGATGTGGGCGGAACGCACGCCCGCTTCGCCATCGTCGATACCTCGCAACAGCCGTTCGGCGTGGCGCAGCATGAGGAGATCGAGGCGAAACAGGCAGGCAGTTTTCAGGCGGCGCTGAAGACCTATCTCCGAAGCATCGGCGCCGATCGGCCTTCCGCGGCAGCGCTTGCCGTGGCCGGGCCGGTAACCGATGGCAAGGTCCATTTCACCAACAGCGGCTGGGATATTTCGGAACAGGAGCTGCACGCCTTCGGCTTTAACCGCGCCCTGCTGATCAACGATTTCGCCGCCCTGGCCTTTTCGGTCACGACCCTTCCCGAGAACGCCTTCCGCAGCATCGGGCCGGAACAAAACGGCCTGCTGGACCAGCCGATCACCATGTTGGGCGCCGGCACCGGTTTTGGCGTCTCGTGCCTCGCGCGGTTTCGCGGGCGTGCCGTTCCGGTCGCGACGGAAGGCGGCCACATGAGCTTTGCGCCGCGCGGAGACGACCAGGCCGCCGTGCTGAAGCTGCTCGCAAAGCAATTCGGGCACGTCTCCATCGAGCGGGTTCTCTCCGGCCCGGGACTCGAGAACATCTACGGCGCGCTCGAACAGATCGCCGGCCGCAACTCGCCCGCGCTGCCCGCCGAAGAAATTTCTGCGGGCGCCGAACAGGGAGATGCCGCCTGTCGCGCCGCGCAGGACATGTTCTGCTCCATCTACGGGGCGGTGGCGGGCGACTTTGCGCTGGCGCATGGCGCTCGCGGCGGCGTTTACATCGCCGGCGGCATCGCGGCAAAGATCGAGACCTATTTGCAGAAATCGAATTTCCGGGCCGCGTTCGAGGACAAGGGGCGACTCTCGTATTACGTGAAGCCGATCCCCACGAAACTGATTGTTGAACCCAACGCTGCCTTCTTCGGCGCGGCCTTCGCCAGCCTGGAGTTTACCGGAAGGACAAGCGGGTGAGGCTCGGGCAAGCAATTTCCAGCGCCATGATGACGGCCTTGCTCATTCCGTTGAGTGTGGCGGCGCAACCGGTGGTGCAGCTACGCCTCCTCACCGTCAGCGGCAAAGCTGAGGTCAAGGCAAAGCCCGATCAGGCGACGCTGTCTGCCGGCGTGGTAACCGAGGGAAAGACCGCGGCTGCGGCGCTCGCCGCCAACAGCCGCGCCATGAACGCAGTGTTCGACACGCTGAAGCGCCTCGGCATTCCCGACCGCGGCATCCAGACCTCGGAAATTTCGGTGCAGCCGCAATACCCGAACGATTCCCGCGCGCCGCGGCGGATCACCGGGTATCAGGCGTCTAACAGTGTAACGGTAACGCTGGACAATATTGAGAAGCTCGGGTCCGCGCTGGATGCGCTGGTTTCATCCGGCGCCAATTCGCTGGGCGACATCAGCTTCGGCTTGCGCGATCCCAGGCCGCTTGAGTCGCAAGCCCGCGCAGACGCGGTGCGCGACGCCGCGCAGAAAGCGGAAGGGATGGCGCGCGCCGCCGGAGTGTCGCTCGGTCCCATCGTGGCGATCAATGAAGGCGAAACCAGTCAGCCTGTACCGATGCGCCGAATGGCGCCAATGGCACTGGCGGAAGCGACGCCCGTGGCCGCCGGCCAAGAAACCATCACTGCGACCGTGACGATCAGCTGGGAAATCCGCTGAGGCGGCTCGCGCCGCTACGACTTCGATTTGCGAGAGCTCTTCCGCTTCGAGCTGGATTTGCGCTTGCTCGAAGATTTCCGCTTGCTGCTGCTCTTCTTCTTCGGAATCTTCTTGCCCTTCTTCCGCGCTTCGGAAAGCCCGATGGCAATCGCCTGTTTCCGGCTCTTTACCTTGCCACCCTTGCCGCCTTTGCCGCTCCTGAGCGTGCCCTTCTTTTTCTTGTGCATCGCGCGTTTCACATCCTTGCCGGCGCTGCGCGAGTATTTCGCCATCGGTTCCTCCCGGTGATTGGCGGAACGGAGCATAGCACAAAAGTGGGTTGACAAGCTCTAAATGCGTTCCACCCGCGCGGCGAAGCAGCCGCGCTTCGCGTAATGGACGTGCACGTAGTCTGTCCCGCTCTGCGCAAAGAGCGTCTCCAGCAGGTGTTCCAATGCGTCCGATGTTGTGACATCGGCATCGAGCATCATGCCGGCGGAGTTGTAGGCCCGGCCCGAGAGGAGCCGCCCAGTCCGAAACACCGGCGGCGGCCGATCGGAATCGTATGGCGTCTGCGCGGATTGGCGCACAAACACCGGTCCGGAAGCCTTGTATGGCGTCGCCGCACTCTGGTGCACGTAAGAGAAGAGTACAACAGGTTCCCCCGGTTCTGCATCGGCAAGGGTAACGCGACACGGGTATCCGGGCTTTTCGTCGGCAATCATCCGTTGCGCGCCAATTTGCGCAAGCTCGGCGGCGCCCATTGCAAGAATGTTCGCGAAGACCGCCTGCGGTAGTCCGAGATAACGAAACGGCATCGAGCCCTCCTCGGTGGTTGCAGGAGGGAGATAGGAGGCAACTCGGGACTCTGCCTCCCAATTCACCCGTTGGATGTCTTCAGTCGCGCGACAACACCAGCTGAACAAGCCGCTCTTTCAGACAATCGAGCGCGCCAAGCAGACCGAAGCCGCCGACCGCCCCCGCGTAGGAATAGGTGATCGCCCGGTCCTGATGCTGGTAGGCTCCTGCCATGCCGACGATCTGGCCGGCGCGCGCCGCCTCCACCAGCCGCTCGAGCTCCCGCACCAGCGTCTCATTCGGGGCCGCGGCCTCAGTGGCAACGGCGACGCCCCGCAAGGTCACAATCTGGGCTGACATCCTCGCCCCCCACGAATCGACAGGGAAATCGTAACAACGATTCGCGCTTTGCCGCGAGGCTCAACAAAGAAGGCGCCCGCAGGCGCCTTCCTGTTTCCGACAGATCTGTCGCGGCATCACATGGTTGTGGTGCCGCCTGTTCCAAAACCGGTCTGACCGGTGCCGCCGCTTCCGGATTGACCCGACGACCACGACGGCTGCTTCACTCGCAGATTGTTCTGCACGTGTTTCACGCCGGAGACGGATTCCGCACAATCTTCCGCAAGCCGTTTCTGCCGGCGCGTGTGAACGGTGCCGGAGAGCGTGACTTCCTGGTTCGACACATTCACGTCGATCTCGGAGGCATCGACCAGCGGGTCGTCGGTCAATCGGTCGGAAACGTCTTCCCGGATGCGATCGTCAGAGCGGCTGTAGTTTTTGGGCCCGCGGCCGCGATGCTCATCCGCTTGCCGGCGGCGCTCGGCATCCTTATCGCCGAACCACGAGGAGACTTCATCGGTGGCGCGATCCCACCAATCGCGATCCCGGCCGTAGTCGCCACGTCCGCCATAGTTGCGGCTGGTGGAACTGCCGCTGCCATAGCGCCGCTCATGATCGCTGACATATTCGCCGAAACCGCCCGATTGTCCGGAGCCCCCGCTGCTGCCGGTATAGCCGCCGTAGTAGCCATACCCCCGGCCACTGCTGCTGCGGCCCGTATTGCCAGATTCTCGGGAACCATAATCGCGGCCGTAATCCCGTCCGGAATACTCCCGCGATTGACCACTGGAACTGTAGCCGCCGTAGCTCTCAGCACCCGAACGTCCGTAGCCGCCGTAATTCTCCGAGCCATAGCGCCCGCCGAAATCCTGTTCGCCGTATTCGCGGCTGGCCCTGCGCCCGCCACCCTGGAAGCGCTCGGGGTAAGAGCGGCCTTCCTCCTCCTCATATCGGCCGTAATCGCCGGCGCGCAACGTGCCCTGGTAATCGCGGTCCTGCCGATTATCGTGGTCGCCTTCGTCCTGATAGCGGCTGCTCCGATAGCTGCGGGATTCGTCGCGCCAGTCGTCGCGTCCGCGGCCGTAATTTCTGTCGCGCTCGTCGTCCCAGTCGTAACGGGAGCGCCCATATCTCGGATTCTGGGGCATTTTCATCTCTCCTTTGCCGGAAACAATTGGAACCCCAGCCACTGCGGCGGAAACGCGGCGCTGCACGTGCCAGTTCCGTCAAAAGAGAACTTCCGCGCGCGACGCGAATGCACACGCGCGCAAGTCCACTCAATTGAGAGAATAGTGCTGTCCTATCGCTTCGGCGGCCCTGTGATGCCGAGCGCCTGGCGCAAGTCCGCGGCCTTCATCAGCTTGCCGTCGCGCATCACCAGCTCCACCTGGCGAAGGTCGCCGATGTTCTTCTGCGGGTCGCCGTCGATCAGCGCCAGTTCGGCGAGCTTGCCCTTGGCGAGTGAGCCGGTGACGTTCGACAGCCGATACACACGGGCTGGGTTAATGGTCACCGTGGCCAGCGCCTGCTCCGGCGTCAGCCCCGCCTGCACATACAGCTCCAGTTCGTGGATCACCTCGAACCCGAAGCCGTCGGTGCCGGCCAGGATGGTGACGTGCCGCTTCTCCAGCTCCGGCACCAGCGCCTGCACCTTGGCGAAACCGGCGCGCATGCGCGCCCGCGGCATGTCCGCCGTAGGCGCGAGCGCGCTCTGCAGGAGACCGCGGACGAGCTGCGGCGGCAAGGTGTCGGCGTAAGGCGCATCCGCGGGCGGGATCTGCCCGCTGTCCGGCACCAGCGTGCTTTCCAGCACCACCAGGGTGGGATCGACCGCGATGCGCCGACGGCCCAGTTCGTCGAGATACGCCGTCATGGCCGGCGAATGCAGATCGACGTCGGCTGCGTATTTGCCCATGCCGGTTATGCGCGCGACGGTGTTAGACTTCTGCACCACCTCATCCGGCATCGCCTGCATCATGACGAAGTTCATGTGGGTGAGTTCGTCATAGCCGTCTCGCACCGCCTGAAGTGGACGCATGCCGTGGGGAATGTGGCCGTGCACATGCAGGCCCAACTTGTGCGCCAGCGCCGCCATCGGCTTGACCCAACTCGGATCCATGGAGCCGTATATCTTGATGGCGAAGTAGCCCATGCGCTTGGCCTTGCGCACGGCATCCAGCGCTTCCTGCTGATTGTGCACGACTTCGGCGACTTGGGCGGTGTAGGGGCCCGGGCCGTCGATCAGCAGCGACGGCACGATGCGCTGACCGAGCAGCTGGCCGTCGTCGATGCGCTTTTTGCGCGCCCACAGCTCGTCCTGCTGATTTCCCGGATCGCGCACTGAGGTGATGCCGGAGGCGAGCAGCAGCGGCCCGGTGGAATCGTCGCCGTAGTGCTGGTGATTGTCCCACAGGCCGGGCACCAGCGTCTTTCCGCTGCCATCGATCACCTCCGCGTTTGCCGGAATTTTTGCTTTCGCGGCCGTCGTCACAGCGGCAACGCGACCGTTCGCGACCACGACCGTCATGTTCTCGCGAAATTTCTGCGCGTCGGCGTCGTAGAGCTTGACGTTCTTGAACGCGAGCGGGCCGGCGGGCGTGTGCGCGATCTTCGCAACCAGTTCCGGCGCGCGCTTCGCCAGCGCGGCATCCTGCGCCCTGGAGAGGTCCGGGCCGACTTTGGCCCAGCCTTCGGGAAGGAAGTCGATCACCCCCGCCGTGCCGAACAGCGTGTTGCCCTCCATCCAGATGGGGAACGGCGACAGCCCGAAGCCGGTGATCGCATAAGCGGTGAGCGTTTTAGTTTGCGAGCCATTCGAAACGGTGAGCGACGTCAGCGGCTCGAGATGCGCGCGCCCCGACGGCAGCAACTCCACCGAATGGTCCGGCGCCTTCATGAGATCGTCGATGACGAAATTGAAGGAATCGAAAGTGCCGCCGAACGCGACGTATTCGAGTCCCGCCCGCGCCTTGCCGTTGCCGTGGTCCACAGGGCTGGTCCAAATGTAATTGCCGTCCTTGACCTGATAATTTTCGGCGGCGTCGCCGCCCGGCGTGTGCCCGCGAATGGTCATGCTTTGCAGCGTGCCGTTCGGCGCGAAGCGGTTCTGCTCGTCAACCTCGCTGGCGAACCCGCGCAGATTGAAGCTGAAGCGCGACCAATGGGTGCCGTCCGCCGCGGTCCACAGCGAGACCTGTCCGTGACGCGCGACGCCGCCGCCCGAGGTAATGGCCCAGACTTTTGCATCCGCCGGTGGCTTCGCCAGCTGTTCGGTGGGCGTGCCGGCAGTTTGTTGCGCTGGCGCTTGCGCGAACGCTGGTGCCACCAGAAGGCCAAGCATCAACGACATGAAGATCCGGATCATCTACGGCTCCTGCAGATTGAGACTGTTGATTGGTGCAATCGTATCCTCGCCCGCATGCGGAGGTGGTTCGGCCGAAGGCACAGCCTTGCGTTTCACCTCCCCCAACGCGGGGAGGTCGCCCGGCGAAGCCGGGCGGGTGGGGGGCTTCCTGACTGCAGCGAGCACTATCTCGACGACACCATCGCAGTTCTGAGTCACGTCGCAGTTCCAGAACCGCAACACGCGATAGCCGGGGGAATTCAGGAATTTCGTGCGCTGCGCGTCATATTCGGGGGCACCTCCATTGGCGTGTTGGGAGCCATCCAGCTCGATGATGAGCTTCGAACGGTGACAAGCGAAATCCGCGAAGTAAGGTCCGACTGGCGCCTGTCTGCGGAAATGCAAACCCCGCGGTTTGAGCATTCTGAGTGCGTACCACAGTCGCTGTTCAGCATCTGTCGAGGTCTTGCGCAACGCGCGTGCGCGTGCGAGCGGCCCCCCACCCGCCGCCTCTTTGCAGCTGTCGCTGCTCAGAGTCGGCGACCTCCCCGCGTTGGGGGAGGTGAAAGGGCGGCGGTTGATTGGAGGAACGCGGCCCCTCGGCACGCTATTTCCCCTTCTTCGCTTCAATCGCTTCGATCTGGTCCATGATGCGGTTCATGCGCGCGGCGAGCGCCTCGTAGGGCGCGGGCGACGCCATATCCAGCCCCGCTTTTTTGTAGAGCGTGTACGGATAATCGGAGCCGCCCGCCTTCAGCATCGCGATGTAGCGGTCGCGCGCCGGCGTGCCTTCATGCTCGATGGCATCGGCAAACTGCGCCGCCCCCGCCATCGAAGTGGCGTACTGGTAAACGTAGAAACCGTAATAGAAGTGCGGGATGAAGGCCCATTCGATGCAATAGCCGGGATCGACCTTCATCGCCCCCTGCGCCTCGCCGTAGTACTTTCGCAGCAGGCCGCAATACATGTCGGTCATCTTCTCGCCCGACAGGGTGCCGCCCTTTTCCAGCGCCTCGTGCAGCGCCAGCTGGAATTCCGCGAACATGGTCTGGCGGAAGAAGGTGGTGCGGATCAGCTCCAGCCCCTGCGCCAGATAATATTCCCGCTCCGCGTCGTTCTTCGCGTGCGCCACCATGTAGTCGTTCAGCAGCATTTCGTTGCCGATGGATGCGGTCTCGGCGATGAAGGTGGAGTAGTTGGAATTCTCGAACGGCTGGTTCTGCTTCGTCAGCAGCGTGTGAATGGCATGCCCCCACTCGTGCACGAAGGTGGAGAGCGACTCGTAATCGTCGTGGTTGTTGAACAGAAGATACGGGTGAACGTCGTAGGCGCTGCCGTTCATGTAAGCGCCGTTGGCCTTGCCGTGATGCGGATACACATTCATCCAGCTGCCGGCGAAGCCCCGCTTCAGGAGTGCCACGTATTCCGGCCCATAGATGGCGTCCACATCCAGCGCGATGCGCTCGGAATCCGCCACGTTGAATTTCGGCGGGTTCGGCAGATCGAAGATCGGCACGTAGAGATCGTAGTAGTGCAGGTCGTCGGCGATGCCGAGCGCCTTCTTGCGCAGGCGCAGGTAGCGATGGAGCGTCGGCAGGCTCTTGTTGGCCTGCGCCACCAGTTGCCGGTACACCGCTTCCGGCATGTTGTCGGCGAAGGTGGCGTCGGCCAGCGAGTTCGGGAAGTGACGCACCTTGGCGTCGAACACTTCTTCCTGCACCTGCGTGGTCAATGTCTGCCCGAAAGTGCCGTGAAAGGCATTGAAGGACGGCCAGAAGGCGTCGAACACCTTCCTGCGATCGTCACGGTTCGAAGCGGTGCGGTATTTCGAATAGGCGGCCTGATCGAGCTTCACCCGCGTGCCGTCCGACAGCACCACTTCGGGGCGCGGCAGTTCGCCGTTCGCCAGCTGGCTGTAGATGGCGTTCGGCTGTCCGAACACGTCGCCCGCCGCCGCAATCACGCCTTCGGATTCCAGACTCAGCGTGTGCGGCGCGTAACGCAGCGCATTGTCGAGCTGGAAGGCGAAGCGCCGCTTCAGCTCCGGCGCCTGCGCCTCGAATGCCAGCACTTTCTTGCTGCCGATGCGGATCAACTCCGGCCGCAGCCACGCGGTCTTTTCCTGGATCATCGTGGCCAGCTGCTGCGCCGACTGCAGCCGTTCCTGATTGGCGGCGATGCGAACGTCTTCGTCGCCCTTGAGCGAGGCGTAGACTGCCAGCCGTGCGGCTTCCTTGTTTACGCCGCTGATGGCAGACAGCGCGGTCAGCATGGCGGCCGCGCTCTTTCCCAGCGTGCCTTTGTAGCGGTCGAGAGTGGAGGCCTGGGCTCTCGTCTTCGCATAAGCAGCGGACCACGCTTCCGGCGAAGAATACAGATCCC
>DATIEM010000131.1:0-4278 GCA_035455725.1 Rhizomicrobium sp. | reverse complement strand
GGGGCGATAGACGCGTGGCCACCAACCTTCGCCAAACCACTCCCTGTGGTTATGGGTCCCTGCTTTCGCAGGGACGACACTGTGTTTGAGGCGGCAGGATACAATACAATGCCTGCCGCACACCGGTTGACCGCGCGGGCCGCGCCCGGCACGGTGGCCGCCCATTTCAGCCGGGCCTTTCATGTCCTCCGTTGCCACGCTCTGGATTCCCTTCACGCTTGTCGCCGCGGCCGGGCAGGTTGCGCGCAATGCGATGCAGCGGTCGCTGACGGCGCCGCTCGGCACCTGGGGCGCGACCAATATCCGCTTCCTGTTCGGCTTTCCGTTCTCGGTGCTGTTCTTCGCCGCGGTGCTGATCGCAACCGGTGACCAAGCGCCGTGGCCTTCGCCCTCGTTCTGGCCGTGGCTGCTGCTCGGTGCGCTGTGCCAGATCGTCGGTACCGGCATGATGCTGGTCGCAATGAACGACCGCTCCTTCGTGGTCACGACCGCGTATCTCAAGACCGAAGCGATCCAGACCGCGATCTTCGGCTTCGTCTTCCTCGGCGACCAGCTCACCATTTTGAAAGTAATCGCGATCCTGATCGCGACCGTCGGTGTCGTCATCACCGCGCTCAGGCCCGGCGGCGAGAAGGGCTTTGCCGAGATCAGGCCGACGGTGGTCGGCCTCGTCGCCGCCGCGGCCTTTGCGCTGTCGGCGATCGGCTATCGCGGTGCCATCATCACGGTGACCGGCGTCACCTTCGTCACGGCTGCCTCCTACACACTGGTGTGGGGCCTGTTCGTGCAGACGCTGATCCTGACGATCTATCTGTTCTGGCGCGCGCCGGACATCCTGAAGAAGATCCTCGGCCTCTGGAAGCCCTCGATGCTCGCGGGCTTCATGGGCGCGTTCTCCTCGCAGTTCTGGTTTCTGGCGTTTGCGCTGACCGCCGCTGCCAACGTCCGCACGCTGGCGCTGGTCGAAGTGCTGTTCGCGCAGGGTGTCGCTTATTTTTCGTTCAAGCAGCCGGTTTCGGCGCGCGAGATCTGCGGCATCGTGCTGATCGTGATCGGGGTAGCGCTGCTCGTCGCCGCTTAGCGCGAATGATCGGCCTCGGACGGCATTTGTCCACTTCTGCAAGCGGAGCTTAATCGCTACGATGTCCGCCCCTTAGTCCGAGGATCGGGATGAGGCGACGAGCGTTCATTGGCTTGCTCGGAGGCGTGACGGCCTCATGGTCTTTTGCCGCATCTGCGCAAGAGCGCATGCGGCGCATCGGTGTGCTCTCCAACCTCGGCGAGGACGACGCCGAAGGCCGCAGCCGGAATGACGCTTTTGTGCAGGGGCTGCAACAGCTCGGCTGGGTCGTTGGGCGCAATTTGCAGATCGACTATCGCTGGAGCAATGGCAATGCGGACAAGCTTCGAGCCGATGCGGCCGACCTCGTCGCCCTGAGACCCGACGTCGTGCTGGCAACGTCGGGCGTTTCGATCTTGCCGTTACAGCGGTCGAGCCGCGATATCCCCCTCGTGTTCGCGCAAACGATCGATCCGGTCGGCCTCGGCGTCGTGGAAAGCCTGTCCCATCCAGGAGGCAACGCCACCGGATTTACCCAGATCGAGTTCGGTATCACCGCCAAATGGCTGGATCTGCTCAAGCAGATGGCACCTGCGACGACACGCGTCGCGGTTCTGCGCGACCCCTTCGATCCCGCCGGAATAGGTCAATGGGCAGCAATGCAATCGGTGGCTCCAGTTCTTGCCCTGGAGCTAAGCGTGGTCAACATCCGTGACGCCGACGTGCTGGAAAGCGGAGTGGACAAGGCCGCGGGATTTCAGAACGCAGCACTGCTGATCACGTCCTCGGCGCCGGGATCGGTTCATCGAGACCTGATCATCCGTCTCGCCGCAAAGCACCGACTGCCCGCGATCTATCCCTACGCTTTTTATGTCAAAGCGGGTGGTCTGTTTTGTTACGGGCCCGACACTCTTGATCAATATCGCCGCGCGGCCGGCTATGTCGACCGTATTCTCAAGGGCGAAAAGCCGGCCGATCTGCCGGTGCAGGCGCCGACCAGGTATGAATTGGTGATCAACCACAACACTGCCAAGGCGCTGGGCATCGATGTGCCCGCCGCGCTGCTTGCAGCTGCGGATGAGGTGATCGAATAGGGACAATCGGCAAATCTAGACTAGTTTCTGTCGCGAAAGACATTTTGGCCTTTAGAATAAGGGCTATTTCGCGATTTCCGAGTCTGCTTTTTCTTGCACTGTACATGTGCATAATATCACATGCTTGATATGAAGCACGTTGATTCGGAATCGCCCTCGGATGTCGCGCGCTGGCTGCGAAGCGAATCGACGAATCTGTGGCCTGCGCTTCTGGGTTCGCTGAGCCTTCGTCGTAACCGGTGCATCCGGAAGAATTGCCCGGCGTGCCGGTCTGGCGAACAGCATCAAAGTTATGTGCTCTACGGTCGCGCGAACGGGCGTCGTGTTGCCGTCTACGTGCCGGAAGAGCTTGTGCCGGAGGTTCAGCGCAGCCTGGACAACGGGCGCGCTCTGCAGGATCTGTTGCACCAGGCGGCACCGCGATACATCAAAGCGCTGAAGCGAGAGCGCGTCGAAGCATCCAAGAGCAAGAAGAGCTGAGCGATGTGAGAGCGACGGCGCGACAGATCAGCTTTGCCGATTGGGAGCTGATGCGGCAACGCGATCGGAGCATTCGCCTGGAGCCGTTGCTGGAGGCGATATCCGGCTTTCTCGACGATCAGCGGGACATCATCGAGCGTGTGCGGCGGGATCTGGTGCGTGGCCTGAAGCAGCCCGATAGCGGTCGTCACGGATTGACAGCGACACAGGTTCTGCGCTCGCTGGTTCTGATGCGGCTCAAGAACTGGGACTATCGCGAGTTGCGGGAGCGCATCGCGGACGGATTGTCGCTGCGCCGGTTCACCGACTTCTACTGCGCGCCAGTGCCGAAGCACGACGCCTTCCAGCGCGGCTTCGTCCGTCTGACGCCACAGACGCTGAAAGCAGTCAACGACCTGGTGGTTCGGGCGGCGGTCGAGCTCGGATTGGAGGACGGTGCGAAGCTGCGGGTCGACACTACGGTGGTGCAGACCGACATTCATCATCCGACAGACAACACGTTGCTATGGGATGTGGTCCGCGTCGTCACACGCTTGGTCCGCCGTCTGGCCAAAGCGCTGGAACTACGACGAATCAAGGGGTTTTGCGATCGCACACGCTCGGCGCGGCGGCGAATGTACGAGATCCAGCGCATGACGACGAGGCAGCGTCACGAGCAGCAGATCCGCACATACCGGGTGCTCATCGACATTGCCGAGGAGGTCGTAGGAAACGCGCGCGCGGGGCTCGATAGGACCCGCACGATGGGCGGCAAGGACATGTTCACCGACATGGCCATCGAGGAGCTGCGCGGGCAGATCGAGCACTTCTGCCACCTGGGAGATCGTGTCATCGATCAGGCACGGCGTCGTGTGCTCTTTGGTGAGCAGGTGGCTGCCGACGAGAAGATTTATTCCATCTTCGAGCCCCATACCGACCTGATCAAGCGCGGCAAGGTGCGCACGCCGATCGAGTTCGGCCATAAAGTCTTTCTCGCCGAGAGCGCACAGGGCCTGATTACGCAATACGAGGTGCTGAAAGGCAATCCGCCCGACGAGGTCCACGTCGCATCTTCCCTCCAGCGTCACCGGCAAGCGTTTGGCCGGGCTCCGGAGCTGTATGGCTCGGATCGCGGCTTCTTCAGTGAGCAGAACTTGGCATCGTGCAAGCACGCTGGCGTCAAGCTGGTGTGCATTCCGCAGCGGGGCGGCAAGAGAACACCGCGGCGCGAAGCGTACGAGAGCAGCGCCGCATTCAAGAATGGTCAGCGCTTTCGCGCCGGCATCGAGGGCCGCATCTCGGTGCTGTTCCGAGGCCGCGGCATGAAGCGCTGTCTCGCCGAAGGACGCGACCGCTTCGAATTATGGGTTGGCGCCGCTGTGCTCGCCAACAACCTCATGAGAATCGCGGCACTCCTGACGGATCAGTCGCCTCGCAGACGAAGAGCTGCTTGACCGACGCGCGCAGGCCCGCTTCCCGGCAGATCAGAACCGCCGCGGCTCAACGTGTCTCGAGCTGAACGTTTGCCAAGCAATACCGAGCCAAGCTCGAAAATCACCCGTCCGGGGCTTGCCGATGCCGGCCTCTATTGGCATTTTGTGCCCAATCCATCGAGATAACTTGGATCGCCGCCATTCAATCCGCGCGTTTCGCGACAGAAACTAG
>DATIEM010000130.1:0-3567 GCA_035455725.1 Rhizomicrobium sp. | reverse complement strand
GCAGCTGCGGCGGCGGGCGCCTTTTCGTTGTCGGGATCGCGCAGCACATAGCCGCGGCCCCAGACGGTCTCGATGTAATTGGCCCCGTTGGTGGCGGCGGCCAGCTTCTTGCGCAGCTTGCAGATGAAGACGTCGATGATCTTCAGCTCGGGCTCGTCCATGCCGCCGTAGAGATGGTTGAGGAACATCTCCTTCGTCAGCGTGGTGCCTTTGCGAAGCGAGAGCAGCTCCAGCATCTGGTATTCCTTGCCGGTCAGGTGCACGCGCTGGCTGTCCACCTCGACCGTCTTGGCATCGAGGTTCACGGTCAACTTGCCGGTGGTGATGACGGACTGCGAATGCCCCTTGGAGCGGCGCACCACCGCCTGGATGCGGGCGACCAGCTCGTCCTTGTGGAACGGCTTGGTCATGTAGTCGTCAGCGCCGAAACCCAGCGCCTTGACCTTGGATTCCACGATGGCGTTGCCCGAGAGGATCATCACCGGCGTCTGGATCTTGGCCAGCCGCAGCGTCTTCAGCACCTCGAAGCCGCTCATGTCCGGCAGCTGCAGGTCCAGCACCACGATGTCGTAATCGTAGAGCTTGCCGAGATCGATTCCTTCTTCGCCGAGGTCCGTCGTGTAGACGTTGAAGCCTTCCGAGCGAAGCATCAGCTCGATCGAGCGCGCCATGGCGCTGTCGTCTTCGATCAGGAGCACACGCATTTCACAAACCCCCTTCCGCCCCGCTGCCCCGCGAGGCGAGTTAAACCGATGGCGAGAAGGGTAAACCGGAATGGTTAACATCCGCTTTAACCAATCGCCGGTCGGCCGGATGCCCCAAAGAGGCCGCCACCCTGCCGATTCGCCTTGTTAAGTTTACCGCCACTTAAAGGCTTCGGTGCAAGATGCGCGGAAACAAGCCGTGGGTGGCCCAAGCCTTGCTCCAATTCACCAGTAACGCCGCGGAACCTGGCGGACCTGTGCCGTTCCGCGCCGCCGGGAAAGGCACAGCGCCATGAAACGCCGCGATACGCTCCTGCGCCTCAAGCGCTTTCGGGTGGAAGACCTGCAGCGCCGGCTGTCGACCGTGAATGCCATGCATGGGGACCTGGAGCGCAAGCTGGCCGACCTCGAGGAGAGCGTGGCGCGCGAGCGCCAGCGGGCCAACGACACCGACATCGGCCGCCTCGCCTTCCCCTCCTTCGTGCGCTCTATCGAACAGCGGCGGGAGAACATCCGCGGCAGCCTGAAGGACTTCGAACGGGAACGGGACCAGTGCCAGCAGGAGCTGGCGTCCGCCGAGGACGATCTCAAGGCGCTGGAGCTTGCCGCCGAGCAGGAAGCCCGGCGCGCGGCAGAGGCGGAAGATCGCCGCTCGCAGGTGCGGATGAACGAGATGGCGCTGGTGCGGCACCTGCGCAAGCACGCCCTGCGGCAGGCCTGACCGCCGCTACGGCTGGTTCCTTCGGTTTTGACCGCCGCAAAGCCAGGCCCCATATAAGGCCATGGCCATCCTGAAAATCGCCCGCATGGGCCACCCGCTTCTGGCGCAAAAGGCCGCGCCGGTGCCCGAGCCGACCGCGCCCGCCATCCGGCAGCTTGTCCGCAGCATGATCGAGACCATGGCGGACGCGAACGGCGCCGGCCTTGCCGCCCCGCAGGTGCACGTGCCGCTGCGGCTCGCCATTTTCCAGGCGCCGGAGGACCGCGCCGAAGACAATCTTTCCGAGGCGGAGCGTTACGACCACACCGCGCCGCTGACGGTGCTCATCAATCCGGAACTGGAAATTGTCGGGGAAGAGCTGGAGGGCGGCTGGGAGGGCTGCCTCTCCATTCCCGGCATGCGCGGCTTCGTGGAGCGGCCGGCGCACATCCGCTACCGCGGCGTGAACCTCGACGCCCAAACCATCGAGCGCACCGCCCGCGGCTTTCATGCCCGCGTGGTGCAACATGAACTCGATCACCTCGACGGCATTCTCTATCCGCAGCGCATGCGTGACCTGACCAAACTGATCTTCGAATCGGAAGCCCGGCACTGGGCACCCCGGGCGGCAGCAGAGGCAGAAGAGGAGGAGTCGGCATGAGCGAACCCGAAACGCCGCCGCCGGGCGAAACGCGGAAAAGCGAGAGCGACATCCGCCGCGCCGTGCTGGAAGCGGCGCTACCCAGGCTCGCGGAGGACGGGTTCACCGACAAGACGCTCAACTTCGCCGCCGCCGCCGCGAATGTGGATGCGGGTACGCTGGCGCGCGTGTTTCCCCGTGGCCCGCAGGATCTGGTCAGCGCGTTTTCCGAATGGGCGGACCAGCAGATGGATGCGGCGCTTGCCGCCACGCCTTTGTCCGACATGAAAATCCGCGAGCGCATCAAGGCGGCGGTGAACGCGCGCATCGTGGCGTTGCGGCCGTACAAGGAGGCAGCGCGGCGCGCGGCGGCTTTTCTCAGCATGCCACAGAACACGCCATTGGCGGCCGAGCTGCTCTGGCGGACGGCGGATCGCATGTGGCGCGCAGCGGGCGATAGCTCGACGGATTTCAATTTCTACACCAAGCGCGCCATCCTGATGGGGGTGTATTCGTCCACCCTGCTGCGCTGGTTCACCGATACCAGTGCGGATGAGAAAGACACCTTCGATTTTCTCGACGCGCGGATCGAGAACGTCATGCAGTTCGAGAAATTCAAGGCGGAAGTGAACGAGCAACTTTCCAAGCTGCCGTCGTTGACCGAACTGCTAAAGGGCTTCAGGCCGCAGGATGCGGCTCATGAACCTCCCTCTCCCCCTCGGGGGGAGAGGGATACAGGGTGAGGGGGAAATCAGAAGTCAGAACACAGAAGTCTGAAACCAGAAGGATGAGGATACGGGCGTTCTGACCTCTGATTTCCGGCTGCTGATTTCGAAAGCCCCCTCACCCCTGACCCCTCTCCCCCAACGGGGGCGAGGGGAGATTTACTTTTTAAGCCAGGTGATGTGGCCCATCTTGCGGGCCGGCCGGATTTCCGATTTGCCGTAGAGATGCAGCGCCCCGCCGCGCGCCACCAGCGCCTGCCAATCGCGCGCTTCTTCGCCGATGATGTTTTCCATAACCGCATCCGAATGCCGCGCGGTTGGACCGAGCGGCCAGCCGGCAACCGCGCGGATGTGCTGCTCGAACTGGCTCACCGCGCAGGCATCGATGGTCCAGTGCCCGGAATTGTGCACCCGCGGGGCGATCTCGTTGACCAGCAGCTTTCCGTCTGTCGCGACGAACAGTTCGACGCACAGCACGCCCACATAATCCAGCGCTTCGGCGATGGTCCGCGCGATGCGCTTCGCCTCGCTACACTGCTTCGCATCGAGGCGCGACGGCACGGTCGAACGTCGCAGGATGTGCTCGCGGTGATCGTTTTCCGGCGGATCGTAGGCGGCGAACTCGCCATTGCTGCCGCGGGCGGCGATGACAGACGCTTCGAATTGGAAATGGACGAACGATTCGAGCAGCAGCGGCGCGCCCTTGAAGGATTCATACGCGGAAGCAGACTCTTCCGCGCTGGCCACAATCTTCTGACCCTTTCCGTCGTAGCCCAGCCGCCGCGTCTTTAGCACCGC
>DATIEM010000129.1:0-3806 GCA_035455725.1 Rhizomicrobium sp. | reverse complement strand
ATTCGCGACACCATCGAACGCCTTGGCCTCGAGCTGAGCGAACTGCTGCATTCGAACGGCGGCAAGGAGCAGTCATGAGCACCATCGAAGCCCGTGGCCTGCGCAAGGCCTTCAAGAACACCATCGCGCTGGACGGCGTCGATCTTCGCGTTGAGGAAGGCCGCATCCTGGGACTGATCGGTCCCAACGGCGCCGGCAAGAGCACGCTGCTGAACTGCGTGCTGGGCCTCATCCCGTTTGAAGGCGAATTGAGCGTGATCGGAACCGATCCGTGGCGCGCCCGCGACCGGCTGATGCGGGACGTCTGCTTCATCGCCGACGTGGCCGTGCTGCCCCGCTGGATTCGCGTGTCGCAGGCGGTCGATTACGTCGAAGGCGTGCATCCCCGCTTCGATCGCGCCAAGGCCGAAGCCTTTCTCGCCCGCACGCAGATCAAGAAGACGAGTCGCGTGCGTGAGCTCTCCAAGGGCATGGTCACGCAGCTTCATCTCGCGCTGGTGATGGCCATCGACGCCAAGCTGCTGGTGCTGGACGAACCGACCTTGGGACTCGATCTGCTGTTCCGCAAGCAGTTCTACGAGTCCCTGCTGAACGACTATTTCGATCGCAGCCGCACGATCATCGTCACCACCCACCAGGTGGAAGAGGTCCAGCAGATCCTCACCGACATGATGTTCATCGACAAAGGGCGGATCGTCCTCTCCTCCAGCATGGACGATTTCGAAACCCGCTACACGGAATTGACCGCGCGGCCGGATGCTCTAGCGGAGGCAAGGGCTCTCAAGCCGATCCACGAGCGCACGCTGCTCGGCCGCACGATGTTTCTTTTCGACGGTGCCGACCGCGCGCGGCTGGCGCCATTAGGAGACACCCGCACCCCCAGCATCGCGGACCTGTTCGTTGCGATGATGGGCGGCAGTGGAGAGCGCCAGGGAGTGGCCGCATGAGCATGATGTCCGACACCGACCCCGTTGCGCAGACGGCGCCCACGGCTCACACGGCGGCCCCGGCACGAACCCAACCGTTCGTGTGGTCGCTGCGCCGCGAGCTGTGGGAATACCGCTCGGTTTTTATCGCGCCGTTGGTTGTCGCCGGCGTCATTCTGTTCGGATATTTCATTCGGCTGTGGCGGCTGCCGCACATTGTGGAGCGGGCGCAAAACCTGCCGTGGTGGAAGCAGTATGTGGAACTCGCGCTGCCGTTTGCGATCGCCACGGCCGCTATCCTGGTGACCGGCGTCATTGTGGCCGTTTTTTACTGCCTCGGCACGCTCAACACCGAACGGCGGGACCGCAGCATCCTGTTCTGGAAATCGCTGCCGGTCTCCGATCTGACCGCGGTGCTGGCGAAGGTCTGCATCCCGATGATTGTTATTCCGGTCGTCGCGATCGCGGTGGCGCTCGCCACGCAGCTTGTCATGCTCGGAGCTGCCAGCGCCGTGCTCTCGCTGCGCGGCCCCGGACCCGGGGCGCTATGGTCGCATTGGCCCGAGGCGCAGGCTGTTTTGGTGCTGCTCTATCTCGTCGCCATTGGCACCCTGTGGTACGCACCGATCTATGGCTGGCTGCTGATGGTCTCGGCATGGGCCAAGCGCATGACTTTTCTGTGGGCGGTGCTGACGCCGATCGGCCTCTCCATCGTTGAGAAGATCGCCTTCGATACGTCGTATGTGGGCGGCCTGCTGCGTTTCCGGCTCAAGGGATTTCTGGCGCTGGGCTTCACCGAGCCGCCTCATAACGTCCAAACCATCCAGAGCATTGATCCAGTCGCGCTGATGACGCCGGCACGCTTCTTCGCGAGCCCCGGATTATGGCTCGGGCTGGTGGTTGCAGTGGCGTTTGTAGCCGCGGCCGTCTGGCTCCGGCGGGACCGCGAACCGGTGTGATCTTCCTGCAGGGGAGGCCATAATGTTTGAGCGGATTTTTCCCAGCCAGTTCGACAACCGCTACCGCGGGCATTGGTTAGGGCTTGCATTGTTCGTGCTGATTTTGGCGCTGAAGGCGCTTCAGGGATTTAACTCCATCGTCTGGACACACCGAGTCATGGTGAGTGCAGACGGAATTCCGGTCGACAGCTTCAGCCCGGTTGCTGCCAGCGAAGCCACTTTGATGTTCGCGCTTCTGGGCATGTACCTGCTGGTGATCCCCGTGCAGAGCGCCATCGTGCTCATCCGCTATCGTTCCATGGTGCCATTCATGCTGCTGATGCTGATCGGCATTCAGCTCGGCGCGCGCCTCATTCACCTTCTGCATCCCGACGCGCCCGCAAATGCGGGCGGTGGCGTGCCCATCGGCTTCTATGTGAATCTCGGGATTCTCGGGCTCACCGTCGTCGCGCTCGTTTTCTCCGTCATCCGGCCCGGGGCCCGGGTCCAAGCGCTGGACGGCGCGCGGCCATAGCCGCCGCGGCGCACTCGTCAGTCGAAGCAGGCGTAGCGTTCGCGCAACAGATCGCGCCTGACGTGCGCGATGGCGAAACTTTCAGCCGTCCTTGCGGGGAACGGATCGCATTCTCGGCGTTCTTGACACGGACTGTTCACTCTTGTGACCCAGTGTGGGCGATGGAGGGGAGTATGACCGTGAGTGTCCATCGCCGCACGCGGCACGATCCGCGCGACCACAAGCTTCTCATCGTTTGCGCCGCGCTGGCGGTGGCGTATTGCCTGGCCGTGCCGTTCGCGGCCAATCTTCTCGGCCATCTCGGCTTCTGAGCCTGCCCGCAGCGGGGGCCGTGCTGCTCCCCGGGGCATTGGTTTGCCCTTGTGGGTCCGCTCGCCTATGAACGGCCGGCAGCCGTCCGCCAGATCCCATGCGCCTGTCCCGCTATTTCCTGCCCACCTTGAAAGAAACGCCCGCCGAGGCGCAGATCGTCTCGCACCGGCTGATGCTGCGCGCGGGCCTCGTCCGCCAGGAGGCCGCGGGCATCTATGCCTGGCTGCCCATCGGCTTCCGGGTGCTGAACAAGATCGAGCAGATCGTGCGGGAGGAGATGAACCGCGCCGGCGCCATCGAAATCCTCATGCCGACCTTGCAGCCCTCGGAGCTATGGAAGGAAACCGGCCGCTACGATGCCTACGGCCCGGAAATGCTGCGCATTACCGACCGCCATGAGCGCGAGCTGCTCTACGGGCCGACGAACGAGGACATGGTGACGGAAATATTCCGCGCTTATGTGCGCTCGTACAAGGCGCTGCCGCTCAACCTCTATCACATCCAGTGGAAATTCCGTGACGAGATCCGGCCGCGTTTCGGCGTGATGCGCGGCCGCGAATTTCTGATGAAGGACGCCTATTCCTTCGATCTGGACAAAGAGGGCGCGCGCCGCTCCTACAATAAGATGTATGTTGCGTATCTGCGCGCCTTCATGCGCATGGGGCTGACCACTATCCCGATGCGGGCCGAGACCGGCCCCATCGGCGGCGACCTCTCCCACGAGTTCATCGTGCTGGCGGACACCGGCGAGAGTGAGGTGTTCTGCGACAAGCGCCTGCTCGCCATGCCGGTGCCCGGCGAGGAGGTCGATTTCGATTCCGACCTCGAGCCGTTCGTGCAGCAGCGCACGCGACTGTACGCCGCCACGTCGGATGTTCACGACCAGGCACGCTTTGAAAGCGAAGTGCCGGAAGACCAGCGCGTAAAGGCGCGCGGCATCGAGGTCGGGCAGATTTTCTACTTCGGCACGAAATATTCTGTGCCGATGAAGGCGGTGGTGGCCGGTCCGGACGGCAAGGAGGTGCCGATCGAGGGCGGCTCCTACGGCATCGGCGTGTCGCGGCTGGTGGGCGCCATCATTGAAGCGTCGCACGA
>DATIEM010000128.1:0-7000 GCA_035455725.1 Rhizomicrobium sp. | reverse complement strand
AACCGTGGCGGACGAAAGCGGTGCTCATATGCGATGGCGGCCCGAGCGCGTTCGGCGTTGAATACAACCCGTCGACCGGCGCGTTTTCGAACTTCGCGTTCAACGGCGCGATCTGATGGCCGAAGTGCTGTTCTACCATCTCGAACGCAAATCGCTGGAGGACGTGCTGCCGGGGCTGGTTGAGCGCACGCTGGAGCGCAAATGGAAGGCGCTGATCAGGTGCGAATCGGCCGATCGCGCGGCCGCCATCGACAATCTGCTGTGGACCTATGACGAGCAGAGTTTTCTTCCGCATGCGCAGCTGGGCGATGGCGATGCCATGCGTCAGCCTGTGCTGATCACGGTGGAAGATGCCAATACCAACGAGGCGAATGTGCTGTTCCTTGTCGGCGGCGCATCGCCACCGCCGTGGAACGGTGGGCTTGCCCAGTCATTCTCCCGAATTGTCGTGCTGCTCGATGGCCGCGACGAGGAAGCACTGGCTGCCGCCCGCAAGGGCTGGAAAGAGGCGCGCGATGCGGGGCACGACGTGACCTATTGGAAGCAATCCGCCGCCGGCAAATGGGAGAAGCAGCCGGCGCGAACCCCGGCTGGGTCAGCCTGATGTCCTTCTTCAGTTACGGTTTCATTATCACGCTTGTCGTGCAGCTTGCCTTCGCAGCGCATGTCATTCGCAGCGGCCGCTCCTATTTGTGGATATTGCCGATCATGTTCGTCCCCTGGATCGGCTGCATTGCATATCTGATCTTCGCCATCGTTCCCGACATGGGCCGCAGTGCCACGGCGCGCCGCTTTGCCGACGACGTCGTCAACACCGTCGATCCGGGCCGCACCTATCGCGAGAAGAAGCGCCAGGTGGAACTGGTGGGCTCGGTGCAGTCGAAACGCGAACTGGCCGACGAATGCATCAAGCGCGGCTACTTTCAGGATGCCATCGATCTCTACCGCAGCGCGCTCGGCGGCGGCTTCGAGAACGATCCCGCGCTGCTGCACGGGCTTGCCCGCGCCAGCCTGTTGGCCGGCGATGGCGCCGGCGCGCAGGCCACCTACGAAAGGCTGAAGGCGGCCGATCCCGTCGCTTTCAACGCTGACGCGGAGCTGGATTACGCCCGCGCGCTGGCGCTGCAGGGCAAGAACGACGAAGCGCTGGCGCAGTACGAGCGCGTGGTGCCGAAATATCCTGGCGAAGAAGCGCGCTGCCGCTACGCGCTGTTGCTGCAGAGCGTCGGCCAGACAGAACGCGCCCAGCGCGTCTTCCGCGAAATCGTGGACTCGGTCCGCGGCGCTCCCTCCTATTACAGCAGCCGGCAGCGCGAGTGGGTGAAGATCGCCCGCCAGAACCTCAGCTGAGCTGCTCCATTTCGCTGATTTCGCGCTCGTATTGCTCGTGGGCGGCAAGCCAGCGCGACTCCGCGGCGTCGAGCTTGCGTTTGGCTTCCGCCCGCTTCTTCGAGACGGCGCTGCCCTTTGCCGGATCGTGCAGGAACAGCAGCGGATCGGCGAGCGCGGCATCCAGCTTGGCAAGTTCCGCCGTCAGCGTCGCGATGTGCCGCTCCTCGATATCGATCTTCTCCTTCAGCGGCTTGAGTTTCAGCCGCCGCTCGGCCGCTTCGCGACGTGCATCTTCTTTCGAGCGCTTGGGCGCCGGCTCTTCGGCAGCACGCGGCGCCTCGCCGGACAGCAGAAACCGCTTGTAATCGTCGAGATCGCCATCGAACGGTTCGACGCGGGCGTTTGCCACCAACCACAGCTGGTCAGCCGTGGCTTCGATCAGCCGGCGGTCATGGCTCACCAGAATCACCGCGCCTTCGAAGTCGTTCAGCGCCGTCAGCAATTCCTCGCGCGCGTCGATATCGAGGTGGTTGGTCGGCTCGTCGAGGATCAGGAGGTTGGGCGCGTCCAGCACCGCGAGCGCCAGCATCAGCCGCGCGCGTTCGCCACCGGAGAGCTGCCCCACTTTGGTGAGCGCCTTGTCGGCGGTGAGCCCGATGGAGCCTAGCTTGGTGCGCAGCTGCTGCTCGGTGAGCTTCGGCCGCAGCCGCGCCAAGGTTTCGACGGGCGTCAGCGAAGGATCGAGTTCTTCAAGCTGGTGCTGCGCGAAGTAGCCGATCTGCAGCTTTTTTGCGCGAACGGTGTCGCCGCCCATCAGCGCGAGCTTCTCGGCCAGCAGCTTCGCAAACGTCGATTTGCCGTTGCCGTTCTTCCCCAAGAGCGCAATGCGATCGTCCGGATCGATGCGCGCCGTGATCTTCGACAGAATTGGCTTGCCCGGCTCATAACCCACGGACGCCTTCTCGAAGGTGACGAGGGGCGGGCTCGCGTCCGGCGCCCGCGGCAGCTTGATGGGCGCGATGTGCTCGTCCAGCGGCACGTCCGCGAACTTCAGCTTGGCGATCATCTTCAGCCGCGTTTGCGCCTGTCGCGCCTTCTCCTTCTTGTAGCGGAAGCGGTCCACATAGGACTGCATGTGGGCGCGCGCGATTTCCTGCTTCTTGTTGAAGGCGATATCGTTGGCGCGCTGCATGGCGCGCACTTCGGCGAAGGTGTCATAGTTGCCGGAGTAAAGCTTCAGCTTTCCCCATTCCAGATGCAGGACGAATTCGGCCAGCGTGTTCAGCAAATCGCGGTCGTGGCTGACGATCAGCACCGAGCCGCGATAGCGGCGAAGGTAATCCTCCAGCCACAGCACGCCCTCGAGATCCAGATAGTTGGTGGGCTCGTCCAGCAGCAGCAGGTCGGGCGCCGCGAACAGGAGCGCGGCGAGCGCCACACGCATGCGCCAGCCGCCCGAGAACTCGCGGCACGGCCGCAACTGGTCCTCGGCGGAAAAGCCCAGGCCGGCGAGAATGGAAGCTGCCCGCGCCGGCGCGGAATAAGCGTCGATGGCCTCGAGACGGTGGTGAATGTCGCCGAGCCTGTGCGCGTCTGTTTCGCTTTCCGCCGCCGCCAGCAGCTGCAGGCGTTCCGGATCGGCAGCAAGGACCGTATCGATCAGGCTCACGTTGCTTGAGGGCGCTTCCTGCGCCACCGCGCCGATGCGCCAGCTTGCCGGCACGCGCACCTCACCGTCGTCGGCGTGCAGCTGGTTCAGAATCACCTTCAGCAGCGTGCTCTTACCGGCGCCGTTGCGGCCGACCAGCCCCACGCGCCGGCCGGCCGGCAGGCTCGCGTTCGCGCCCTTCAGAATCTCGCGTCCAGCAATGCGGACGGTGAGGTTGTCGATGACCAGCATGCGAGCGTTATTACCACGGGTTGCCCGAACGCAAAGCGGCCCCTATAAGGCGCGCGCTTTTCCCAAATTGGAGCCGAAGAATGCCGCTGGAGCAGACGCTTTCCATCATCAAGCCGGACGCCACGCGACGCAACGTCACCGGCGAAATTGTCGCCCGGTTCGAGAAGGCGGGTCTGCGGGTGGTGGCACAAAAACGCATGATGCTGTCAACCGCGCAGGCCGAAGCGTTCTACAATGTGCATAAGGCGCGACCGTTCTTCAAAAGCCTGGTTGAGTTCATGACCAGCGGCGCCGTGGTCGTGCAGGTATTGGAAGGCGAGAACGCCATCGCCAAGAATCGCGAGGTGATGGGCGCGACCGATCCTGCAAAGGCCGAGGCGGGAACTATCCGCAAGGATTTCGCCGAATCGATCGAAGCCAATTCCGTGCACGGCTCCGACGCGCCGGAGACCGCCAAGAACGAAATCCGCTTCTTCTTCAGCGATCTCGAAATCGTCGGCTGATGGCCGATTACGCGCCGGGCTCGATGCGCGACAAGGTCGTCGTCATCACCGGCGCCACCTCGGGCATCGGCGCGGTTGCGGCGGATCACCTGGCGCAGAAGGGCGCGCGCATCGTCTTCGTGGCGCGGGACCGCAACCGCGGCGAGAAGCTGCGCCGCCATTTGCGGGCTGTGGCGGCGCATGCGGAACACACGCCCTACTACGCCGATCTCACCCGACTCTCCGACATGCAGCGGGTGGCGGAAGAAATAGCGGCGGCCGAGGCGCATATCGATGTTCTGATCAACAATGCGGGCGCCATGTTCACGCGGCGGAAGTTGACCGAAGATGGGCTGGAGCGTACCTTTGCCCTCAATCACCTATCGTATTTCGTCCTCACCAACGTGCTGCTGGAGCGGCTGAAGGACACGCCCGGCGCGCGCGTTGTCTCGACCGCTTCCGATGCCCACAAAGGCACGCGCCTGAATTTCGACGATCCGCAATCGGCGAAGGGTTACGCCGGATTTTCCGTCTACAGCCGCAGCAAGCTGATGAACATCCTCTTCACCCGCGAGTTGGCGCGTCGGCTGCCGGGCACCGGGGTGACGGCCAACTGCCTGCATCCGGGGTTTGTCGCCAGCCGCTTCGGCGACGAGAGCGGCGGGCTGATGTCGCTTGCGGTGCGCGCGGCCAAACTGTTCGCGATCTCGCCGGAACAGGGCGCGGAAACGATTGTCCATCTCGCCTCCTCACCGGAGGTGGAAGGCAAGAGCGGCGGCTATTATTACAAGTGCCGACCCGACACGCCCTCGCGCGCCGCGCAGAACGACATGGACGCGCGCCGGCTGTGGGATGTCTCCGCGAAGCTCAGCGGCGTGGGATTTTAGGTGCTCGCTTGTGAGGGATAACCTGGCGTCAAGCTAGCGCAACCGCACCAAGAATCCATGAGAATGGCGGTTCGAGTCCTCGTAACTGCCCGTCACATATCGCCCGTTGTTGATAGCGGCTGGTTGCGTTCCCTCGCTCGTCTCAGTCCCCGCATCCGGATCATCGAATTTAACAATAGTACCGTCTGGTCTACGGGCGAAGCCATGATTTACACCAGACACTTGGTAGGAGCCTGCCGCCCATTCCTTGTTGTTCAAGCTAGCAACATACGTATTGCCAGAGCCAATCTGTATCTTGCTGATTCCTCCATCAGGCGTACGCAGAAACCCTATCTTGAGGCCACCAAATTCGTTGTAGGCGCCGCCAAGCCAGCCCTCCGAGTTTATAGAAGCCGGAATAGTGGCTTGCGCATCTTGCACTGTGACATTCACGATCTCCCCAGTAGGCACTCGGAGAAAACCGATCCCATTCTGAAGGCAGGGCGACATGGTGCAGTAGTAGCCAGTAATCGCCCCGTCGTTGTTGATGTCTAATGACGATGTGCTGATCGAACCGGCAGGGTCAAACATTACGACCTTGCCTGTTGGCTTACGCACGAACGCGTGAGCCGCGAGGTTGGAATCCAGAAAGGTGCCAGCAATGAGGCCCTTGTCGTTGATCGCTGCACCGAAACTGCCCGCCGATTTAGGTACATCGAAGACGGTAATGGAACCATTTGGTTCCCTCAAAAAACCATGACCGGTATGGGCGGCGTCATAAAAGGAACCCACAACTTCGCCGTTGCTATTGATCTCAATCGGGGTTGTGGAAACAGAGCCAGGTGGATCGAAGGTGCTTATCGTGCCATCGCTAGTTCGGACGAAGCCGTGGAATGTGTCCGTTTCATAGTTACCGGTGATTTCATTGTTGTCGTTGACGTTTGCGGGCCAGGTCTCCATCGCGCCCGGAATGTCGAAGTTCGTAAACTTGCGCGCTTGGGCCGAAGTGGGCACTGCTACCAATAATGCGAATGCGATTGCGCCGAGAGGACTAATTCCCATATCCATGCCCAAAGTGCCCTCCGAAATTATGACGAGCTATTTACCCGAATACAACCGCGGGCCGCTACGGCGAAGCCGCGGCTGTTAGTCGGAAACGACCATGCGGCCGTTTTCCAGCTTGACGCGAGCGCTCGCCACCAGACGGAGCGCTTCGGGATAAAGCTTGTGCTCTTCCGCCAGCACGCGCGCGGCGAGAGTCTCGGGCGTGTCGCCCGGCAGCACCGACACTGCGGCTTGCGCAATGATGGGGCCGGAATCGAGCTGCGGCACCACGAAATGCACGGTACAGCCGGAAATTTTCACCCCCGCATCGAGCGCCTGCCGGTGCACGCGAATGCCGGGAAACGCCGGCAGCAGCGACGGATGAATGTTGATCAGCCGGCCTTCCCAGCGCTTCACGAACCATTCGGAATGAATGCGCATGAAACCCGCAGCGCACACCAGCGACACATCGGCTGCTCGCAACGCGGCATCGATCGCGGCATCGAAGGCTTCGCGGGATGCGAAATCGCCGTGCGGGACGATCTGGGCGGGAATGCCATACTCCGCCGCAATCTGAAGCCCCGCCGCGTCGGGGCGATTGGAAATCGCCAGCACGATCTCGGCGGGATAATCGGCGGCCCGCGAAGCGTCCGCCAAGGCGCGCAGATTGCTGCCGCGGCCCGAGATCAGCACGGCCGTGCGCACGCGATGCGCCATCACAATTTCAGCGCGCCGCTGTACCGCACCTTCGGTGCCATGCCGCCGACCGCCAAGGTGCCCAGCCGGGTGGCGCGATCGCCGAATTCCTGGAAGGCATCGATGACATGCCCGGCCGCCTTTTCGCTGGCGACCACCATCAGGCCGATGCCGCAATTGAAGGTGCGCAGCATCTCTTGTTCTTCGATGCCGGCGGATTTCGCCAGCCACCCGAATACCGGCTGCGGATGCCAGGCGGCGAGATCGATCTCCGCATCCAGCCCTTCCGGCAAAGCGCGCGGCAGGTTTTCGGTGATGCCGCCGCCGGTGATGTGCGCCAGTCCCTTGATGCCACCAGTGTGCAGCGCGGCGAGGGTGCTCTTGACATAGAGACATGTCGGCGCAAGCAGCGCCTCGCCAAGAGTTTTGCCTGGCGCGAACGGCGCCGCTTTGTCGTATTTCGCTCCGATGTCCTCGACCACGCGGCGCACCAGCGAAAAACCGTTCGAGTGCAGACCGGACGAGGAAATGCCGATCACGACGTCGCCGGCGGTCATCAGCTCCGATTTCGGGAGAATGGCGCCGCGCTCCACCGCGCCGACTGCGAAGCCCGCGAGGTCGAAATCCCCTGCGGCGTAAAGGCCCGGCATCTCCGCGGTTTCGCCGCCGATTAGCGCGCA
>DATIEM010000127.1:0-9591 GCA_035455725.1 Rhizomicrobium sp. | reverse complement strand
CCATCCCATCGCGTACGCCGTTTTCAGCGCGCGCGCGAACAGCGTGTCAGGCGGTGTCAGGTCCGCGTGGGAAAAGATATTGGGATAGTATTTCTTCTGCAGCTGCGCCGTGGTGCTGCTTTTGCCGTTCGGACCTGTCGCCGATTTCGGGCCATCGTAGTCGGGCGGCGTGAGCGCGCCAGCCCGATCTGATTTCAGGGCGACGAATTCCGGCGGGTGATCGGTCGCCGTCGAGATGTCGTGAATGCGCGGCGAGGTGATGGCGCCGTAAACGTCATGCACCGGCGAGGCGAGGAGCGCGATCGCCCCGAGCAGGCCGATGGCGCCGTAGCGGGCGGACGCTGCGCGATTGGCAATCACGGCCGAGACCGCCCAGGCGAGCCCGAGCACAAAGCCGATCAGCGCGAGGCCCACGCTCCACGGATAAATGGCGAAAAGTCCGAAATAGACATTCCAGAATCCCAGGCGGCTGCCGAAGCCTGCCACGATCGCGACAAGCAACGCCGCGACGAATGCCGCGAAGCCGATCTTCGCCAGCCACGGAAGCAGGCGCATAAAACTCCCCGATCAGGCCGCTGTCAGCGTGTGCGTTTCGAAACGCTCGCGCAGCGCCGTCTTTTGGATTTTGCCGGTGCCGGTGTGTGGAATTTCATCCACGAACACAACGTCGTCCGGCATCCACCATTTGGCGATCTTGCCGGTGAGGAACTGCAGCAGCTCTTCGCGCGTGACAGCAGCGCCAGACTTCTTCACCGCGATCAGCAGCGGGCGTTCGTCCCATTTCGGATGCGGCACGCCGATCACCGCCGCTTCCGCGATGGCCGGATGGCTCACGGCGACGTTCTCGATTTCTATGGAGGAAATCCATTCGCCGCCGGACTTGATGACGTCCTTGGCGCGGTCGGTGATCGTCATGTAGCCGTCCGCATCGAGGGTGGCGACATCGCCGGTGTCGAACCAGCCCTCTTCATCGAACGCGTCCGCACCTTCGCCACGGAAATAGCCTTTGGCCACCGCCGGCCCGCGCACCTTCAGCCGGCCGAAAATCTTTCCGTCGCGCGGCAGCTCTTGGTTTTCATCGTCGACGATCTTCATCTCCACGCCGAACGGCGGATGCCCCTGCTTGCATTTGTAATCGAGCTTGCGCTCGTAGGGCAGCCCCAACATCTCCGCCTTGAGGGTTCCGAGCGTGCCAAGCGGGCTCATTTCCGTCATGCCCCAGGCATGCGTCACTTCGATTCCGTACTTCCGCTCCAGGGTTTCGATCATGGAGCGCGGGCAGGCCGAACCGCCGATCAGCACGCGCTTCAGATCGGGCAGCGTTTTGCCGGTCTTTTCCAGATACTGGATCAGCCCGAGCCACACGGTGGGCACCCCGGCGGCGATCGTCACGCACTCATTCGTCAGCAGCTCGCAGATGGAATCGCCATCGAGCTTCGGTCCGGGCAGCACCAATTTGGCTCCCGTGAAGGGCGCCGAGAAGGCAATCGCCCATGCGTTGGCGTGAAACATCGGCACGACCGGAAGGATGGTATCCCGGTTGCGCATCCCGAGCGCATCGGCCTGCCCGCCGATGAGGGAGTGCAGCACGTTGGAGCGGTGGCTGTAGAGCACGCCCTTCGGATTGCCGGTGGTGCCGCTGGTGTAACAGAGGCCGCAGCCGGTGCGCTCGTCGAATTCCTTCCACGGGAAATCCACGCTGCCATCGGCGATGAAATCTTCGTAGGCGGTGAGATTCGGAAGATCGAGTTCGGGCAAATGGGCGCGGTCGGTGAGCGCCACATAGAGCCGGACGGACGGAATCTTCGGCGCGATCTGCTCGACCAGTTTGGCGAAGCTGACATCGAAAAACAGCGCAGCGTCTTCCGCGTGATTCACAATGTACGCCAGCTGATCGGGAAACAGCCGCGGGTTCAGGGTGTGGTAGATCGCGCCGATACCGGCGATCCCGTACCACGCCTCCATGTGACGGGTGGTGTTCCAGCCGAGCGTGGCGACGCGGTCGCCGAGCGCGAACCCGGCGCGGTCGAGCGCGTGGGCCATCTGCCGCGAGCGGCCCGCAATCTGGCGATAGTTGGTGCGGACAATCGGACCTTCCACGCTGCGCGTCACCACCTCTCGGCCGCCGTGATACAGCGCCGCGTGATCGATGATCTTGTGGACCAGCAGCGGCCACTCCTGCATCAGTCCAAGCATTTGCTCGCCCCTCGGTTACCCTTTGCTCATCATAGAGAGGAGATATGCGCTGGAGCAACGCATCCGCCCGCGCGCGGGCGTGCGTTCCGTTGCTTTTGCAACCCGACGTTAAGAGCCGTGTCTTTTTATGGGCGCCTCAACGGGAGGGGTCTACGCATGCGTCTCGGCGATATTCTGGTGGCCAAAGGTCTGGTTACCGAAGACGACATTGCCGCCGCGATGGAGCAGCAGCGGACCCAAGGCGGCCGGCTGGGCGATATTCTGGTTAGCGCCGCCAAGATTCAGGCGGCCGATCTCGACGCAATCATGCAGGAATCGCCGTCGCCCCCGACCACGATCGAGGAGACCGGGATTTCGCTGCAGGACCTGCTCAGCCTGGCCATGAAGACCATATACGCCGGCGGGGCGGAAACCACCTCCAGTGTGGCCGATGTCCTGAAACTGCCGAACCGCATCGTGCAGCTGGTGCTGGACCAGGCGAAGGACCGCCGGCTGCTCGAAGTTCTCGGCGCCGCGGGCCTGCGCATCACCTCCGAGCTGCGCTTCGCGCTGACCGAGAAAGGCAAGGCGTGGGCCGCGGATGCGCTGAGCCAGAACCAGTATATCGGCCCGGCGCCCGTGCCGCTCTCCGACTACCGTGAGCGCATCGAGCGGCAGCGGATCACCAACGAGCGCGTGGACCGGCAGGCCATCGGCGAGGCTTTTGAAAACCTCATCGTGCCGGACGCTTTCATTCATCAGCTGGGGCCTGCGATCAATTCCGGCCAGTCGCTTCTGCTTTATGGGCCGCCGGGCAATGGCAAGACGACGGTCGCGGAGCGGATCGGCCGCATGTTCCGCAACGTGCTGTACGTGCCCTACTGTTTTGAGGTTGAAGGCCAGATCATCAAGGTGTTCGATCCGGGTGTTCACGAGCCCATCGGCCAGAACACTTCCGACAACCCCGGACGGCTGGCCGCGCTGAGGCGCGAGGATTTCGACCGCCGCTGGGTAGCCTGCAAGCGTCCCTTCATCGTCGCGGGCGGCGAGCTCACGCTGGAAATGCTGGACCTTAGCTTCAACACCTTGGCGAAATTCTACGAGGCGCCGCTGCACGTGAAGGCGCTGGGCGGCATCTTCATGATCGACGATTTCGGCCGCCAGCTGGTGAGTCCGGAAGCGCTGCTCAACCGCTGGATCGTCCCGCTGGAACGGCGCGTCGACTACCTGAAGCTGCACACCGGCAAGAGCTTCTCGCTGCCCTTCGATGAGCTGGTGATCTTCTCCACCAACCTGACACCGAAAGACCTGATGGATCCGGCCTTCCTGCGCCGTATTCCCTACAAGCTCGAGATTCCCACCCCCACGCGCGACGAGTTCAAGCAGATCTTCCACGCGGTCTCCGCCGCGCGAGGGCTTGAATCCACCGATCAGGTGGCGAGCGCGGTGATTGCGGCGCTGCAGGAGCTGGGCGGCACCCAATTGGCCAGCTTCCAGCCCAAATTCATCATCGATCAGGTATTGGCGGCGTGCAAATTCGAGGACATTGCGCCCCGTTTTCGCGCCGACCTGATCGCCATGGCCATCGGCAATCTTTCCGTCGAACAGGCGGCGCAGGCGACCGCGGCACAGGGCGCCCGCCCGGTCAGCAACTAGCGGATAACGGGCGTTCCGCGCCGATTACAATTTATCCATACGGCGGATCCCCCACCCGGGCCGGCGGCCGCGGATTGATTGCGACTGCCAATTCCAACAAGCTGGCTGCGGGTGTTGCGTCGTTTGGGGGCGACGGGGGATGTTCGATGATGCCGACGCGGATCGGCGGCCGGCCGGCCGCAATACTGCATGGGCCACAAGCCGGGCCGCCGCTGCGAACAGGCCTCATTATAAGGCATTGATCTCCTGTCAAATCAGCGTCCGATCCCATTGCGCGGAGGAGCCGCCGATGGCTGATGATTTCCTCGACGCGCAAGGCGCGGCGGAGGATGCGGCAGAGAGCAACGCCAGGGCCGTCGCGCCGGCGCTAGACGGCGCACGAAAGCAATTCGCCACCGCAGGGCGTCTTGATCTCACACCATCCGAAAAATCCCAACTGAGCCGAATGCAAACCAGCAACAGGAGAGCGGGGCTGTGACCGCAAATACGCACAAGAAGATCGGGCCGTTTCTCGCCACCATGGTGGTGGCGAGCACGATGATCGGCTCCGGCATTTTTCTGCTGCCCGCAAGTTTGGGTGCGGTCGGCTCGATCTCGATCCTGTCGTGGCTCCTTGCCACCGGCGGCGCAGCCCTCATTGCCGGTGTGTTCTGCTGGCTTTCGCAGGCCGATCCCCAGGCGAAGGGACTGTTCTCGTACATTCGCGATGCCTTCGGGCCGTCCACAGGTTTTGTAATCGGTGCGCTCTACTGGGCGAGCTGCATTGTCGCCTGCGTCGCCATTGCGCTCGCGGTCACGGGTTATCTGAGCGTCTTCGTTCCGGCCGTTGCCAGGCCACCGCTCTCGAATCTCGCGACTGTCGCTATCCTCTGGTTGCTTGTCGCCGCAAACATTCTCGGGCCGCGCTTCGTTGCGGCCATGCAGAGCTGCAGCCTGGCGCTTGGCCTGCTGCCCGTGCTGCTCGCGGCCATCGGCGGCTGGGTCTTCTTCCATGCCGACACATTTTTCGCCTCCTGGAACGTGACCGGCGGCCGTCCCATCGCAGTCGTGCCGGGCGCCACGGTTACTGCCTTTTGGGCCTTTCTCGGGGTGGAGAGCGCCATCGTCCTCTCCACCCGCGTGCGCAATCCGGGGCGCGATGTGGCGATCGGCACGCTGGGCGGCGTCGCCATCGCGGCGATGATCTACATTGCGGCCTCCGCGGCGCTGATGGGCATGCTGCCCGCGGCCGCGCTCGCCAAGTCGGCGGCGCCGTTCGCCGACGCTTTCGCACCGGTGTTGGGTGCGTTTGTGGCGGGCGCTGTGGCGCTCTGCGCGATGATCAAGGCCGGCGGCACGCTGGGGGCCTCCATGCTTCTCACGGTAGAAACGGCAGAGTGCGAATCCGTGCTCGGGCACATGCGCCGTGTCCAGGTGTTGCGCGAAGCGCCTCGGGCTTCGACCCCGAACCTGATTTTCACCGGCGCGCTGTGCAGCATCGTGGCAGTCGGATCGGCGAGCCCAACCTTGGCGCGGCAATTCACCCTTGTTACGAATGTCGCCGTGGTGATGAGCGTCCTCGTTTATGGTGCGGCAAGCCTCGCTGTGCTCCGGTTGAGTGCGGCGCTGCCCAAGACAAAGCGAATGTGGGCCCGCGCCACCGGCATTGGCGCGGCGCTGTTCAGCGCCGGACTCGCGGTGTCCTCTGAGCCGCTCGTGCTGGCATGGACGGCGGCCGCGCTCCTCATGACGCTGCTGCTTTACGCATGCACGCGGCTTTATCGTGCACAACGGGCGGCCGTCGCGGCGAGAGTATGAAGAAGCGAGCGGAGAAGCTTTGTTCGGGCGCGTGCGCGCATGAGTGAAACACAAGCCGCAGCCATGCCGATCGCGCCACCTCCGCGCGCGCACTCGCCCACGTTTTTCGGGGAGCCGCGGGCGCTCGCCTATCTCGCCTTCACCGAAGCGTGGGAGCGCTTCTCCTATTACGGAATGACGGCGCTGCTGGTGCTCTATATGAGCCAGGCGCTGTTCACGCCCCAGCACATCGGGCACATCGCTGGATTTGCCGCGTTCCGCGCCGGCCTCGAAGCCGTGTTCGGCAGGATGAGCACGCTCGCGTTCGCCTCGCAGGTGTACGGCCTCTACACCGGCTTCGTCTATTTCACGCCGCTGTTCGGCGGGCTTGTGGCCGATCGCCTGATCGGGCGGCGCAACGCCGTGATGCTGGGCGCCATCCTGATGAGCGCCGGCCATGTCGCCATGGCGTTCGATGCATCGTTCCTATTGGCCCTTGCACTTCTGATTACCGGCTGCGGCTTGCTGAAGGGCAACATCTCGACGCAGGTCGGCGAACTCTACCCGGAAGAGGATGCGGGGGGACGCACCCGCGGCTTCGCCATCTTCTCGATGGCGATCAATGTCGGCGCGGTGGCAGGGCCGCTGGCCTGCGGGTTGCTGGCGCAGATTTACGACTGGCATGCGGGCTTTGCGCTTGCCGGCGTTTTGATGCTGCTGGGCTTGGCAACCTACGTCGCCGGCTTTCGTCACCTTTCCGATCCGGACCGAAAGCCGCGCGCGCCAGCCGCGCCGGCAGAGCAGGGCCAGTTGCGCATTGTTCTGGCGCTCTTCGTCGTCATGGCAATCACGGTGTTCCAATCCATTGCCTTCTATCAGAACTCCGATGTCGGTCTGCTGTGGATCGACCAGCATGTCGACCGCACCCTGCTCGGCTTCGCGCTTCCGCAGGCATGGTTCGTGGCGATCAACTCCTTCGTCAGCATCGTTGCCGTGCCGCCGCTGTTTGCGCTGTGGCGCTGGCAGGCGCGCCATGGCGGCGAACCCGATGAAATGCAGAAGATCGCGATGGGCGCCTGGATCACGGTCGCGGCCAATCTGGTGCAAGCCGCCGGCAGCCTCGCAGGTTCGCACCTCTCGGTCCTCTATCCGGTGCTGTACAACGTGCTGCTGGGGATCGGCTTTCTCTATTACTGGCCGACCCTGCTGGCGCTGGTCTCCGGCGCAGCACCGCCGCGCATCCGCGCCACCATGATGGGCTGCGTTTTTCTCACGCTGTTCCTCTCCAACATCACCATTGGGCGCGTCGGCGCGCTCTACGAGAATCTCGGGCCGGCAAAGTTCTGGGCGCTCAACGCCGCAATCGCTGCTGCCGGAGGACTGCTGGCGTTTCTGCTCGGCCGTCCCTTGCGCCGCATTCTCGCTTCACATGCGTGAGTCCGCCGCTTCGCGCTCAGGCGGGCTTGCGGCGCGGCACATTGCGGCGGTGGCGGCCGGCAACGCGCTCTCGTTCTACGATTTCCTCACCTACAGCTTTTTCGCCATCCAGATCGGCCGCGCTTTCTTCCCCAGCAAGGACTCCACCGCGAGTCTGCTGCTGTCGCTGGCCACCTTCGGCGCGGGTTTTCTCACCCGGCCTCTGGGCGGGCTGATCATCGGCCGAATGGGCGACCGCCGCGGCCGCAAGCCGGCGATGATTTTCTCCTTTACCCTTATGGGCATCGCGCTGCTGGGGATTTCGCTGACGCCGTCTTACGCCAGCATCGGCATCGCCGCGCCGATCTGCGCAGTGGCGTTCCGCATGCTGCAGGGCTTTGCGCTGGGAGGCGAGATCGGGCCGACAACTGTGTACCTTATAGAAGCGGCGCCGCCGCACCGCCGTGGCTTCTACAACGGCCTCGGCGCGGCCACGCAGGACGGCTCCGTGATGGTGGCGGGCCTCGTGGGCGTGGCGCTGTCGGACCTGTTGTCGCCCGCGGCGCTCGATAGTTACGGCTGGCGCATCGCCTTCCTGCTGGGCGCCGCAATCGTGCCATTCGGATTGCTGGCGCGGCGCACGCTGGCCGAAACGTTCGACATGGAAGCCGCGCTGGAGCGCAAAGAAGCGGTCAGTCTCACGCTGTACCTGCCGGTCGCCATCTTCGGCATCGTGCTGCTGGCGAGCGCCACCATCAGCAACTACGCGCTCGACTACATGACAACTTACGCCAATCATACGTTGCACATGCACGCGACAATCGCCTTCGGCGCCACCGTGGTGATCGGCAGCGCCATGGTGGTGGCCGATCTCGCCAGCGGCTGGCTTTCGGACCGCTTCGGCCGCAAGCCGGTGATGATCCTTCCCTACGCCACGATGATGCTGCTGGCATTGCCTTCCTACTTGGTGATTTCGCATTTCCGCACCGCCACGGCGTTATTCGCCGCAAGCGCACTGCTCGCCGTGCTGCAGGCGCTGGGCGGCGGCCCGATGACCACCTGGATGACGGAATCGCTGCCGCCCAATATCCGTTCCGGCGCGATGGGCGTGATCTATTCTGTTTCCATCGCGGTGTTCGGGGGCACCACCCAGCTTGTGATCACCTGGCTGATTGCGGTCACGGGCAATCCGCTGGCGCCGGCCTGGTACATGGCAGGTGCGCTCGCATGCGGCGTCATCGCCATGCTGATGGTGCGCGAAACCGCGCCGGTAAAGGCCGGCATTCCACTCCGGACGGCGTTCTGATACCTCGCACCTGATCTAATTTTGGAACCACCATGCCGCTCAGCAATGCGCAAATGCGCGATGTCGAAAGCCTGCTGCATCCCTACACCAATCTGGTGAAGTTCCGCGAAACGGGACCGATGGTGATCGAGCGGGGCGAAGGCGTGCGCGTCTATGACGAGCAGGGCAAGGATTACATCGAGGCGATGAGCGGCCTCTGGTCCACCGCGCTCGGTTGGGGCGAGCCGCAGCTGGCCGAAGTGGCGGCCGAGCAGATGCGCAAGCTCTCCTTCGCGCATCTTTTCTCCGGCAAGAGCCACGAACCCGGCATCGCGCTGGCCGAGAAGCTGAAGGAGATCGCGCCGTTTCCGGTGGGCAAAGTGTTCTTCGCCAATTCCGGCTCGGAAGCCAACGATACACAGATCAAGCTATTCTGGTACGTGAACAATGCACGCGGAAAGCCGCAGAAGAAAAAGATTATCAGCCGCGTCAAAGCCTATCACGGCGTGACCATGGTGGCCGCAAGCCTCACCGGACTTCCGGCCAACCACAAGAGCTGGGACCTGCCGTTCGAATTCGCCAAGTTCGCGAGCTGCCCGCACTACTATCGCGCCGCCGAAGCGGGCGAGAGCGAGGAGCAGTTCACCATGCGCATGGCCGCGGAACTGGAATCACTCATCGAGCGCGAAGGGCCGGACACCATCGCCGCCATGATCGCGGAGCCGCTGCAGGGCGCAGGCGGAGTCATCCTGCCGCCCAAGGACTATTTCCAGGCGATCGGCCGCGTGCTCGCCAAACACGATATTCCGCTGATCGATGACGAAGTGATCACCGGCTTCGGCCGCACCGGCAACTGGTTCGGTTGCGAGACTTACAAGTTCCAGCCCGCCAGCATGACCCTGGCGAAGGCGCTCTCAAGTTCTTACCTGCCGATCTCCGCGGTCCTGCTGTCGCCGGATTTATGTGACGCTATCGAAGCGGAAAGCGGGCGCGTCGGCACCGTTGGGCACGGCTACACCTACACCGGACATCCGGTGTGCGCCGCGGTGGCGCTGAAAACGATCGAACTTTACCAGCAGCGCGACATTCTGGGGCATGTACGGAACGTCGCGCCGCATTTCCAGAAGCGGATTGCCCGCCTTGGCGAGCACCCGCTGGTGGGTGAAGTCTGCGGCATCGGGCTGATCGGGGCCATCGAGTTGGTGGCGGACAAAGAGAGCAAAGCCAGCTTCGATCCCGCGAAGTTCGTGGCGCCGACGGTGTTCAATTTCGCGCAGGAGGAA
>DATIEM010000126.1:0-3873 GCA_035455725.1 Rhizomicrobium sp. | reverse complement strand
ATGAGCGACAAACGCGATCGCGAACTGGGCATGGATCGGCCGATAGACCGGCGCGACTTCATCAACGGCGTGGCAGTGGGCGCTGCTGCGCTTTCGGCCGGACTGGGGCATGCCGCTCCCGCGCCAGCCGCAGCGCCGCAGGATCGGCCGGGCTATTACCCGCCGACGCTCACCGGCCTGCGCGGCAGCCACCCCGGCTCGTTTGAAACGGCGCACAGCCTGCGCGACGGCACCTTCTGGGATCATGCCGGCAAGCCGGAAGACGATCACAGCGTCTACGATCTTGTCGTCGTGGGCGGCGGCATCAGCGGTCTTTCCGCGGCGTATTTCTTCCGCGCCGCGAAGCCGAATGCGCGCATCCTCATTCTCGAAAACCATGACGATTTCGGCGGCCATGCCAAACGCAACGAATTCCACATCGGCGGCAAGCTGCAGCTGTTGAACGGCGGCACCATGCTGATCGACAGCCCGCATCCATACAGCGCCGTGTCGGCGGGGCTGATCAAAGAGCTCGGCATCGATCCCGTGGCGCTGCGCAAAGAATGCTATCACGAGGAGATCTATCGCGGCCTGGCGCCCGCCACCTTCTTTGACCGGGAAACATTCGGCAGCGATCAGCTGGTTGTCGGGCGCGAGCGAAGCGATGAACGCCCAGGCACGATTTCATGGCAGGCATTTCTCGCCCGGGCGCCGCTGGATGAGCGCACGCGCGCCGACATCCTGCGCGTGCAGGAAGGCAACGCAGATTCGATGCCGGGCCTCAGCTCGGCGCAGAAGAAGGACAAGCTCTCGCGCATCTCCTATCTCGCCTATCTGCGGGATTATGTGAAATGCGGACCGAAGGCGCTCGCCTTCTACCAGACCATCACGCACGACGAATGGGGTGTGGGGATCGACGCCGAACCCGCGCTCGACTGCTGGGGATTCGGCCTGCCCGGTTTCAAGGGATTGAAGCTGGAGAAAGGCTCGACCGCGCGCATGGGCTACACGGCGGCGGGTTACGAGGACAATCCCGACCTCCCCACGTTCCACTTCCCCGACGGCAACGCCACCATTGCGCGCCTCCTCGTGCGCGCGCTGATACCCGATGCCATTCCGGGCCATACGGACAAAGACATCGTCACCGCGCGCGCGGACTACAGCAGGCTCGATCGGGCGGGCGCGCCGGTCCGGATTCGGCTCAGCAGCACCGTCGTAGGCGCGCGCAACATCGGCAACGGGCCATCGGCGCGCGGCGTGAAGGTCGCCTACTCGCGCGGCGGAAAGCTCTACCGTGTTTACGCCAGCAACTGCGTGCTCGCCGGCTGGAATATGATGATCCCTTATATCTGCCCGGAGCTGCCGGAGGTGCAGAAAGCAGCGTTGCACCAGCTGGTAAAAGTCCCGCTGGTGTACACGAGTGTGGGCCTGCGCAATTGGCGAGTCTTCCACAAGCTGGGCATCCATTCCATTTCGGCGCCGTGCTCTTATTTTGCTGCAATGATGCTCAATTGGCCGGTGGATGTCGGCGGCTATGCGAGTCCGCGGTCGCCGGACGAGCCAACGCTGGCATTCCTGGTCCACGTCCCGGCGAGTCCAGGCCTGCCGGAGCGCGACCAGCACCGCGCCGGGCGCGCCGAGCTTCTGGCCACACCCTTCGAAACCTACGAGCGCAAGCTGCGCGACCAGTTCGCGCGCATGCTGGGACACGCCGGCTTCGATCCGGCCACCGACATCACGGCGATCACCGTCAACCGCTGGCCGCACGGCTACGCCTACGAATTCAACCCGTTGTTCGACGATTTCTCCACCCCGCCCGAAAAGCGCGCCAATGTGGTCGGGCGGCAACGGTTTGGCCGAATCGCAATTGCGAACTCGGATTCGGGCGCCCGCGCTTACACGGATTCGGCTATCGATCAGGCGCATCGCGCCATTCACGAACTGCTCACGGCCTGAGGCGACCTTTGCGTTCTTGACGGTTTCATAACGGCCCCCCAACATGGCGGCTTCGAGGGGGCAATCATGAACAAATACATTCTTCTCGGCATTCCGGCACTTCTCGCAGCCGCATCTTCGCTGCTGTTTCATCCGGCACCGGCGCTTGCGCAGGGCGCGCAGGCGGGCATCGAGGAAGTGACGGTCACGGCCACTCGGCGCGAGGAAGCCCTGAGCAAGGTGCCCATGAGCATCACCGCGTTCACCACCGAGAGGATTGACCAGCTCAATGCCAAGAACTTCGGCGACCTCGTCGCCTACACGCCGGGCGTGAATTTCGAGTCGGACACCAACAGCATCTCGATTCGCGGCGTCAATTCGGCGGCCGGCGACGCCACCACCGGCATCTATATCGACGACACCCCGATCCAGCTTCGCACGCTCGGCTTCGGCTCCGACAATGCGTTGCCGGCGGTGTTCGATCTGGAGCGGGTGGAAGTCCTGCGCGGGCCGCAGGGCACGCTGTTCGGCGCCGGGAGCGAAGGCGGCACGGTGCGCTTCATTACGCCAAAGCCCAGCCTCACCGATTTGCAGATCTATGGCAAAACCGAATTGTCGTTCACCCAGGACGGCGCGCCCTCCTATGAAGGCGGTCTCGCGCTTGGCGCGCCTATTGTGGAAGACAAGCTGGGGTTCCGCGTCTCCGGCTGGTGGCGCCGCGACGGCGGCTGGATCGATCACGTCGATCCCTACACCGGCAATGTGATCGAGAAGAACGCCAATCACACCAACACGCTCGTGCTGCACGGCGCCCTGACCTGGCAGGCGACCAACGATCTCGCCATCACGCCGAACGTTTTCTACCAGGACCGCGACGTGAACAACGACAACGAATACTGGGTAGCGCTATCCGATCCCGGCAGCGGCCGCTACATTAACGAAACGCCGGAGCTGATGGGCAACCATGACCACTTCGTGCTGCCCGCGCTTAAGGTGGACTGGAACGCGGGTGGCGCGGAGCTGATCTCCAACACCTCCTATTTCGACCGCAAGCAGCTGGTGCAGGATTACAGCGCCACCTTGTACGACCTCTCCTATTTCCAGCAGAGCGTCGACTACGGGGTGCTCCCCATCGACTACGAGACACCCTGCACCGGCGGCATCTGCGGCGTCTATGCCGCAAAGATCGCGCAAGATCCGAATTTTGTCGGCGATCCGTTGCTCCTGCCCGGCAGCATCAACCTGCCCGGCTTCGGTCCCTACAAAGCCAACAACGTCATCACCAACACACAGCGCAATTTCACACAGGAAGTGCGCCTGCAGTCTACCGATTCGAATGCCCCGCTCGTGTGGGTTTTGGGGGCGTTCTACACGCAGCAAAGCCAGCTCAGCGTGGAAGAAATCAACGACCCGCAGCTTGCCGCTCTCACCAACTATTTGTGGGGCGACCCCACCCAGGGTGGATGCTACGGGCCGCCGACTGGGGACGTGTTGCTCGACGTATGGTGTGAAGACCTGCTGCCGAACGGCGACGACTACATTAACCACACCATCGGACATGAGCACCAGCTTGCTGCCTTCGGCAACGCGACGATTGCAGTTACGCCCGCCATCAAGCTCCAGGTCGGCGCGCGCATCGCCAAGACGCATTTCGACTACAGCAATTTCGCAGACGGCCCGCAGGATTTCGGGCCGAACACGCCGAACTCGGGCCAGAAGGACGAAACGCCGTTCACGCCAATGGCGAACGTCACTTGGCAGGTCACCGATGACGACATGATCTACGCCACCGTTTCGAAAGGTTATCGTATCGGCGGCGCCAACGCGCAGTTTCCGATTGGCGCCTGCACGGAGCTGTCCCAGGCGCCAGGGGCGTATAATTCCGATACTGTCGTGAACTACGAGGCCGGAACAAAGGACAGATTTCTGGAGAACCGGCTGCAGCTGTCGGGCAGCGTC
>DATIEM010000125.1:0-13664 GCA_035455725.1 Rhizomicrobium sp. | reverse complement strand
ATTTGCTTTCGCTTTCGCTTCAGCAAATCGACCTCCCCACAAAGGGGGAGGTGAATATTCAAGCCACGGCCGAAATTGCTTCCCGCGTTTGCTCCGGCAGCTTCAGCGAATGGACCAGTTCGCGCACCTCCTGGCGGGCGGCCAGCGTGGACATGGAAAGCGAGACGCTCAAGCCGGGCTGCGGCAGGTCGAGCATGGTGAGCCCCATAGGGAACAGCTCGCGGAAGATCACCCGCTCGCCGAAGCCTTTGGTTGCCCGGAAGCCGATACGCTGCGCGAGCGTACCGATGGCATCGCCCAGCCGTTTCTTGTTGCGCGCTTCGGTGGACGCCACGCGGTTCCGCATGACCACCCAGTCCAGCGCCGGTTTTCGCGCAATCAGGCGGCGCTTGCGGATATCCCACACGAAATCGGCGTAGACACTTGGCCCCTTGATCTCGAGTGTGGCGGGATCGATGCGCGCCAGCAGATCGAAATCCACGAAGCTGTCGTTGAGCGGGGTGACCAGCGTGTCGGCGGCGGCATGACCGGCGCGGGAGAGTGGCGTGTCGGCGCCGGGCGTGTCGATCACCAGAAATTCGAAGCGCGGCCCAGCTTCGGTCAGCAGTTCAGAGAACGCCTGCACACCATCTTCCAAGCTGCTGTTGTTAGACAACTTTAGCAGTTCCGGCGATGGCAGGTCACGGCCGGTTTTGGCCCGCCATTCCATCCGGTTCTCCAGGTGCCGGCTGAAGCTCCGCTGGCGGACATCGAGATCGATAGCGCCGACGCTGCGGCCCTCCCGCGCCAGCGCGACGGCCACATGAATCGCGGCGGTCGTCTTCCCCGACCCGCCCTTCTCATTCCCGAAGATAACAACGTGCGCCATGGCCTGACCACCAACCGCGACTCAATCCCCTATCATTCACCTTCCCCTTTTGTCGGGGAAGGTCGCCGTCGATACCAGATTTTGCTATCAAGCCCCCATGAGCAAAAGCACCTCTTTCAGCCTTGGCGATCACTTCAGCCTCTTTATCGAAGAACGCGTGGCGGAGGGCCGCTACGGGTCCGCCAGCGATGTCGTGCGCGCAGGCCTTCGGTTGCTGGAAGAGGAAGAGGCGAAGCTTGCGGCCTTGCGCGTGGCCCTTGTGGAAGGCGAGCGGAGCGGCCCCGCCAAGCCGTTCGATGTCGAGGCCTTTCTCCGCCGGAAGCGCAAGTCCAAAGCCGCATGAGGCGCTACCGCCTTTCACCCGCGGCGCGATCCAAGCTCTATCTACCTCATTCCCCTTCCCCCTTTGTGGGGGAAGGTGGCTCGCTGGCATCCAAATGCGAGCGAGCCGGAAGGGGGGCCGCCAACTCGCCGTAGATCGCATCCACCACCCGGTCCGGATACATGAACACATGCTTGTTCCAGAAGCGGATCACGCGGCAGCCATGCGCTTGAAGCCATCGCGTGCGTGCTTCATCGCGACCGAACTGCTCCTCGTCGCCATGAAACGTGCCGTCCACCTCAATGATGAGGCGCGCTGACGGGCAGAAGAAATCTGCAATGTAGGGACCAATCGGCGCCTGCCGCCGGAAGCGATAGCCGGCGAGCTTCTTGCGCCGAAGCAGTGCCCATAAACGCCGTTCGGCATCGGTCATATTCCAGCGTAGTTCGCGGGCGCGTTCGGTCGTCACGGTCCCCCCTTCAGTCATCCGTCGCATGCGCGACGGATGACAGCTTCCCCCACAAGGGGGGAAGCAGAAGCAGTTTAAGAATCTGTGCCCGTCATTACCACCATGACGTGAATTGGTGCGCTCAACGGGCCAGTATTGTAGACTCAACTGTGAGTGGCTGAACCGGAGGCGATAAATATGCTGGCTCTGTATTTTGCGTTGGCTTTAGGCGTAGCAGCACCGCCGGGTTCTCATCAGACGACTGGCGCTGACATGCTGCGCTTTTGCGAAGGCACCGGTATGTCCGAGAAGGAAGCAGATTACCGATTCATACAATGTGCATCTTACTTGGAGGGCTTGGCTGAAGGCCTTACAATTGGCTCTGACGATGCGGAGCATGGCCAATCGTCATGACTTCCTTCAGTGCAGGTGAAAGAAATAGTTGCTGCCTTTGAATCCTCTCTCAAGGCTCATCCTGAAGACCTGACAAAGAACGTCCCGCTTGCCGCATCAAACGCCCTTAATCGGGCATATCCTTGCGACAAGCCTAAGTAGCGGCAGCCATTCAAATCCCATCGCCCGCCCCGCCCGCCAGCAGGGACGCGTTGCCGCCGGCGGCGGTGGTGTTGACGGTGTAGGTGCGCTCCAGCGCAAAGCGCAGCAGGTAGTGCGGACCGCCCGCCTTGGGACCGGTGCCGGAAAGCCCCTCGCCGCCGAACGGCTGCACGCCCACCACGGCGCCGATCTGGTTGCGGTTCACATACACATTGCCGACCTGCACCCGGTCGCGGATGAACTTCGCGGTGTCGTCGATGCGGCTGTGGATGCCGAGCGTGAGGCCATAGCCGGTGGCATTGATGGCATCGCACACCTCGCCCAGCCGGTCCGCTGAATAGCGCACGATGTGCAGGATCGGCCCAAATACTTCCCGCTTCAGCACGCCGATGGAGTCGATGGCGAACACATGCGGCGGGAAGAACAAGCCGTTCGCGAGCGACGGATCGACCGGCAGCTTGCGCAGCAGCTTGGCGTCGCGGGTCATGCGATCGGCATGTTCCTGCAGTCCGTCGCGCGCTTCCTCATCGATCACCGGGCCGATGTCGGTGGAGAGCTCGAAGGGATCGCCCAGCGAAAGCTCGTCCATGGCGCCCAGGATCATCTCCTGCATTTTATCCGCGGTGTCGTCCTGCAGGAACAGCACGCGCTGGGCGCTGCAACGCTGTCCGGCGCTGTCGAATGCCGACGCGTTCACGTCGCGCGCCACCTGCTCCGGCAGCGCGGTGGAATCCACGATCATGGCGTTCATGCCGCCCGTTTCCGCAACGATGGCGGGCAAGGCGCCGTTGCGCGCGGCCAGCGCGCGGTTGATGACGATGGCGGTTTCGGTCGAGCCGGTGAATGCCACGCCCGCCAGTCGATTGTCCGACAGCACGATGCGGCCGATCTTCGAGCCGCGGCCGGGCAACAGGTGCAGCGCCTCGCCCGGAACGCCCGCCTGATGCATCAGCCGGATGGCAGCGGCGGCAATCAGCGGTGTGCGCTCGGCGGGTTTGGCCAGCACCGTGCAGCCGGCGGCGAGCGCGCCCGCCACTTGGCCGCTGAAAATCGCCAGCGGAAAATTCCATGGAGCCACGCAGAAGAACGGCCCGCGGCCATGCAACGTCAGCTCGTTGGATTCGCCGGTGGGTCCGGGCAGCTGGATCGGCTGCTCGAATTTCTCGCGCGCCTGATGCGCATAATAGCGCAAGAGGTCTGCCGCTTCGCGTACTTCGCCCAGCGCATTGGGTAATGTCTTGCCGCCTTCGCGCACCGCAATCGCCATGAGATGGGCGCGGTTCTCCTCGAACAGATCGGCGGCGCGTTCGAGGATCTTAGCGCGCGCATCGCCGCGCAGCGCCTCCCACTCGTGTTGCGCGCGGCAGGCCGCTTCCATCGCCGCTTTCACATCGTCATCGTTGATTTCCGACACTTCACCGATTTTGCGGGTGCGATCAGAGGGATCGAACACCGGATGTCTGGGATTCGCCGGCTCCTTGCCGCAGATGATCGGCCCTGCGGTCTGCGGCCGCTGCAAGCTCGCGCGCATCGCGTCCACCATCGGGAACGCCACCGCCGGGTTGCTCCACAGGAAGCCGGAAGAATTCTTACGGTCCGGCAAGAGATCGACCGGTTTGGGGATGTTTGGGTTCCGGCGCGGATGCTTGCTTGCAAGCCGCTCCACCGGATCGGCAATGATGTCCTCGATGGGGGCGTCTTCATCCGCCAGCCGATTGACGAAAGACGTATTGGCGCCGTTCTCCAGAAGGCGGCGCACCAGGTAGGCGAGCAGATCCTCGTGCGTGCCCACCGGGGCGTAGATGCGGGTGCCTGCACTGCCGCCGGATGGTTTTCGGATTTCCCGATACAAATCGTGCAGCCCCTCTCCCATCCCATGGAGGCGCTGATATTCGAAATCCGTACCGCCGTTGGCGAACACCTGCACGGCGGAAAGGGTATGTGCGTTGTGGGTGGCGAATTGCGGATAGATCGCCTCCCCCGCCGCAAACAACGCGCGCGCCGCAGCGAGATATGAGGTGTCAGTAGCGGCCTTGCGTGTGAACACGGGATAATCCCCAAGGCCCAATTCCTGCGCGCGCTTGATCTCGGTATCCCAGTACGCACCCTTCACCAGCCGCACGGGAATGCGCCGGTCCTGCCGCTTCGCCAGATCGGCCACCCAGGCGATCACCGGCAGTGCCCGCTTCTGATAACCCTGCACCGCAAGGCCCAATCCGCTCCAGCCGCGCAAGCTGTCGGCCTCGCCCATCGCCTCGAACACATCGAGCATAAGGTCGAGCCGCTCGGCTTCTTCGGCATCGATGGTGAGCGCGAGGTTCGCGGCGCGCGCCTGCGCGCCCAGCGCCACCAGCTGGGGCAGCAATTCTGCGAACACGCGCTCCCGCTTGATCCACTCGTAGCGCGGATGCAGCGCCGACAGTTTCACAGAGATGCTGGGCCGCTCGAACACAGACTCGTCGCGATCCGGGAAGGCGCGCGCAATGGCCGCCAGTGCATCGCGGTAAGATGCGTAGTACCGTGCGGCGTCGTGCTTCGTGTACGCCGCCTCGCCCAGCATGTCGAATGAGAAGCGATAGCCCTCATCCGCATATTCGCGCGCCCGTTTCAGCGCTTCTTCGATGGTGCGGCCGAGCACAAACTGCCGCCCCAGAATGCGCATCGCGTAGGTTACGGCGTTGCGGATCACCGGCTCGCCGGAGCGCGTCACCAGCTTCTTCCAGATGCCGGAGAAATCCCACCTCGCGGTTTCCCCGAGATCGAGCACGCGACCGGTCAGCATCAGCCCGAAGGTGGAGGCGTTCACGAACAGCGAGTCCGACTGATTCATGTGCCGCCCCCAATCGCCGGAGCTGATCTTGTCCTTGATCAGGCGGTCGGCCGTGGCGGCGTCCGGCACGCGCAAGAGCGACTCCGCAAGGCACATCAGCACCACGCCCTCCGCGCTGGAGAGGGCGTATTCCTGGGTGAAGGCGTCGATGCCGCTGCGCTTGTCCTTGGACGCCCGGATGCGGGTGACGAGTTCGCGGGCCAGCTGTTCCGTTGCGGCGCGTTCTGTCGAGGTGAGCCGCGCCCTGGGAATGAGGCTTTCAACGAAGCGGTCTTCGCCGGCGAGAAAGGCGTCGGAAATGGCTTTTCGGAGCGGATTCATGGCGTGCTGTGTGCGGGAATTGAGCGCGGATTTCTAGCCCTTTGGCGTGTACTCACGCTAATGTCGCGGCATGACCGAAGGGCCGGAAATCGTCAGCACCGTCGCGGCCTTGCGGGCGCTGCTTGCAGGAGCACGCAAAGCTGGCACGCGCATCGGGCTGGTGCCCACCATGGGTGCGCTGCACGAAGGGCATCTGAGCCTGGTGCGCCAGACAAAGGTGCGTTGCGGCGTGATGGTGGTCAGTATTTTCGTCAATCCGGCGCAGTTCGGACCCAACGAGGACTTCGCCCGCTACCCGCGCACCTTCGAGTCGGATTGCGCCAAGCTCGCTGACTTGGCCGATCTCGTGTTCGCGCCGTCGGTGTCCGAAATGTATCCGGACGGCTTTGCCGCCCGAATTGAAGTTGGCGGGCCTGCGCTCGGGCTGGAATCGGATTTCCGTCCGCACTTCTTTTCGGGCGTGGCGACGGTGGTGGCCAAGCTGCTGATTGCGGCGATGCCGGACGAGGCGACATTCGGCGAGAAGGACTATCAACAGCTGCTCGTGATCCGCCGCCTTGTCGCCGACCTTGCCCTGCCCATCGAGATCGTTGCAGGTCAAACGGTCCGCGAGCCAAACGGCCTCGCCCTGTCTTCCCGCAACGCATACCTGTCGCCGGAAGAACGCAAAATTGCGAGCCAACTCAATATCGTGTTGCGGGATATTGCGGAGCGACTTCAACTGGGAGAACTGGTCAATTCCGTCGAAGCCTGGGGCCGCGAATGCCTGCTCCGCGCTGGCTTCAGTTCGGTCGATTATGTCGCCGTTCGCGACGCGGAAACCCTGGTGCCCATCCAGTCACTCGCTCGTCCCGCCCGCGTCCTCGCCGCCGCCAAAATCGGCACGACAAGGCTGATCGACAATATGTCTGTCTAGCTTAGACGATCACGGCGAACGCGAAAGATTCGAACTTCGCCGCCGTGTGGACGCGTGACCAGCGGCTCCAGCCAGGGCTCCATTCCGCCTTTTGAGTCAACCCTCAACAGGCTGTCCCGGCGAGCGACAGCTCCCCACAGTACATAATCGGGCTCCGGCGTACAAATTGCCACATAATCCACTCCGCGCTTCAGAAGCGTGGCGCGCTGCTCAGCCGCCGAGCCGGCGAATATTGTGTAGGTGTCCAGGATTCCGGCTGCATTGCGGTGATAGGGTCCACCGAGGGTGGCGTGGGGCGTGGAGGCGATGATCATCGGCCCCATATCAACAAAAGCGGCCACGCGGCCTCGGGGCAAGGCAGCGAGTTCACCAAATGCTGCCGGCACCATGCACGCCCGCACCCACTTCTCCTGCACCGGGGTGTACTGCTGCGCCAGGGGAAGAGACTTCTGAATCCGCTCGCCAATAAAAGCGTACGAGGCATCGCTCGAGAAAAGGACGGCGGCGAGGGTGGCGAGCAAGCTTGCTGTTCTCGATATTGGCAGACGTTCGAGCAATCGGCTTGCGACAACGGCCATTCCGGGAGTGGCAAAAAGCACCGCGAACGCAAGCGCGCGCAATTGGGTGGTGACAATCGCGAACGCGACGAGCGCCACTGCGCAAAGTATTATCATCGGGGGGCGGTGCCGCGGCCGGACGACAAATACCGCGGCGACCAACGCGACAATCGCGAGAACGCAATAAAAATATCCACCCACGAAATCGCCGGGCGCCATCGCTCCCATTGTGAATGGCGATTGAACTTCGTCAACGCCTGAAAGCCAAACTTGCCAAAGTCTGGGATCGACGTGAGCATATGGCCCATGCAGACAGTCGGGCCCAAGCAGCGCTGCCACAACAATCACTACCATGCACAGCCCTGCGGCTGCGGCACCCCTGCGCAATGGCGAATCCAGTTTTGGCTGCGTGGCAAGGAGCGCCGCGCCCACACCGCTCAACGCGACCAGGGTCGCGTACAAACCCGAGAACGTGTCGCAGGCAGATGAGATGCGATAAGCGGAAGCGGTGACGCCACCGAGAAGAAGCACGCTGGTCGCCGCCAACGTCACGCCGAACGTCGTGACATTTGCCGAAATGCGTCCGTCGAAACTCCACCAGATCGCCAGCGCGACAAGTGCGGCAACGAAATAGGGCAGCGTTTCAAGGCCAACGCCAAGGCTGACGGCCGCGGTGATGGCGGCGAATATCGCGGCCCGGCGGGAGCGATCTATATCCATCAAGAAGGCAATGAAACCGATACTCAGAGCGAGCTGAACGTTGTGATGATCGATATTGCCGGGCTCAAACGGCCCGCGCGCAGCTACGCAGCTCGCGCCCAACGCCAGCGCAAGCAGCGCGCCGGTGCGCCCGACCAGGCGATATCCGATATGCGTGAGCGCCAGAAGCACAGGCAGCAGCGGAAGCAGCGGCCAAACGTATAATGTCCATGTCTCAGCCGTCTTCGCATCCGTGAACAGTCGGAAGAGCAGGATCAGACCGGCGATCCCAGCATCCACCAGCCGGGACCAGTGCATCGGCAGGCCATCAGGCGCATTCATCCGCCATTGCATCGTATCGAACCAGGATTGGCCGTTCAGCAGGTCGCGCACCTGCACAAGCCGCATCGCATCGTCGGTGGACAGTATCCAGCCGCCCGGCGTGTGCGCGGTCTTGAGCATAAGCAATACCGACAGGGCGAACCATGTGAGGACGACCAGGCGGCCCAAGCGAGGACGATCCGATTCTGCGGTCAAGGCTTCGCAACTCAAAGGGACTGGGCAAGCTAATCCACGGGCCGTTTCCAGCCGGTAAACCTAGAGCAGGCCCAAGGCGGCAAGTTCGGCGCGCAGCTGCGGCGGGAGGTGCTTGCCGCCCTTGACCATGCGGGCATCCGGTGGGGCATCCTTCGCGGCGAGGTAGCGCCAGCCCTGGAACGGGCGGCAATAACGCGGGATCAGGTGAACCAGCTTCGGCTCATAAACCAGCCCGCAATGCGGCGTTCCGTTTTTACTGACAGCACGCAGCTCCAGCAGCCGTTGGCGCACCGCGATCTGGCCGCGGATTACCCAATAAAGTGAACCGCCCTTGAGCACTTCGTCGCTGCGCTTTGGCGTCATCCGCGTGACGTGGATCAGCTCGAGAGGCTTGCGTTTCTTCTTGAGCTCCGCGAGGCGGCGCTGCTGCCAGTCCGCAAGGTCTTCGATGGAGTCACAGCCGACGCAGAGCTTGATGAGATGCAAGGTCATGCCGCTTCGCTCTTTGCCTTCGCAAAGCGCACGACGGCCGCGCCTTCGTTCACCTGATCGCCGGGCGATACCTCAACGCTGGCAATCGTCACATCGGTCGAAGCGGACAGCGTGTGCTCCATTTTCATCGCTTCGATGACGGCAAGTGGGTGGCCGCGCTTCACGGTCTCGCCTGCACGTACCAGCACCTGGATCACCTTGCCTGGCATCGGCGCGGTGACGCGGTCGGCGACGCTGCCCTGCTCTTCTGCCGCAGCAAACGGATCGTAGAGTGAGAGCGTCCAGGTCTCGCCGCGATCGAACACGGCAATGTCGCCTGACTTCAGCCGTAGCGCATTCGCACCGGCTGTGGTACTCGCCTCCCCATCCGCGAGTTCAAGCGCACCGTCATGGCGGTGCACGAACTGTACGGACTTCCGTTTGCCGCCGAGGACGAAGTCCACCGTCTCGCGCGCTTCGCCGACCAGGCGGAAGCCATCGTCGCGATCCCACGGATCGTGTGAATCGTGCGCGCGTTCGCGTTCCTCAATCAGGAAGATGGCGGCCGCTTCCAGCAGATGCTCAGGCGCATCGGACTTTGGCGGAATCAGTTCGGCGTAGTGGCGCGGAATGAAGCCGGTGTCGATTTCGCCGGCGACGAAATCTGGCTGCCTCAGCGCGCGGATTAGGAAGGCGTTGTTGCTGCGCAGTCCCGCGATCTGCGTCTCCTCCAGCGCGTGCGCGAGCTTTGCCGCCGCCGCTTGGCGGGTGTCCGCATGCGCGATCACCTTGGCGATCATGGGATCGTAAAAGGGGGTCACCGCATCGCCTTCGCGCACCCCGGAATCCACCCGCACCGCATTCTCCGGCAGATGCAAACGCTCCAGCGTGCCGGTAGAGGGAAGGAAATCGTGCTGCGGATCCTCCGCATACAGGCGCACTTCCATCGCATGGCCGTTCAGCCGGATCGCGTCTTGCTTCAGTGGCAGCTTCTCGCCCGATGCAACGCGAAGCTGCCATTCCACCAGATCGAGCCCGGTGATTGCCTCGGTTACCGGATGCTCCACCTGGAGCCGCGTGTTCATTTCCATGAACCAGAAGCGATCCGGCTTCAGCCCTTCGGAGGCATCGGCAATGAACTCCACTGTGCCCGCACCGGAATAGCCGACGGCCAAAGCCGCCTTCACAGCCGCCTCGCCCATGCGCGCGCGCATGGCGCTAGGCATGCCTGGCGCGGGCGCCTCCTCAATCACCTTCTGATGGCGGCGCTGCAACGAGCAATCGCGCTCGAAGAGATGCACGGCGTTGCCGTGATTGTCGGCGAACACCTGCATCTCGATGTGCCGCGGTCGGCCCACATACTTCTCGATGAGAACGCGATCGTCGCCGAAGGCGGACGCCGCTTCGCGTTTGGCGCCTTCCAGGGCCGCGGCGAACTCGCTTGGCGAGTCGACGCGACGCATGCCCTTGCCGCCGCCGCCCGCCACCGCCTTGATGAGCACGGGATAGCCGGTGCGCTCGGCTTCCTCTGCCAGACGCTTTGGCGACTGATCTTGGCCCAGATAACCCGGCACCACCGGCACGCCGGCTTTCGCCATCAGCGCCTTGGCCTGATCCTTGAGGCCCATGGTGCGAATGGCGGACGCCGGCGGCCCCACGAACACGATCCCGGCGGCGGCGCAGGCTTCCGCGAACTCAGTGTTCTCGGAGAGGAAGCCATAGCCCGGGTGAATGGCCTGAGCGCCGGTCTGCTTCGCGGCCGCGAGAATGGCGTCAGCCTTCAGGTAGCTTTCGCGCGCCGGTGGCGGCCCCATGCGCACCGCCTCATCGGCCATCGCCACATGCAGCGCGTGGGCGTCCGCGTCGGAATAGACCGCGGCCGTGGGGATGCCGAGGCGCTTGGCGGTGCGCATTACCCGAACCGCGATCTCGCCGCGGTTGGCTATGAGGAGCTTTGTGAACATCACCGGCGCCCCTGCCGGGAAGCATCTGAACTAGAGCTAGAGTCGCGATTGCCCCGCTGCCCAAGATGTTGAGAGTTGTTTTTCGGAATCCGGGAGTACCCCTCCCCCCCTCCGCAGAGGGGCCGCCTTAAGAGTTCCCGAAGTTCCCATTCGAACGTCTGAAAACGGCAGGGGGGATATCCAGTCGCTCCACGCCGGCAGGCACCTCCTCTGTTCTGGCGAGAAGGGCCAGCATTCACCTGCCGGGAATGTACGAGGCGCGTTTTCATGCCGGAGAGTTTAAGGCCGTTTTTCGGTGTGTAGATGGATTTATTTTTTGCCTTGATCGCAAACGGCTTTTCGCGCCGAACTGGTAGATGAAGCAGACCGCGGCTGGCTTGCACTCAATGTGTATGCCACAAACGCGCGCCAGATTCGGAGCAGACCTCATGCGGATGATCTCTCTTGCCTTGCTTGCCTCGGCCCTTCTCGCCGGCTCGGCGCTTGCCGATGCGAACAGCGATTACCTCAAGGCCAACGCGAAGAAGCCTGACGTGCACGTGACCGCCAGCGGCCTGCAGTACAAGCCGCTCGGCCGCAAGGGTAACAATCCGCAGAAGCCGAAAGGCAGCGAGTGCGTCACCGTCAACTACAAGGGCACCTTCATCGACGGCCGCGTGTTCGATCAGTCGCCGCCTGGCAAGCCCATCTCCTTCGCCGTAAACGGCGTCATCCCCGGCTGGACCGAGGCGCTGCAGCTGATGCATGTGGGCGAAACGTGGCAGCTTACCATTCCCTCGAATCTCGCCTACGGCCCGAGCGGCACGCCGGACGGCACCATCCCACCGAACACGCCGCTGGTGTTCAGCGTCGAGCTGCTGAAAGTGGCGCCGAGCTGCGAGTAGGAGCGCTAAAGCCTCCTTCTATTGTCATTCCCGGCCGAGCGAAGCGACAGGCTTCGCGAGGGGAAGGGAACCCAGGTGTTCGGAACATCCTCCTGATCGAAATGGAAGCGTGGTCTGTGCCCCATTCCTTCAGATTCACGCTCGCTCAACGACCTGGCTGCCCCTTCCCTCGCGCGCACTGCTGGTGCGCGCTCGCCGGGGATGACAATTGAGGTTCAGGTGGCGGGGCGGCTAGGACGCCCTATATAGCGAGTGTGCTGAACGGGCCGAAGGAGGCACAAGCATGCTGATTGCCCTGATCGTTGTCGCGCTCATCGTGGTGTTCGCGATCTTCACCTATAACCGGCTGGTCACGCTGCGGCAGGCCTGGAAGCGCGCCTTTGCCGATATCGACGTGCAGCTGAAGCAGCGGCAGGACCTCGTGCCCAACCTGGTGGAGACGGTGAAGGGCTACGCCAGCCACGAAAGCTCCGTCTTCATCCAGGTGACGGAGGCGCGCGCTGCCGCGATGCGCGCCACCACGGTTGGCGAGAAGAGCGCGGCCGAAGGAATGCTCACCGGCGCGCTCGGCAACCTGATGGCGGTGGCGGAGAATTACCCGCAGCTGAAGGCGAACGAGAACTTCCTCAGCCTGCAGAGCGAACTGGCCGATCTGGAGAATAAGATCGCAGCGGCCCGCCGTTTCCTGAACAACGCGGTCGCCGAATACAATTCGGCCATCCAGCAATTTCCCGGCGTGCTGTTTGCCGGCGCGATGGGCTTTACCCCGGCCGAGATGTTCACCCTGGATGCTGAGGAGCGCACGCAGATGAAGACCGCGCCCAAGGTGAGCTTCAGCAGCTAGTGTCCGGCCGCTCAATCGCAAACGAATTTCCCTACCCTCCCCTTGAGGGAGGGTCGAACGAACGCGCGAAGCAAGTTCGTTCGGGGAGGGGCTATCTCCCACCATCACCCCTCCCCGAAATTTGTCTCGCTGGCACTCACAAATTTCGACCCTCCCTCAAGGGGAGGGTGAGTACAACGATACGAATTTCGGAATCAGGACGCTAAACGTGGCGCTGCGCGGCCTCACCACCTACCGGCAGAACAACAATATCAAGTCCACGGTTCTTCTGCTGCTGTTCCCGCTGCTGCTGCTGACGCTGCTGGGCGTCATCTTCTACCTTGGCGGGGCGTTCGCGGGCGCGCGCGAGCTGTTTTACTCCTTCAATATCGCGTCGGTGCTGGGAACGGAAACGCCGCTCGATCTAGCGCTATCCGCCATCTGCGATTACTGGCCGATCATCATCGGCATCGCCGCAGTGTGGGTGCTGATCGGCTATTTCTTCAACGACTGGATTATCCATCGCGCGACGGGCGCCGAGGCGGTAACGCGCGCGCAGCAGCCGGAATTGTACAATCTGGTCGAGAATCTCTGCATCAGCCGCGGCCAGAAGACGCCGAAACTTTACATCGTCCCGACCGACGCGATGAACGCCTATGCCAGCGGCATCGACGAGCGCAGCTATGCCATCACCGTGACGAGCGGGCTATTGGCAGCACTGAACCGCGAAGAGCTTGAGGCCGTGCTTGCGCACGAACTGACGCACATCATGGAGCGCGACACGCGCGTTCTGATCGTGACCATCGTGTTCGTTGGGATGATCTCGTTCCTGACGCAGCTTCTGTGGCGCAGCATCCGGATTTCGGCGTTCGCGGGCGGGCGAAGGCGCGGCCGGGGCGGCGGCGGGGTGATGATCTTCCTGTTGATTGCGGCGGTGGCTTCGGCGGTCGGCTACCTGCTGGCGCTGGTGCTGCGCTTTGCCATTTCCCGCCGGCGCGAACACCAGGCCGACGCGGGGTCGGTGGACCTGACCAAAAATCCCGACGCGCTGATCTCCGCGCTGCTGAAGATTTCGCGCAACCCCGACGTGCCGCATGTGTCGAGCGAGGTGCGGCAGATGTTCATCGAGGCGCCACCCTCCAGCTTCGCGCTGGCGCAGCTGTTCGACACCCATCCGCCAATCGCCAAGCGCATCGCGGTGCTGGAACAACTCGGTGGCCACGCGCCGGTGGTATTGCACACACCGCCACCCCCTGTTATCGCCGCCCCTGCTGCAACCGCCCCGCATCCGGCGGGCCCGTGGGGTTAGCCTCAGCTTGAAGTTTCCACTCCAATGATATACATTATCGCATGTATATCATTGGAGTGCCGCCATGCAGGTTGCCAAATGGGGCAACAGCCTCGCCGTCCGCCTGCCCAAGAAGCTGGTGGACGAACTTGGCTTGAAGGAGGGCGACAAGCTTGAATTG
>DATIEM010000124.1:0-3861 GCA_035455725.1 Rhizomicrobium sp. | reverse complement strand
TGCTCGGCGGTGACGACCTGCTCGCCGTCTTTCGTTTTCACCGTGCAGGTCTTGGCGTCGGAGAAGGTGGCCCAGCCGCTGATGACGCGCACCTTGGCGCGCTTCAGCAATGCGCCGACGCCTGTGTTGAGCTTTTTGACGACGCCTTCTTTCCATTTGTACAGCTCAGGCATGTCGAGCGACGGCGGGCTCGCGAGCTTGATACCATGCAGACCTTTATCGGATGCCGCGCGTGTCATCGTTTCGAAATATCCGGCGGAATGGATGATCGCTTTCGAGGGAATGCAGCCGCGGATGAGGCACGTACCGCCGAGCTTGTCGGCTTCGACCAAGGTGGTGTCGAGGCCCAGCTGCCCGGCACGAATGGCCGCCACATAGCCGCCCGGCCCACCGCCAACGACGAGCACTTTGGTGTGAATGGGCTCCATTCACCTCCCCCCTTGTGGGGAGGTCGAACCGTTAAGCGCAGCGAAACGGTTCGGGTGGGGGGCGCACCATAACATCGCCCCCCACCCGGCTCCCCCGGAACAAGTCCGGGGTCGCCGACCTCCCCACAAAGGGAGAGGTGAACCAGAAGCCATTCGCCATTCGCTATTCGCCATTCCCTCAATCCATAAACAGCGTTGCCGGATGTTCCAGCAGCGCCTTGATGCGCTGGATGAACTCCGCGGCGTCGTAACCGTCCACCACGCGATGATCGAAGGAGGATGACAGGTTCATCATCTTGCGCACCACCACCTGTCCGTTGCGCACCACGGGACGCTCGACGATGGCATTCGGGCCGATGATCGCCACTTCGGGATGATTGATCACCGGCGTGGTCACTACGCCCCCCAACGTACCCAAACTCGTGATGGTGATGGTCGAGCCGGTGAGATCGTCCTTCGACGCCTTGTTGTCGCGGGCGAGACCCGCGACGCGCGCCACTTCCAGCGCACTATCCCAAACGTCGCGCGCTTCCGCGTGCTTCACCACCGGTACGATCAGTCCATTGGCGGTTTGCGTCGCGATGCCGATGTGAACGGCGGCGTAGCGGTGCACCACACCGGCATCGTCATCGAAGCGGGCGTTGATCTGCGGATAGTCCGGCAGCACGCGCACCAATGCGCGCATGAGGAACGGCAGCACGTTCAGCTTGGGCTGATCGGCGCGCTTGTTTTTGTTGAGGTGCGCACGCAGCGACTCCAGCTCCGTCATGTCAATCTCTTCGACATAAGCAAAGTGGGGAATGCGGCGCTTGGCATCCTGCATCTTCTCCGCGATCTTGCGGCGCAGCCCGATGACCTTGACCTCTTCGATTCCGTCGCGTTCCGCATAACCGCTGGCGCGCGACGCAACAGCGCCCCGCCCGCCGCTCGCGATGTAGTTATCGAGATCCTGGTGCGTGATGCGCCCGGCCGGTCCCGATCCCGCGACGTACTGCAGCGCGATGCCGAGTTCGTGCGCGCGTTCGCGCACGGCGGGGGAAGCAATTGGTGTGTCTCCGAATTTGCGAACTGCTGGGGCATCCACCACAGGACTCCCTCTCCCCCTTTGGGGGAGAGGGCTGGGGTGAGGGGGAGATGTCGGCAGCTGCACCACCTTCGCCGCCTCACCCTGACCCTCTCCCCCGGTGGGGGAGAGGGAAGTTCTCTTTTCTTCAGCGGCAGGAGCAGATTTCATCGGCGCTGTTTTCGGTGCTTCCGACTTCGCAGGCACAATGCCGGGCTTCACATTCCCCTCGCCTTCGACTTCCAGCTCCACCAGCGGCGAACCCACCGCCGCCATCTGACCCGGCTCGCCGTGAACCTGCAGCACCTTGCCCGACACCGGCGAGGTCATCTCTACGGTCGCCTTATCCGTCATCACGTCGACGAGGTTCTGGTCTTCGCCGACCGCATCGCCCACCTTCACGTGCCAGGCGACAATCTCCGCTTCGGCAGTGCCTTCGCCGACATCCGGCAGCTTGAAAATATACCGGCCCATCTAGCGCTCCATCGCCTTGCGCAAACCTTCGATCACCCGCGCGGGCCCGGGGAAATAGTGCCACTCGAAGGCGTGCGGATACGGCGTGTCCCAGCCGGTGACGCGCTCGATCGGCGCCTCCAGATGAAAGAAGCAATGCTCCTGCACCAGCGCCGCAAGCTCGGCGCCGAAGCCGCTGGTGCGCGGCGCCTCGTGCACGATGACGCAGCGTCCGGTTTTCTCGACCGACGCCACGATGGTTTCGATGTCGAGCGGCACAAGCGTTCGCAGGTCGATCACTTCCGCATCGGTGCCGCTTTCCCCCGCGGCGGCTTTCGACACATGCACCATGGTGCCGTAGGCGAGCACCGTGACGTCACTGCCCTCGCGGACCACGGCCGCCTTGCCCAGCGGCACGGTGTAGTGCCCTTCCGGCACGTCGGCTTCTGCGAACTTCGACCACGGCTGCACCGGCTGGTCGTGATGGCCGCTGAACGGGCCGTTGTAGATGCGCTTGGGCTCGAAGAAGATCACCGGGTCGTCGTCTTCGATTGCGGAGATTAACAGACCTTTCGCGTCGTACGGCGTGGATGGAATCACCGTCTTCAATCCCGCGATGTGCGTGAACAGGGACTCCGGGCTCTGGCTGTGCGTCTGTCCGCCGAAGATGCCGCCGCCATACGGCGTGCGCACCGTGATCGGCGCGGTGAACTCGCCGGCGGAGCGGTAGCGGATCTTCGCCGCTTCGGAGACGATCTGGTCGTAGCCCGGATAGATGTAATCGGCGAACTGAATCTCCACCACCGGACGCAGGCCGTACGCGCCCATGCCGACGGCGGTGGCCATGATGCCGCCTTCGCTGATCGGTGCATCGAAGCAGCGGGTGGGGCCGTACTTCTTCTGCAGGCCGTCGGTGACGCGGAACACACCACCGAAATAGCCGGCATCCTCGCCGAACGTCAGCACGTTGTCGTCGCGCCCCAGCATCACGTCGAGGGCGGAGTTCAGCGCCTGGATCATGTTCATCGTCGCCATGCTCAGACTCCCGTCTGCTGGCGCTGGCGGCGTAGATGCCACGGCACGTCTTTGTAGACGTCCTCGAACATCGTTTTCACGCTGGGGATTTTGCCTTCGCCCAGTGTGCCATTGGCGGATGCTTCCGCGTTCGCCGCGCGCACCTGTTCGGCGGCGTCCTTCTGCGCGGCTTCATGGCGCGCTTCATCCCATTCGCCGAGCGCAATCAGGTGCTGCTTCAGCCGTTCGACAGGATCGCCCAGCGGCCAGCGTTTCGGTTCGTCGGCCGGACGGTAACGCGCCGGATCGTCGCTCGTGGAATGGCCTTCGGCGCGATACGAATAAAGCTCGATCAGGGTGGCGCCGAGATTGGCGCGCGCCCGCTCCGCCGCCCACGCGGTCGCGGCATACACCGCAAGGAAATCGTTGCCGTCCACCCGCAAACTCGGGAGTCCGTAGCCGATGCCGCGCGCCGCAAAGGTGCTTTCCTCGCCGCCGGCTATCCCAGCAAAGCTCGAAATCGCCCACTGGTTGTTCACCACATTCAAGATCACCGGCGCGCGATAGACGCTGGCGAAGTTGCAGGCGTAGTGGAAATCGCCCTCCGCCGTGGTGCCGTCGCCGATCCAGCCCGCCGCGATGCAGTCGTCGCCCTTGTAGGCGGACGCCATCGCCCAGCCCACGGCTTGCGGGAATTGCGTGCCCAAATTTCCGGAGATGGAGAAGAAGCCGTACTCCTTGGTGGAATACATGATGGGCAGCTGCCGCCCTTTCACTGGATCTTGCGCATTGGAATAGATCTGATTCATCATCTCGACGAGCGGATAGCCGCGCGCGATCAGCAGCCCCTGCTGGCGGTAGCTGGGGAAGCACATGTCGCCCCGATCGAGGGCGTAGGCCTGC
>DATIEM010000123.1:0-56495 GCA_035455725.1 Rhizomicrobium sp. | reverse complement strand
CGAGTATCGCTCGTCTTCACGGACGTTTCCGGCGCGGCGGCCCGCCCTCCAGCTGGACCGCATTTTCGCCACCGGCATCGGCGCCTGCGTGGACGAGGGCATCCTGCGCGACAGCCGCTTCCGCGAAGCCTCCGATCACCTGCCGGTGTTCGCGCGATTTGATATCGCGGCGTGAATTTTGAATCGCGAAAATCGCGTTTTTGGGTCGATTCAGACAGACTCCGCGCGTCCGTCAAAATGGGTGCGCAAAAAACCTCCCGCAAGGCGCACCTCTCGCGGCGATTGAATCGGCAGTTTTTCCGATGAGCAGTGAATAAGTGTCGCCAGCCCCTCGGGGCTAGCGGAAGACGTCCGGTTTCATGGTTGGGCTCTGTTTGAGAGCGGCGGCCCGAAAATCAAAAGCGCGGCCCGGAGGATTTTCCCGTCCGCGTCGGTCAGGGCGCAGTTTCAGAGATAGGAACAATATACGAACCCAGCGTCACGCTGTCAAGCGAGCCAGCGTCCTAGTTGGAGACATTCTAAAATTGTGAAGGACGGGAGTCCTAGTGGTGCTTGGGGGCAGGCTGCTTATTTGGCTCCCGTCGCTCCGTGTATATGAATGCCACCCGCGGGCATCTAGCTTTCGCGTTCGGAGCAACCGCAACGTCGCGGTTCCCAGCCCTGAGTAGGGCAACCATCGCTGTATTGCAGGTCGCTTCTGCTACGCGCCGCAGATCGACAAGCTGCCAGGAAACCCAGATCATCCAGAGTGCTACTACGCCTGTTGCCGCGATCCTGAGGCCCTTCACCTGCTCGTTTCTTCCACCAATTCCTCGAGTGACCATACGCTATTCCCGTGCAAGCCGCACGAATTGTAGTGGCAGAAATGCAGGGCAACGCCCTTGCCGTGCTGCACACAGGGCCGATAGATTCGCCTGTGGCAGCGGTTGAGCGGCTATAGTGGCAGAACAAAAGGCAGATGCGCACGGGTAATTGGTTTGGGGCGGCGGTCGTTGGCTGCTTGATGGCTGTTTTTGCCCTTGTGATTCTCGCTTTTGCATACGCCTATTTGAGCTGCCTTCTTGACCCTGTGCATTCGTGCTTATGAGGGCTGCGATAGTGGCGGAAGCAAAGGCCAATGGGTGATTCGACCGCGTCTCTGCCGGTCCATCTTGTCCTTGCCGCGTGCGATAGGGCTTTTCGGCAATGGTCAAACTATGTGGATTCCGAATGGGATCGTAGCCCAGAGACAAGGGACATGCTTCGGCGCGAGCACGGCTCCAAAGAGGCGTGGAAGACCCAACTGATGGACGATAAGGGGCCGGTTATGCTTCACCGCCTCTGTCGTGCCGCACAAGAAAGCGGCCAAACCAATGTCCACGTGTCTGCATCTGACTTCGATTTGATATGGGCCTATTACGAGGCAAAATAGGAATCCCGTCCAGCGCCCTCAAATTAGGACACTGCCCAACCCGCCCAAAAAACGGGGGCCGTATAAGAAGGTGGCAGCGTAAACGTGAAGCGCAGCTCTCTATGAGGAAGGTTTGGCATCGGCTGGGAGTTGCGCACCTAGCATCGCGTCAACCCTGTCCATTACCTCTCGGGAATCCTCAATAACCTGGCGGGTCTGCGACACAGTTTGTCTCGAAGAGGCGGCAGCCTCTTGCATCATCGCTATAGTATCCTGTTGGAATGGTGTGAGCTTACGAACGTCTGCCATAACGGCCTCCCGTCGTTACCGAGCGGGAGTGCGGACACTAGTTCTGGAGGGTGCCCCGGAGGTCTCTCAAGCGCCAGCGCCCATTGGTGTAAGCTGGCGACCCTAGGAAACTAACATGGAGCGTGTTTGGTTGCGAATCGGAACGGCACGATGGATTTGGCTGTTCCTTCACTATGGAGCCATCACGGCACGAACTTAAGCGTAAACGGGCTGAATATCTCGCCAAAGCACACCAAGCCCGCGCAAGGGCCGCTAACTGCCCGGACCTTCAGGCGCGGCAATCCTTTGAAACCGTCGCGGAATCATGGACAGAACTTGCCAGCCGAACTGCCCGGACGATCAAGGAACTGGGCGAATAACCCCGCCAGATTTCAAACTGAGACACTAGCTCACGCTGTCAAGAGTCCCAGGAACACAACATAACCCCGGTTATGTCCCAAGGACACTATCCGTGATCTGCTGCTCGCCAAAACCTGTCAGGGGAGGCAAGGCAGATTTCCGCGAACCCGCTCCATGCCGAGCGCCGCTCGCTGGCCCGGATCGTGCTTGTCACAGCTGCGGACGCGATCCGCTGGTTAATGGGGAGGGGCATGGCACGGAAGAGAGGCTCGGCAAGCGCCCGGCGGCGGCTGGCGATTGTTCTCGCGGTTGCTCTGCCGCTTGCGGATCTCTGCGGCTTGTGCGCCACCGCTGGGTATGCCGAGACCACGTTCCGCCATTTCGCGGAACGCGGCCGGCAAGCAAAACTTGCCGCTGCGAAACTCAAAGGCGCCATTGCGGCGTGCCCCGGCGGAAGGCCGGTCAGAGGCCGCGGCTGCTACCGCCTGGGCAGCACCCGGGCGCCCGACAAATTGGGCGCGAATGCGTGAGCTCGATTTCTCCCCTCACAAATGATCCAGCAGCTTGAACCAGAGGAGGCCGGCTGCAACCACCGGCTTGCGCAAGGCGCTGCCGCCGGGGAAGGGCTTCGCCGGCACGCGCGCCAGAACCTCGAAGCGCTCCGGCCTGCCGAGTGCGGCTTCCGCCAGCAGCTTGCCGCAGAACGGCGCCAGCGCCACGCCCTGGCCGGAATAGCCCTGCGCGAAGAGCACGCGTTCGCTTAAGCCACCAACGTGAGGCATGCGGGTGCGGGTGATGCCGACGGTGCCGCTCCACGCATATTCCGTGCGCGCGGTTTTCAGCGCGGGATAGACATACTCCATGCGCGGCCGCACCATGCGCGCGATGTTTTTCGGCAGAGTAAAATAGGCCTCGCGGCCAGCGAACAGCATGCGGCGATCTTCGCTCTTGCGGTAGTAATCGAGCACGTGGCGCGTGTCCGCCACCGCCGCATCGCAGGGCAACACGCGTTCGTAAAGATGATCCGGCAACGGCTCGGTGGCGGTCATGAAACTCTCGACATGGGCGATATAGGGCGCGAGCGCGGGCAACAGTTCGCCGCTGAAGGCATCGCAGGCCACGATCACGCAGTCCGCATCGATGACGCCGTTGTCGCAAACGACACGGGCGCGGTGCGCGGATTGCTCGATGCTCTTCGCTCGCGTGTGCTCGCAGAGCGTGGCGCCCGCCTGTTCTGCTGCCTGCGCCAGCCCGCGCGAGAACGCAAGTGGCTGCAAATGCCCGCCCCCGGAATCGAAGCGGGCCGCTGGATACACCTCGGTCCCAAGCACGCGCGCGGTTTCGTCGCCATCCATCATGCGTGCGGATGTGTAGCCGTAGCGCGCGCGCAAGTCCTCGGTGTCGTCCGCCAGCTCACGCGCGGCGGCGCGGTCGTGCGCGGCGATTACGAGGCCGCCCTTCAACATGCAGTCGATGGCGTGCTGCGCGGCGAGATCGCGCACCAGGGCTTTCGCTTCCTCGCACAGCGTCCACAAATCGCGGGCATGGATTTCTCCCAGCCAATGTTCCAACTTCTGTTGGGATTGCCGCCAGCCGGTGTGGATTTGGCCGCCGTTGCGGCCCGAGGCGCCGAAACCTATCGTTTCGCCTTCGACCAGTGTGAGCCGCGCGCCGGCCTGCGCCAGATGCAGCGCCGCCGACAATCCGGTGAAGCCGCCACCGACGATGCACACATCCGCGCGCGCCTCGCCCGCGAGCGCGGGGCGCTCAGGCCCGGCTCCGAGGCTTGCCCGGTAATAGTTTGCCATGGCGTAACCCTTGGCTAATGAAGCTGATGTGTATAAATCTGCTGAGCGATACACAACCCGGACCCGAACCATGCGGACCAATATCGATATAGACGACCGGCTCCTTTCGAGTGCCATGACTGCGGCGGAGCTTCCCACCAAAAAGGCGACAGTGGAGGAAGGGTTGCGGCTGCTGGTTCGCATGAAGAAGCAGGTTCAGTCTCTGCGGGCACTGAGGGGCACCGGCTGGGAAGGGGACCTCAACGCGATGCGCCAGGGGCGCCGCTTCGGCAGGCGGGGGTGATCCTCGTTGACACCTCCGTCTGGATTTCACATCTCCGCGGACGCTCCACTGCGAAGACGGAGAAGCTGGCGGAGGTAGCGGCGCTAGAGCCGCTCCTTGTCGGAGATCTGATCCTTCTGGAAATCCTGCACGGCGCTCGCGATGAGCGCCACGCCGCCCGCATCGAACGCGACCTGCGGCAGTTCACGCTGGTGACTCTGCTCAATGCCGATCTGGCAGCGCGTGGCGCCCACAATTATCGGCGTCTGCGCGGCCTTGGCATCACCGTGCGGAAGACCGCAGACCTTATCATCGCGACCTTCTGCATCGAAGGCGGGCACAGGCTGCTGCACGCTGATCGCGATTTCGTGCCGATGGAGCAGCATTTGGGTCTGCAGACCGTCTAGAGCGCCAGCACCTGGTCTCGTGCGACGCTTGCGGGCGCCCCCACCCACGGCTTCACACTTCCAGCTCGCACCACACCGGCACGTGGTCGGAAGGTTTTTCCCGGCCGCGCATGTGCTTGTTGATGCCGCTGGTCACCAGTCTGTCGGCGGCCTGCGGCGACAGCATGATGTGGTCGATGCGGATACCGCGGTTCTTTTGCCAGCAGCCGGCGGTGTAATCCCAGAAGGTATAGAGCTGCGGCTCGGCGTGGCAGGCGCGAATGGCGTCGGTGTAGCCAAGGTTCTCGAGCTTTCTGAGCGCGGCGCGCGACTCCGGCTGGAACAGCGCGTCGGTCAGCCAGTTCTTCGGTTCGTAAACATCTTCCGGGCCGGGGATAATGTTGTAGTCACCCATCAGCACGATGGGCTCTTCCCTCGGCAGCAGGTCGTTGGCATGCGCGGCGAGCCGTTCGTGCCAGCCGAGCTTATAGCTGAACTTGTCGGTGCCGATAGGATTGCCGTTCGGCGCGTAGATGGAAGCGACCCGCACCACGCCGTTGTCCCCCGTGATTACCGCTTCCAGATAGCGAGCGTGATCGTCGCCATTGCCGCCGGGCAGGCGCGGCGCAACCTCCTCCATCGGCCGTTTGGAAAGGATGGCGACGCCGTTGTAGCTCTTTTGTCCGTGCACGGCGCAATTGTAGCCCATGTCCTCGAATTCGAGGCGCGGGAACGCGTCGTCGGTGCACTTGATCTCCTGCATGCAGACGACATCCGGCTTTGTTTCCGCAAGCCACTCCTTCGCGGCCGCGAGCCGCGCCTTCACCGAATTGACGTTCCAGGTGGCGATCCTCACGGGCAGGTCAAACAGAAAAGCTGGTGCCGCAGCCGCAGGAGGATTGGGCGTTGGGGTTGTTGATTTTGAACGACGCTCCGATCAGGTCGTCCACGAAATCGATTTCCGCGCCGCGCAGGAAATCGAGCGACATCGAATCGATCAGCACCACAGCGCCGTCGCGCTCCAGCACCAGATCGTCGGCGGTCTTCATCTCGTCCAAAGCGAAGTTGTACTGAAACCCCGAGCAGCCGCCGCCCGTCACCGCCACGCGCAGCATGGCCGGCTGCGGCTCCGCCTTCAGGATTTCCGCAATCCGGCGGGCGGCGCGGGCAGAGACACTGACAGGCTGATCTGTTTCCATACGCAGTCCTTCCGACTCTGTTATGTAATGCGCCGGACTCCGGAGGCAAAGGCTTGGAACCGAACCCGGCGGGGCGGCTAATCGGCCCTCTTTTCGAGCCGCCGCGGCAGCTGGCCCCCTATGCCACGAAGCCTGCGGACAGCCGAGGTCGGCTGTACCGGGAGCCGGAAAGTCCCACCCGCACCTGCTACAGCCGCGACCGGGACCGCATCATCCACTCCACCGCCTTCCGGCGCCTCAAGCACAAGACCCAGGTGTTCGTGCAGGATGAGGGGGACTACTACCGCACCCGGCTGACGCACTCGCTGGAAGTGGCGCAGATCGCCCGTTCGCTGGCGCGGGTGCTGGCCATCGATGAAGATTTGGCGGAGGCGATTGCGCTGTCGCATGACCTTGGCCACACGCCCTTCGGCCATGCCGGCGAGGAGGCGCTGAACGAGGCGGCGGCAGCGTTCGGCGGCTTCGATCACAACGCGCACGCGCTCAGGCTGGTGACTCAGTTGGAGCATCGCTATGCCGATTTTGACGGGCTGAATCTCACCTGGGAGACCCTTGAAGGGCTGGTGAAACACAACGGGCCGCTGCTGGATAAGCCGGTGCCGCCGCCAATCGCCGAACTGGATGCGCGCTGGCCGCTGGAACTCCAAAGCTGGCCAGGGCTGGAGGCGCAGGTCGCCGCGCTGGCCGACGACATTGCCTATGTGAATCATGATATCGACGACGGGCTGCGCGCCGGACTGTTCTCCGTCTCCGAGCTGGAACAGGCGCCGTTGGCCGGTCCTTGTGCGCGCGCTGTGTCTCAGGCGTTCGGGAAACTCGAACTGGGGCGGTTCATTGGCGAGGTGGTCCACCGGCTGATGAGCAGCTTGATCGAAGACCTGCTCCGGCAAACGCGACGGCAGATCGAGGCCCGGGGCAGCGAGTCGGCCGCTTCGGTGCGGGCGCAGTGCGCCGGCACTGCCGGGTTCAGCCGCGAAATGGCGGCCAAGATCGCGGCGCTGAAAGGCTTTCTTTTTGAGCATATGTACCGCCATCCCCGCGTCATGGAGCCGGTCGACAAGGCCAAACAGGTGGTGCGGGAGCTGTATGCGACCTTGGCGGCGGAGCCGGCGCTTCTGCCGGCGGACTGGGCTGCGGCCTGCGGCTTGCCAAATGATGCGGTAACCGCATCCGTGGTGCGCGACTACATCGCCGGCATGACTGACCGCTTCGCCCTTGCGGAGCATGCGAAAATCACCCACACCCAAATTTCGCTCTGACTTGCGCGTTGCGTGATTCGCCGCCGATTGGTGGTAAATTGCAGCGATTCAGATTCGCGGGAAGGTCGGTCCATGCCGCAATACCAGCCCCGGCTTTACGAGCCGTCCGACGAGCCTCGCGCCTTCGACGACCGCGAGGAGGAATTTCAGGACGACGAGGGCTCGCGCCTTCCGCTGCTGATTGTCATTGCGCTCGTGGTGCTGGCGTCCTTCGCCGGCGTGGTCTGGGTTGCCTACACGCAGGGGGTTCAGCGCGGGCGCGAGGATGCGCCGCGTGTCCTTGCGGCTGAGCGCAAAAGTGCATCCAAAGAACAGACCAATCCGTACGCCAAGCTCGATATCTATAAAGCCCCAAAGCCAAGCAGCGACGCGGCGGCCCAATCTTCCGCTTCGCCGATCCAGCCGGAGCGGACGCCTCCTCCTGCAACTCAATCCGCTGCAGGGTCAACTGCCCAGGCGGAGAACGAGGCGCCGGCCGTGACACCGAAGACCGCGCCTGTCGTGCCGAAGCCGGCGGCGCCACCGAAAGCGGCGCCCGCCCAAAACATGGCGTCCGTAGCGAACCGGCCCCATCCGGCATTGGGCGCGCCAAAGACAATCACGCCGCCCGCGGCGCGTCTGCAAAGCGGGCAGGTGCAGCCACCTACGTCCAATACGGAACAGGCGTCCGCCAACCCGGCAGAGCCTCCGCCAGCGCCACCGGCCAGCGCGGGGGGACAAGGCGGCTATGTGCTGCAGATCGGCTCGTATACCTCGGAGGCTGAGGCCACTGCGTCCTGGCAAACCTACAAGCAGGTGCATGCCGGCGTGGCCGGCTATGCGCCCGATATCAAATCCGCAGACCTTGGCAAGCGCGGCACCTGGTACCGCTTGCGCATTGGGCCGTTTGGCAGTCTTGCCGAAGCCAGCGCTGCCTGCGCCAGGTTGAAAGCGCAGGGCGCAAGCTGCCTGCCGGCAAAGCAATAGGCGAGCGATGGCACGCAACTGCGTGATTTACGGTTGCGCCGGAGCGGAGTTGTCCGAAACCGAAAGCACCTTCTTTCGCGAAGCCCGGCCGTGGGGGTTCATCCTCTTCGCCCGGAATATTTCCGATCCCGACCAGGTGCGGGCGCTGGTGTCGTCGCTCCGGGAAACGGTGAATGACGAGCGCGCCCCCGTGCTGATCGACCAGGAAGGCGGCCGGGTGGCGCGCCTCCGGCCGCCGCACTGGAAAACGCATCCGCCGATGCAGCATTTTGGGGACCTCTACCGAAGCAATCCGGATGTGGCGCGTGAGGCCGCCTATCTGAACGGCCGCTCGATCGCGCAGGAGCTGTTCGCGCTGGGAATCGATGTGGATTGCGTGCCGGTGCTGGATGTCCCGGCCGAAGGTGCCGATGCGGTGATCGGAGACCGGGCGTTCGCCTCCGATCCCGACATTGCAGCCGCTCTCGGGGGGGTGGTGATCGAAGCCATGCTCGATGGCGGCGTGCTGCCGGTGATGAAGCACATTCCCGGCCACGGCCGCGCCACTGCGGATTCTCATCTGGCTCTTCCGCGCGTTGCAGCGAGCAGGACGGCGCTGGAGCGCAGCGATTTTGCGGCCTTCCGTGCGCTGAAGGATTGCCCGCTCGCGATGACCGCGCATGTGGTTTACGACGCCATCGATCCCGAACAGCCCGCCACCACGAGTGCCACCGTTATTGGCGAAATCATTCGCGGCGATATCGGCTTCGATGGACTTCTGATGTCCGACGATCTGTCGATGAATGCGCTGTCCGGCTCGCTCGCTGAGCGGGCGCGCGCCGCCCTTGCCGCCGGCTGCGACATTGTCCTTCACTGCAACGGCAGCATGGAAGAGATGCAGCGTGTGGCGCCCGAGGTGAAGCCGCTGCAGGGCGAGAGCGTGTCGCGCGCGGAGAAAGCGCTGGCGCGGCGGCAGGCGCCGAAGCCGTTCGATGTGGCAGAGGCAGAAGCGCGCGTCGCCCATCTCTTGAAAGCGGCGGCATGACCGAAGCGGAAGACAATTTCGGCGAAATGGAACCGCTGCCCGCAACGTCAGACGAAGCCCTGGTGGTTGCGGTGGACGGCTTCGAAGGTCCGCTCGACCTGCTGCTGACACTGGCGCGTGACCAGAAAGTCGACTTGGCGAAAATCTCGGTGCTTAAGCTCGCCGAGCAGTATCTCGTGTTCATGGAGACCGCGAAGAGCCGCAATCTCGAGCTCGCGGCGGATTACCTCGTGATGGCCGCTTGGCTTGCTTACCTGAAGTCACGGCTGCTGCTGCCGCAGCCGCCAGTGGCCGATGGCGAGCCCAGCGCGCAGGAAATGGCGGCGCGGCTGCGCTGGCAGCTGCAGCGTCTGGAGGCGATGCGCGAGGCGGCCGCCCGGCTGATTGCCCGCGACCGGCTCGGCCGCGACGTATTCCCCCGTGGGGCGCCTGAACCCACCGTGGTGGTCAAGCTGCGCACCCAGGCAGACACGCTTTACGATTTGTTAACCGCTTACGGCGCCCAACGGGTGAAGCGCGCGCGGGTCAGCACCTATCGGCCGCCTCATGCCCCGGTGCTTCTGATCGAGGAGGCGCGGCAAAGGCTCGAGCGGATGCTCGGCCGGATCGGCAACTGGAATGCGCTGTCGAATCTATTGCCGGGTGAATGGAGCTACGGAGCGCGGCGGCGTTCTGCGCTCGCCAGCACCCTGCTCGCCTGTCTTGAACTGGCGCGGGATGGGCGGCTGGAAATCCGCCAGCTTCGGGCCTTCGACGAAGTGTATGTGAAAGATCGTGGAGACCGCATGGAGGCGTCGGCATGAATCGGGTTCTTCGCCTGGCCGAAATCACCGCAGATGCAGAACCGCTGCCGGAGGCCGACGTGCCGCTCCTGCATGACATCAATCCGGAGCACCTGCGCATGCTGGAGGCGTTGTTGTTCGCGTCGGCCGAGCCGCTTACCGAAGAGGCACTGGCGCGGTCCCTTCCGGAGGGTGCGGACCTTGGCGTCCTGCTTTCCGAGCTTCAGCAGACTTATCAGGCGCGCGGCGTGAACCTCGTTCAGGTCTCCGGCAGATGGCAGTTCCGTACCGCCGCCGATCTGGCGTTTCTGCTGCGCAAGGAGCAGCCGGAGCAGCGCCGGCTGTCGCGGGCGGCGCTCGAGACGCTCGCCATCATAGCCTACCACCAGCCCGTCACCCGGGCGGACGTCGAGGACATTCGCGGCGTGGCGCTCTCAAAGGGCACCTTGGATGTTCTGATGGAGCTGGGTTGGGTGAAAATCCGCGGCCGCAAGCGCACGCCGGGGCGGCCGGTCACCTACGGCACAACCGATTCTTTCCTGGTGCAGTTCGGGCTGGAGAGCGTCTCTCACCTGCCGGGCATGGAAGAGCTGAAGGCCGCAGGGTTCCTGGAGGCCGTCGCGCCGGTGTCGCTGGAAATTCCAAGCCCGAGCGAAAGCCTGGCGCCGGACGAAGACCCCTTCCAAGAAGAAGATCAGGATTCCTCGCGTAACCAAGATTTGGAATCCGGCTCCGACTCCCGTTAATTCTACTACAAGATAGAGTTGCGCCCGCTTTACGTGCGGAGGAGTCCTGGGTTGGGGCGCCCAGGCTTGATTCATGTTCGTCGATCGGTCGGTCCGGTATCTCTCCTGCCTTCGCGGGGTTTCGACCAGCCGTGTATTGAACGTTGGCGCGGCCGCCTGCGCCATCGGCAGCAACGGCGGACCGAAGACCCCGGCGCTGTTTCAGTCCCCGGTGCTCGGCCGGGCCATTCTCGTCAAGCACCGGGTGCGGCCCCACGAAGAGTTCCTCTTCGGCTACCATCTGGATGTCGCAACCAAGATCATCGTTCCCGCCGATGCCGCCGATCTCACACAGGGCGGCGAGTCCTTCTTCGTCGATCAGCGCGGCTTCAAGCACAAGCTTCAGGAGATCGGCCGCTACCCGAACGGCGGACTCGATGCCGATTGCGAGCTTCTTCAGCGCGTCGCAGCGCTTCCTGTGCTCGACACATTCCTGGTACGCGCCCATCTGCAGAGCCACGGGATCGAGGTGCCGGCAGGCTGTCTGGAATTGACGGCCGCTGTGCGGGGCGGACTCGACGCATTTGCCGCCAGCGAATTGATCGGCTTCGTCAGGGTTGTACTGGGTGGCGAAGCCGATGCCGGCGATGCGATGAGATCGCGCCTTGTGCGCGCGCTGTTGGTGGACCGGATCGGGCCCGAGCTCGAGCCCTTGCGCGCGGTGCTCGGGCTGGATTGTGGCGCTTTCAGCCGCGCCCTTCTCGCCTGGCGCGGGATTCTGTATTGCAAGTGGCAATTGCAGAATGCGCGCGGTCAGATCCCCGAGGTCCTCGCCGGACTACAGCAGCTGACAACGGCAGACGCCGGCAGCGGCAGCGAGCCGGCGGCTCGCCAGATGAAGACCGCCGTAGCCGAAGGCATCCTGGCTTCGCTGAAATGCATCCGGCAACTGCTTGGGCGATATGACTCTGCCTACAGTGAATTCGTCGAGCACGGCCGGCCCCTTGTGTTTCGCGACTTTCTGATGGAAGCGCCGCAGCTGTCGCGCGAGTTGGCGCAAAAGATGGGGGCGATCTCGCATATTCTGACATTCTGGCGCTGCCGCTTCCCCACTGGCTTATCCGGTGCAATTGCGGACGATGAGCTCTGCGCGATGTTGCAGGATTTCGAATCCGGCTTCTCCGCGTCGCCGGGCCAACGCTTCGAGACCGTCGCAACCGTTTAGGCCGGCGGGACTCGCTCGGCCAGTTCGAGGCGGTTGCCGGCGGGATCACGGACGAAAAAGCGCCGCGGCCCTTCGGCCTCGCTTTCTTCTTCTATACGCATGCCGCGCGTGACGATCTCGGCCCTGGCGCGGACGAAGTCGTCCACCAGAAAACAGACGTGGCGCTTGCTGCCCGGCGAGGGCTCTGGGTCGATGCCGATGTGAAGCTGAAGCGTCCCGACCTGAAACCAGGCGCCTCCGCGCCCGCGCAGCTCTTCCGGCTTCGGGACTTCAGAAAGGCGCAGCACCGTGCGGTAGAAGGCGAGGCATTCGGCCTCCAGCGCCTTGGGCACGGCAATCTGGATATGGTTGATGCCGGTCACCTGAAACGGCATGGCTGTTCCCCAATGGCGCCGCTTCGCTTGCCAGTTTGCCGCCTGGATTGCTAGGCAAGCGCCGTCAAATCCCAGCGCCAATCAGTCCATGTCCGTCGACAAGGCCACCGTCCGCCGCATTGCCAAGCTGGCGCGCATCGCCCTCCCGGACGAGCGCGTGGAGCCCATGATGGCCGAACTGAACGGGATTCTCGGCTGGATCGAGCAGCTCCAGGCGGTGGACATCGAAGGGGTGGAGCCCATGACGAGCGTCGTGGCGCAGACGCTCAAAATGCGGGACGACGTGGTGACCGCGGGCGGCGACGCCTCGGCCATCCTCGCCAACGCGCCGCAGAGCGAAGACAATTTCTTCGTCGTGCCCAAGGTGGTGGAATAGGCATGCCCGTCACCATTGCCGTGGAAAATCCGCTCACGGATGAAATCCGCGCGCTGATCGCCGAGCTGAACGCGGCGCTGCACGCGCTCACTCCGCCCGAGCATTGCTACCATCTCACGGTCGAGCAGATGGCCGGCCCACACACGACCGTGTTCATCGCGCGCCATGATGGTGTCGCCGTTGGCTGCGGCGCGCTGAAGCGTCACGCGGGCGGCATCGGCGAAGTGAAGCGGATGTATACGCGGCCCGCATCTCAGGGCCGCGGGATCGGCGGCCGCATCGTTGCGGAAATCGAGCGGCTGGCGCGCGCGGACGGCTTGAACCGGCTGGTGCTGGAAACCGGCGACCGGCATCCCGCAGCGTGGCATATCTATGAACGAGCAGGCTTCCGCCGCTGCGGCCCGGTGCTCGACTATCCGGAGTCCCGCTGGTCGGTTTTCTACGAGAAGCCGCTCACCCCAGCGGCGGCAGCGGCATGAACGCGCCGACAGATTTCACCCTGGCCGAGGCGCGCGATGCGCTCGCGGAGAAAAAGCTCTCGTCCACCGAGCTGACCAAGGCGTTCGTGGCGGCAATCGAAGGGGCGCGCAGGCTAAATGCCTTCGTCACCGAAACGCCCGAGCGCGCGCTGGAGATGGCGAAAGAGTCCGACGCCCGCATCGCGCAGGGGGAGTTTCGGCCGCTGGAAGGCCTGCCGCTCGCGATCAAGGATTTGTTCTGCACCAAGGGCGTGCGCACCACCGCGGGCAGCCGCATTCTCGGCAACTTCCTGCCGCCGTATGAATCGACGGTTACGCAAAACCTTTGGAATGCCGGTGCGGTGATGCTGGGCAAGACCAACATGGACGAGTTTGCCATGGGGTCATCCAACGAGACCAGCCATTTCAAGCCGGTGATCAATCCGTGGCGCGCGCGCAGTTCGAACCAGAATCTCGTGCCGGGCGGTTCGTCGGGCGGCTCCGCGACGGCTGTGGCCGGCCAGCTGTGTCTGGCCGCGACTGGCACGGACACCGGCGGCTCTATCCGTCAGCCGGCGGCGCTGAGCGGGATCGTGGGCCTGAAGCCGACCTACGGCCGCTGCTCGCGGTGGGGCATCGTTGCGTTCGCCTCATCGCTCGATCAGGCAGGGCCGATGACCCGCACGGTGCGGGATGCAGCCATTCTCCTGCGCCATATGGCGAGCGTGGACGAGAAGGACTCTACCAGCGTCGATATGCCGGTGCCTGATTACGAACAAGGGCTGGACAATGGCGTAAAAGGGCTGCGCGTTGGCATTCCGAAAGAGTACCGCATCGGCGGCGCGCCGCCGGAAATCGACGCGCTGTGGCAGCGCGGAGCGGAGTGGTTGAAGGCGCAGGGGGCGGAGATTATCGATGTCTCGCTGCCGCACAGCAAATACGCATTGCCCGCCTATTACATCGTGGCGCCGGCGGAGGCCTCCTCCAATCTCGCCCGCTATGACGGCGTGCGATACGGCCACCGCGCGATGGGCGCGCAGGATCTTATCGAGCTCTATGAACGAAGCCGCGCGGAAGGCTTTGGCGCCGAAGTCAAGCGGCGCGTGCTGATCGGGACTTACGTGCTCTCGGCCGGCTATTACGACGCCTACTATACGCGGGCACAGAAGATTCGCACCCTCATCAAGCGCGACTTCGAGCAGGCCTTCGAGAAATGCGACCTGCTGCTGACGCCCGCCACGCCGGGGCCGGCCTTTGCGCTGGGCGAAAAGAGCAACGATCCCGTCTCGATGTATCTCAACGATGTCTTCACCGTGACGGTGAACCTCGCCGGCCTGCCGGCCATTGCCGTGCCCGCCGGGCTTACAGACAACAGTTTGCCGCTCGGCCTTCAGGTGATCGGCAAAGCTTTCGACGAAGCCACCGTGCTGCGCGCCGGCCGCTCCATCGAACTCGCCGCCAACTTCACCGCCCGCCCCCAGAAATGGTGGGCGGCATGACCGAACGCGGAGCGAAATACATCAAGGGCGCCACTGCGGAGTGGGAGATCGTTATCGGCATGGAGGTTCATGCCCAGGTGCTCTCGAACGCGAAACTGTTTTCAGGGGCTGCGACAGCGTTTGGTGCGGAGCCGAATTCGCAGGTGAGCTTCGTGGACGCGGCGCTGCCCGGCATGCTGCCGGTCATCAACCGCAAATGCGTGGAGCAGGCGATCCGCACCGGGCTGGGGTTGAAGGCGAAGATCAACCACCGCTCCGTTTTCGACCGCAAGAACTACTTCTATCCCGATCTGCCGGCCGGCTATCAGATCAGCCAGTACAAGCAGCCGATCGTGGGCGAGGGCGAGGTGACCATCGACCTGCCCGGCGGGGAAACGCGCAAGGTGGGTATCGAGCGGCTGCACCTGGAGCAGGACGCCGGCAAAAGCCTGCACGACCAGCATCCGGATTATTCCTATGTCGATCTTAATCGCGCCGGCGTGGCGCTGATGGAGATCGTCACCAAACCGCACATGCGCTCTTCGGAAGAAGCGGCCGCTTTCCTGCGCAAGCTGCGCGCCATCGTCCGCTATCTCGGCACCTGCGACGGCAACATGGACGAGGGCTCGATGCGGGCCGACGTGAACGTGTCCGTCTGCAGGCCGGGCGGCTACGAGCGGTTTCGGGAGACCGGCGCGTTCAGTCACCTCGGCACCCGCTGCGAGATCAAGAACGTGAACTCGCTGCGGTTCATCGTGCAAGCGGTGGAGTACGAGGCCCGCCGGCAGGTGGACATTGTGGAGTCTGGCGGCGCCATCCATCAGGAGACGCGGCTGTTCGATTCCCGCGCCGGTGAAACCCGATCCATGCGCTCCAAGGAAGAGGCGCACGACTACCGCTATTTCCCCGACCCCGATCTGCTGCCGCTGGACGTCGAGCAGGTGTGGATCGATGAGATAGCGACCTCGCTGCCCGAACTGCCCGACGAAAAGAAGGCGCGATTGGTTCAAGCGGGGCTCTCCCCGTACGACGCCGCCGTGCTGGTGGCGGAGAAGGAGAGCGCCGACTATTTCGAAGCGATGATGGCGCTGGGCGCGGATGCCAAAAGCGCCGCCAACTGGCTCAACAACGAAGTTTTCGGCCGCCTCAATAAATCCGGCCTGTCCATTGTCACCAGCCCGGTGTCGCCGTCGCAGAACGCGGCGATCCTGCAGCTGCTGGCCGAGAACGTCATCTCCGGCAAGATCGCCAAGGACCTGCTCGACATCCTCTGGGAGGAAGGCGGGGATCCTCGCGCCATTGTCGACGCACGCGGTCTGCGCCAGGTCACCGACACATCCGCCATCGAAGCGGCGGTGGATGCGGTGATCGCCGCCAATCCCGGCAAGGTGGAAGAGGCGAAAAAGAAACCGAACCTCGCGGGATGGTTCGTCGGTCAGGTGATGAAGCAGACAGGCGGGAAAGCGAATCCGAAGACCGTAAACGACATCCTGAAAACGCGACTCGGAATCGGGGGCGAAGGGTGATTCGCACAATTTTCAAGCATTGACCGCCGCGGCGCTTTGGGGCAGGGGATTTCATCCGTATAGAGACGAAGTCCTGAAGCGCTGCAAATTACAGGGATTTACGAAACCTTGCGGATTTGCCTCGGCTGCTCGGGACAGCCGGTATTGCATCGTTAAGAAAAATTCCCCCATATTCCCTCCGTTTTGGGGCGCGCGAGTCGCGCGTGCCCAGACACAAGAGGAGTCGTTTGACATGCCAATGACCTCAAAAAGAAAGACCGGCGCGAAGCGCAAGACAACGCGGAAAGCGGCGTCTGCACGGGGCGCGGCGCGCAAGACGAGCGCACGGAAGGGCGGCGCGAAGCGCAAGTCCTCCAAGCGCAAGAAGAGCGCATAATCCATCGATGGCGAAAGCCGCGGCTGCTCTGGCCCCGCGCAAGCGCAAGGTCGGAGCCGCCGCGGCCAAGCCCTCCAAATCCTTCACCAGATCCAAATCGAATATCCGCCCTTCGCAGAAGCGCCTCTCCCCGCCCATCGACCTCTACTACTGGCCCACGCCGAACGGCACCAAGGTCAGCATCATGCTGGAGGAATGCCGGCTCGCTTACACGATCCACCCGGTGAACATCGGCAAGGGCGAGCAGTTCAGGCCGGAGTTTCTCCGCATCTCTCCCAACAACCGCATTCCGGCCATCGTCGATCCCGACGGTCCGGGCGGGCGGCCCGTTTCCGTTTTCGAATCCGGCGCTATCCTTCAGTACCTCGGGCGCAAAACGGGCAGGTTCTACCCGGGCGATGAGCGCAGGCGCATCCAAGTGGAGGAATGGCTGTTCTGGCAGATGGCTGGCCTTGGCCCCATGACGGGCCAAGCCAACCACTTCATGAATTATGCGACGGAGAAGATCGACTACGCCCAACGGCGCTACGTCGATGAGGTCAACCGGCTGTTCGGGGTGATGGACACGCGGCTCGCTACGCGCAAATTCCTGGCTGGCAACTATTCCATTGCCGATATCGCGTGCATTGGATGGGTTTTGTCCGGCGTGCGGCTCGGAGAGAGCCTCGATGAATTCCCCAATCTGAAAATCTGGGTGGACCGGCTTCGCGCGCGTCCCGCGGTTCAGCGCGGGCTGGCCATCGGGCAAGAGCTTCGGTCCTTGCAGGCGAACGACCCTAGGGCCCAGGAGGAAGCGCGCAGGGTTCTGTTCGGGCAACGCGCGCAGCGATCCGCCACCACCTCGACATGATCTCGCCACAGGTGTTGCAGGAATGCCAATCCTGTTAACCCTGCCTTAGTTTTTCCACGATCAGCATCCACCTGCGCTCGGGACTGGCCCGGGCAGTGTGTGAACAGGTCGCCGGGGCGGCGAAAAGGGGCAGGGGAATGGCTTGCATCGATATCGATGCGCTCTCGCAATACGAGAGCGAAGCGCTGAACGGGCGGGCGGATGCGCTCTACAATCTTGGGCTTGCGTATTCGACAGGGCAGGGGGTGAGCGTGGATTACGTGGCCGCGCACAAATGGTTCAATCTGGCGGCGATGCGCGGGATCGAGCCGGCGAAAAGCTGGCGGGCGCAGCTCTCGACGGAAATGAGCCCGGCGCAAATCGCCGAGGCGCAGCGCCAGGCCCGCGAATTTCTTTGCTCGCTGAGCCGGGCAGCCTGATCTCCTATTTGCGCGCTACTGTTTCAGAGGCACCCGCATCCGAGCGAAGGCTCGGCACGGGCGGAGCAGCCGGCAGCGGCCGCGCATCGGGAACGCGCGGGCGATAAAGATCCGTCAGGATGCGCAAAGGTTCGTCGCGCCCCCCAAGCCGGTTGCGGTAAACCTCGGCATTCTCGAGCACCCTCTGCACGTAATTGCGGGTTTCGACGAACGGAATTTCCTCTATCCAGTCGACCGGGTCCACGACCGGGCTGCGCGGATCGCCGTAGGTGTTGATCCAGCGGTTCACATTGGTGCGGCCGGCATTGTAAGCGGCAACCGCGAGCAAATAGGAGCCGCCGAAATAGCCGAGATTGTCGCCCAGCTCGATCATGCCGAGCTGCATGTTGTAGCTCGTGTCGCTGAGCAGCCGGTTCGGCCAGAACGGCAGGTTCCCGCGTTGCGCATCGAGCTTTGCGGAGGCCGGCATCAGCTGCATCAGGCCGCGGGCGCCTGAGCCGCTGATCGCGGCGGGATCGAACTCCGTCTCCTGCCGGATCAGCGCCAGCACAAAGGCCGGTTCCGGCGTGTAACCCGGCCCGGAATAGCCGGGCAGCCCAATCACCGGATGCGAATAGGGCAACAGGTGAATGCCGCGATAGGCGGCGGTTTTCGCGGCGCGGATGGCTGCATCGGTGAAGCCCATGTTGGCAAGATCGGTCAGCAGCAGCTTCAGATGCTTCGCCTCGGGGTGGGTTTCCGCATCGTAAGTCGCGAAGGTGCGCAAATGTGCCACAAGTCCCAGATCGCCGATGACGTGAATGGCGCGGGTGAGATCCTGACTCTCGTATTGCGCGACATCGGCGGCCGTAGTTGGCGCCGGCGTTCCGGCAACGTGCAGGACCGGCGTCGGATCGAGCTTCGCAAGCGCAAGCTGGCCGTAGAAGGTCTGCGAATATTGCGCGGCATAGCGATAGTCCGCCCGCGCTAACGCGCTTTCAGTGGCCGCTTCGCTGGCGCGGCCCGCCCAGTAGTAAGCGCGCGACTTGCTGATCGGGCGATCAAGGTTCTTGCCCAGCAGCAGGAAATGGGTGCGCGCCTCGCGCGGGTTGCGCAGGAACCGCAGGTCCAGCCAGCCGGCGAGGAATTGCGCGTCTGAGAATTCATCTCCCGACGTCAGGCCGCTGTAGGCGATGATGCTGTGCGCCGTCTGGAAATGCCGCTCCGCGATGGCCTCGCGCGCGTCTGCGCTGAGCTCGCTCCACCATTTGCCGGGATCGATTTGCGCCAGCTGCCGCGTGGGCATGCGCGACAGATAAAGAGCGATCGTGTCCACCTGCTTCCAGGCCCGCATCAGCCTGATGCGGTCGAACAGAAGGCCGGGATCGTTCTGCAGCGATGCCGGGAGCCTGCCGATCATCTCCACGCCCTGAGCCGGCGCGGTGCGCAGCGCGATGCGCACCTGGGCGACCTGCTGCGCGTCTGCCGGCGCACGCGGAAGCTCGCGGCGCGCCTCGGTCGTCTCGTCGTCGAGCAGCAGGCGGTTCAGCCGCGCGCGGTCGATATCGGCCGTAAGGATGTCGCGGTGGCGGGAGACAATCTCGTATTCCTGGGCGCTATCGAAATCGCCGGCGATCCATGCCTGCTGAATCAGCGCTCGGCCTTTGGACGGGTTGCCGGTGGCGAGATACGCCTCGCCCAGCCGAATCTTGCCGACGGGCGTTACGGGTTGGTGCCCGGCATAGAACGCAAGTACCGTCTGCGCCGGCAGGTTGCCACCCATCACCGCTTCGGCGCGGGCATAGAGCGCATCGCGCATCGGCCATTCGGGATAGTCGTGCAGAAAAGCGGCGATGCGGTCGAAGGGCGCGCCGCTGTCCTTGTCCAGCAGGTAGCGCCATTCGATGAACCGCCGTGCCATCGCGTCGTGACCCTGTGCCGCCAGGGCCAGCGCGGCGCTCCAGTTGTCGTGCTCGGTGGCCGCATAGGCTTGCAGGAACAGCGCGTGATCCGCGGGGCTGAGCACGCGCACGAAACCGGCGCGCCGTTCCGTGTTGATGGAAATGCCATCGCCGGAGGCCAGCGGTGCGGTGCGGGTTTGCGGCAGCGCCGCCGTCGCGGCGAACAGGGCCGCCGCTCCGGCCAGAAATATCGCGCGGAAGTTCCCCATGGATATCAAGCAGAACTCCGAGTCAGTCTAAGCGTATCGCTGTCTTGCGTCGTTACCATCGCGTCTTGATGGCCTAAGCGTTTGCGAGGTATTTTTGCCACGAGATTTGATAGGGTCGACACATGCGCCAAGTGCGCGAGCGGCTTAAAGGTTCCATTCCGGCGCTTATCACGCCCATGAAGCGCGGCCAATTGGACGAAGGGGCATTGCGGAGCCTCATTGCCTGGCAGATCGCGGAAGGCAGTCATGGGCTTGTGCCCTGTGGCACCACGGGTGAATCGCCGACCCTCACCAACCAGGAACACCGGCGGGTGATCGAAATCTGCGTGCAGGAGGCCAATGGCCGCGTCCCGGTGCTCGCCGGTGCCGGCTCGAACTGCACGGCCGAGGCGATCGATCTTGCGAAGGCCGCCAAGGATGCCGGTGCGGACGCGGTCCTCTCCGTCACTGGCTACTACAACAAGCCATCGCAGGAAGGGCTTTACCACCATCTGGCCACCTTGGCGGAAGAGGTGCAGATCCCCATCGTCCTCTACAACATTCCGAGCCGGGCAGTGGTGGACGTTGCCGTCGAAACCATGGCGCGGCTCTCGAAGATTGAGAACATTGCCGGCGTCAAGGATGCAACCGGCAATCTCTCGCGCCCGACGCGCGAGCGGTTGGCTTGCGGCAAGGAGTGGCTGCTGCTTTCCGGCGACGACGCGAGCGCGCTCGGCTACATGGCCCACGGCGGCCATGGCTGCATTTCAGTGACCGCGAACGTCGCGCCGCGGCTGTGTTCGGAATTCCAGGAGGCGTGCATGCGCGGGGATTTCGCCGCCGCCCGGGCCCTTCACGAGCGACTCATGCCGCTGCACGAGGGGCTGTTCTGCGAGCCGTCTCCGGCGCCGGCAAAATTCGCGGCGTCGCTGCTCGGCCTCTGCCACAACGAGCTGCGCGCGCCCATGATGCCGCTCACCGATGCAGGGCAGGCAAAGGTTCGCGACGCAATGATTGCCGCTGGACTGCTCTAGGACACGCATGGGTGAAGGGAGTTCGCTGTGTGCGCCGATGCCGCGCTCTGGGATGACATGCTCGTCGAATTCCGAGCTCTCGGGGGTACAGCCGAGAATATTTGCCTCCGCCAGGGCTGCTACGGACGGGGACTTTTTCCGGTAGATCCGTCGCAGCCGATCAGAGTGAAAGTGCCAGACTCGCTCTTGGTCGACCATAGGCACATCGAGTTTCACAACGATACTTTGGGGCTGGCGGACGACGCCCCGATCGGGCAGCGGGAGCGCGCCTTCATTGAGAACTATGAGCGCGAATTCTCATGGCCAGCCGGGCGCCGCGAAATTGAGGGTATCTTCGAGGTCATGCAAGAAGCACCACCGGAGCTGCTGGAGCTGCTGAAGAACGGCTACTACTGCTATCGGTGGGTCGCCGAGCCGACGCCAGAGATCATCCAGCAGCGCTTCCTGGAATCGCGCGTTATCCGCTACAAGGGCGCGGACATGATCATGCCGATCGTGGAGCTCGCGAATCACGGCCACGCAACGCAATATCAGACACACGACGGAGTAGGTTTAAGCGGACAGTTCTCCAGCGAAGTCCTTGTGCGTTACCAGCTGTGTGACCCTCTGCAGGTGTTCGGCAAATGGGGTTTTGCGAGCGCAGATGAGGCGTTCGCCCTGAGTGTGCACATGAAGCTGGAAGAGGCGCGGATTTTGATCGGCCGGGGAGACGTCAGCGCTGCTCCCGAGAACAAGCCGTTCATGCCCGAAATCGTCTCGGCAGACGAACAGTTAAAGCTGTCATACCTCCTGCTTGGACACAAGCAGCGCCCGGCCCTGGCACGCGGTATCTTTACCCGGATGATGCGGGACAGGGGACGGCTTCGCGACGAAGCCGATGCGATCTTCGACACCATTCTACACGCCAACCGCATGCACATGTTTCAATTGCTTGCCGCCTCGGAGAAGGCCCCGCCGCGGCTCGGCACCCTGTTGCGCGCGGTCGCGCGATTCCAGCTGGAGGCGATGTCCCATTCCATCGGCCGTAGCGAGACCTAGGCTTCGCGATCTAGGCTATGTGACGTTGATAAGTTTCCGGCAGCAGCAGCAGTGAAATGCAGAAGCCCGCTCCGGCGACGATTACAGGGTACCACAGCCCCGCATAGATGTTGCCGGTCGCCGCCACGATGGCAAAAGCGGTTGCCGGCAGGAAGCCGCCGAACCATCCCACGCCCACATGGTAAGGCAACGATAGCGCCGTGTATCGAATCCTCGTGGGAAATAGCTCGACCAGTGCCGCGGCTTGCGGCGCGTATAGCGCGGCCGCCGCAAGGGCAAGAATGGTGAGAATGAGCAGTGTGCGCGCCACATCCACGGCGGCCGGGTCGGCATTGGGCGGATATCCGGCCGCGCTGAGCGCTTTCTCCAGGCGCACGGCGAAATCCTTTTTGGCGGCAGCGAGTTGAACGGGATTCAGGCTGCGGCCATCGGGACTTGCGATATCCGCGCCCCCCGCATGCACGCGAGCGAAGCTGCCCTGCGGCGCCTGTTCATTGCGGTAGGGGATACCGGCGTTGGTGAGCGCCGCCTTGGCGATGTCGCACGAGGTCACGAATTTGGCTGTGCCGACCAGGTTGAACTGCACGGAGCAATCGGCGGGCGCGGCGATCACCTTCACGGGCGCGCGCGCGGTTGCTGTCGCCAGCGCAGGATTCACGGATTCGGTGAGCGTGTGGAAAATCGGAAAGGTGGCCACTGCCGTGAGCAGCAATCCCGCAAGCATCACCGGCTTGCGCCCCACGCGGTCCGAGAGCCAGGCGAAGAACATGTAGAAGGGGAGGGTGATAAAGGTCACCACCATGATCAGCAGCGTGGCGTGCGCGAGATCGAGCCTCAGCACCTTTTGCAGGAAGAACAGGGTGTAGAACTGCGCCAGGTACCAGACCACGCCCTGCCCCATCAGAAGACCGAACAGCACGATCAGGATGATCTTCAGGTTGGCCCGATCGAGGAGCGCTTCGCGCAACGGCGCGTGCGCTAGCTGTCCTTCGTCCCGGATGCGCTGGAAGAGCGGCGATTCATCGAGCCGCATTCGGATCCACAGCGATATGCCGAGCAGGATCGCCGAGAGGAGGAACGGAATGCGCCAGCCCCAGGCCGCGAACGCCTGTTCGCCCATTGCGCGCTGGACCAGCAAAATAATCCCGAGCGCCAGGATCAGCCCAATGGAGGCAGAGAGCTGGATCCACCCAGTCGCGCTTCCGCGGCGCCCATTCGTCGCGTGCTCCGCCACATAAATCGCGGCGCCACCATATTCGCCGCCGATGGCGAAGCCTTGCGCGACCCGCAGCAGCACCAAAAGCCACGGTGCGGCGATGCCAATGGCCTTTGCGTCCGGCAACAGGCCCGCAAGAAAGGTCGCCGATCCCATGACGGTGATGGTGACCAGAAAGGTGCGCTTGCGCCCGGTGCGGTCCCCCAGCCGTCCGAAAACGATGGCGCCGAAGGGCCGCGCAAAAAATCCGGCAGCGAACGTCAGCAGCGCCAAGATATAGCCTTGCGTCTCGCCCGCGGCGGCGAAGAAGTGCTTCGCGATGATCGGCGCGACCGAGCCGTAGATGAAGAAATCGTACCACTCGAAAACGGTGCCCGCCGAAGAGGCTACCACGACGAGCGTCATCTTCCGACGTTGTGACTCGGGCTGCGCTTCGCTCGCCATGAATCGTCCTCCCACGGAGTAGCTATCCGCAGGCCGGCGGAAGCCGCAAGCCGATCAGGCGGACAGCTTGGGAAGCTGCGGCAGCTCGCCGCCGTTGGTCCGCATCATTTCGCGGGCGAGCAGGACTTCCGGCGGGTCGAACACGAAAGCCTGCAGGATGACGTTAACGTTCTCGCCGTCGTCCGAAAGGGGCAGATAGAGGCTCTCGAATTTTTCCAGTCCGAAACTGCTCCAGTCCTTTTCGCCGTAGAGGCGCAGAACCATTTTGTTGCGCGCGACGTCGCGCAGGATGCCGAGCAGCCCTCTCACGGCATCTCCACCCTGCGATGCCCAGGCTTCGCTGATCGTCTGCCCGGTCGCATCGGCGTTGAAGTAACGGGTGACTAGGGTGCCGATCAGCCGGTAACGAAAGTCTTTCAGCCCCGGCAGCACATCCAGCATGACGATCCAGGGCAGGTGCTCCCGAATCTCTGCGGGATGAATGTCGCGCCGCGAGGGCATGGCGCGTGCGCCGCGCTTCTCCTCCCAATACCTGCGCAGGAAGCGAAGCGTGGGATGGCTAAGCTCGCGCGGATTTTCCTCAAACTTTACGTTGGGAAAACGAGCGGTCATACCCGCTAGAGTAGCAAAGCACGGTTAAGCTAAAGTGGATGAGCGTCAGGCGGGAGCCCGGGCCAGCCGGCTCCGCCACGCGCCATAGCTAAAGTAAATGATCACTCCGATGCCGTTCCAAAACAGGAACCACCATTGGGTGAATGCCGGCAGGCCGTTGAAGAACAGATAGAGGCAGCCCACCACGCAGGCGGGACCGACCAGCCAGGGAAGCGGCGTCCGGAACGGGCGGGTCCGCGCCGGCTCGCGCAGCCGCAAAACCAGCATGCTGATGGCTACGGCCACGAAGGCGCAGAGCGTGCCGGCGTTGGCAAGCAGCGCGATTTGATCGAGCTTCAGGGTCGCCGAGAGCACGGCCACCACAATGCCGGTGAGCATGGTCATCAAGACCGGCGTTCCGCGGCTGCGGCTCACTGTTGCGAGCGACGGCGGCAGCAATCCGTCGCGCGCCATCACGAAGAAAATGCGGCTTTGTCCATACATCAGGACCAGAATCACCGTGGGCAGCGCGATAATCGCCGCGCTCGCCACGATCTGCGCCGCGGCGCCGTGATTTAATGCATTGAGAATGAAAACCAGGGGCGCGCCGGTCTTCGAGAATTCTCCGAAATAGGAGGCGCCCAAAGCCGATGTGGCCACTGCCATGTATATGAGCGTGCACAGCAGCATCGAGCCGATGATGCCGATGGTCAGATCGCGCGATGGCCTCTTGGTCTCTTCTGCAGCAGTGGAGACCGCATCGAAACCATAGAAGGCAAAGAAAACCAGCGCGGCCGCCGCCAACACGCCGCGCTTCACGCCATCCGGCCCGATATGGGCGAAGAAGCCGAACGGCATGAACGGATGGAAGCGCGCACCGCTGAAAGCGGTGCCGGCGAGCACAACGAATAGTACCAATGCTGCGAGTTTGACGATGACCAGCACGATGTTGACCGTCGCGCTCTCGCGCGTGCCGATGATGAGGAGCAGCGTTACGGCGGCGGCGATGACGATGGCCGGAAGGTCGACGACCCCGCCGGCCATCACGCCATGCAGGACGGCTGACGGAAGAGGCAACCCTGCGGCCTGAACAAACTCTGCGACGTGCGCCGACCACCCCACCGCAACCGCGGCGGCGGCAACGGTGTATTCCAGAATCAGGCTCCAGCCGACGATCCAGGCGAGCAGTTCACCGAGCACGGAATAGCTGTAGGTGTAGGCGCTGCCGGCCGCTGGAATCATGGTCGCCATTTCCGCGTAGCAGAAGGCGGCGCAGGCGCAGATCACGCCGCAAAGCAGAAAAGACAGAATCACCGCGGGCCCCGCCAGCCCGGCGCCAATTCCGGTCAGCGTGTAGATGCCGGTGCCGACGATCGCCCCCACTCCCATGGCGACCAGATGCGGCCAGCTAAGCGTCGGTTTCAGGCGATGCGCCGCGTCGGTGGCCGCCGCCAAATCGAGCGGCTTGCGCCGGTTCCAGAAGGCCATGGATGTCCTCGCCTGAGTGGGTGCCGCATGATCCGGCAGGGGGATTTGCCCCTGTCCATTTACCGCTTGTCAACCGCCTGCAAAGCGAAGCGTAACCAATCTGACCTATCGTTAGGCATGTCCAAGCTCCCCATTCTGCTTGCCTGCGCTGCCGTCCTGCTCGGGGCGGAGGCACACGCCGCCCCCGTCACAGTTGAAATCACGGATACGAGCGGCCGCCCCGCAGCCAATGCCGTGGTGGCGCTGACCTCCGCCTCGACTGCCGAGCCATCGCGCCTGCCGGCCGAGGCGGTCATCGATCAGCGCAAGGAAACCTTCCTTCCGCTGGTCACCGTGCTTCGGAAGGGCGGCCGCGTGGTCTTCACCAACAACGATACGACCATGCATCAGGTCTATTCGTTTTCGCCCATCAAGCAGTTTGCTTTCGAAATCGACGAAGGCCGGAAATCCGAGCCCGTCGTCTTCTACAAGGCGGGGATTGCCGCCATCGGATGCAACATCCACGACCACATGATCGCCTATGTCTACGTGGCCGATACGCCCTGGGTGGCGATAACCGACTCGCAAGGCGATGCCCAGATCGAAGCGCCGCCCGGCAATTACCGGGTCGAAGTCTGGCATCCGCAGCTCGCGCCCGGCCGTGCGCTGCCGTCCGGCACACTGGCGGTGAAGGGTCCCACAAAATTCGCGCTGTCGCTTCCGCTGCTCGCGCCGCCGCCGAAGCACATGCACATGGGAAGCTACTGAATGAGTTTCCGCACCCGCCTTGCGCTTTTCCTCGCGGTCACGCTGGTGGCCGTGCAGGCGCTCACGGCCGCGGTGGGGTATTTCTATCTTCGCCATAACCTCGTGGAGCGTGGCAAGCGCGAACTCGCCGGGGAAATGGGTGTGTTCACCCGCCAGCTCGATTTTCTTTCCGAGCGCGTCACCGATGCCGTCAAAGTCTCATCCCTCGATTATGCGTTGCGGTCTGCCATCGCGCAGCACAATCGTCCGACAGAGTTGTCGGCGCTGCGCAATCACAGCCAGCGCATCGGCGCGAGCCGAATGATGCTGGTGGGGCTGGACGGGTCTCTCGAAGTCGATACCGCCGCGCCGGGCCGTCTGGGCGGCCGTTTCCGCTTTCCGGAGTTGCTCGGATCGGCGGCCGTCAACGACAAGGCCGCTTCCTTGGTCGCGGCAGGTGGACACATCTACTGGCTGGTCGCCGTGCCGGTCCGGGCCCCCATCCCGATCGGCTTTATTGCCGCTTTCATACCGGTGGACAACGCGCTGCTGGCGCATCTGCGCGCGTTATCCGCCGAATCCCGTAGTATCGTCTTGGCCGTTGGTCACGGGCAGGGCAGATGGCAGCCGGCGGCGCGAAGCGGGATGGACGCGAGTGTCCCCGTTTCGCCCCTTGCTCCCAAAGGCGGCAGCACGGCCAGCGGCGAAACCATGCAGGGCGGACATCACTTTCTGACCGCGATGTCGCGCCTCGAAACCGCGAAAGGCAGCGCGCCGGTCGCGGCGATGATCAGCTATCCGCTGGACGAAGCGCTCGGCGCCTATCGCACTCTTCTCCTGCCCCTGCTGCTTCTGTTCGCGCTGGCGCTGCTCGCGGCGGTAACGGGGACAATGGTGGTGGTGCGCGGCCTGTCGAGGCCGCTCGAAGCGCTGGCAGCCGCAGCCCGGCGCATTGCTGCCGGAGACTACACCCCGCCGCCCAAGCTGTCCCAGCGCGACGAGGTGGGGCATCTTTCGGATGCGCTGAACCACATGGCGCACTCGATCGCCGATCGCGAAGCGGCTCTCCGGCATGCCGTGGACGCGGCCGAACTCGCGCGCAAGGAGGCGGTCCACGCCTATAAGGCGAAGTCGCAATTCCTCGCCAACACGAGCCATGAGCTGCGCACGCCACTCAATGCCATTCTGGGGTTCAGCGAAATGGTCGAGCAGCAGATCATGGGCGCGATCAGCCCGCGCTATGTGGATTATGCACGCAACATTCGCGAGAGCGCCGGGAAGCTCCTCGGCATGGTGGAGCGGATGCTGGACCTTTCGGATGTCGAAGGTGAGCGGCTGCACCTCGTACGAAGGGGCGTGCGACCGGGCGGTGCGATTCGAGAAGTGCTCTCCGCATTATTGCCTTACGCGGAGGAGCGGCGCGTGACGCTCGTTATGCCGCCGGCCGTTCCCGAGCAGCTGGAAATGCAAGGCGATCCGGAAAGGCTTAAACAGGCGTTTACCAATATCGTGCACAACGCGATCAAATTCACCGCGGCCGGCGGAGAGGTTCGCGTGACCTGCACTGCGGACAGTGACGCCATCTTCATCTCTGTCTCAGACACCGGGATCGGCATTGAGCCGGAGCTGCTCGCCAGCGTGGTGCGACCCTTTCAGCGCTTGCGTTCGGCACTGGACGGGCAGCACCAGGGCGCCGGACTTGGACTTCCATTCGCCAAAGCCATCATCGAACTGCATGGCGGTCAGCTGCGGCTGCAGAGCACGCTGGGCGCCGGCACGACTGTCCACATCAGCTTGCCCGCTCGCATGACAGTGGTCAATCAGGCGGCATGAGATGAGGCGATTCCTTTTTGCCGCGGTTTTGTGCGGGTGGGCCTCGCCGGCCGCGGCGCAAATCGATTATGGCATGAGCGGCTACATCGACCTGCGGCTTGTCTCGCCGACCGACGAGAGATCGTGGCTGCAAGGCGGGCTCGGCAAGACGCGTTACGGCGCTGGCGATTCCGAGGCACAATTTGCTAGTGCGGTGGGGCAGGGTTACGTGCTGGTCACCCCGGAAATTCTGGCGGTGAGTGTACTCCGCATCGAGCCGGAACAGCGAACGCTTGTAGATGCCCTGGAGACCTACGTGCGCTATCGCCCGGTTTCCACAGCGGCATGGCGGTGGTCCGTAAAGGGCGGCGCGTTCTTCGCGCCGTTTTCGCTGGAAAGCACCGAAGTGGGGTGGTCGAGCTACTGGACTATTACGCCCTCGGCTATCAATTCCTGGTTCGGAGAAGAACTGCGCACTGTTGGCGCCGAAGGCACGCTGGACTGGCGCACACCGGAGGGCACGCTTGAGTTCATTGCCGCCGCATTCGGCTGGAACGATCCCGCCGGCGTGATGATCGCCGACCGCGGCTGGAGCTTGAGCGACCGCCCGACGGGCTTATTCGATCGCCTTCGCATGCCAGATGCGACACTCATCCTGTTCGGCCAGCAACCGCCGGACAGCACGCCGATCTTCCGCGAGTTCGACGACCGCGCTGGCTGGTATGCCGGCGCCTCGTGGGACGATGCGGCAGGCTGGCATCTCGAATTGGAGCGCTACGACAACGACGCCGACCCCTCCGCCCACGACGGCGATTATTTTGGCTGGCGAACGCGCTTCTGGAACGCCGGAGCGTCATGGAAATTCGACAGTTTCACGCTGCTCTCGCAGGCGCTCAGGGGCGACACGACGATCGCTCCATCGCCCGGTTTCAGCAGCACGACCGACTTTGACTCCGCTTATCTCTTGCTCGGTTGGGAGCGGGACAACTGGCGTGTGGCCCTGCGCGGGGACTGGTTCCGAACGAAAACGCACACGACATTCGGCGACTCTCCGGCGCTCAGCGAAAATGGCGATGCCATTACCGGCGCAGTGAGTTGGCTGCCTCGGAACTGGTTAAGGCTGACAGGAGAAGCACTTTGGCTTGGCAGCACGCGCGACGAGCGCGCCATCTCTGGTATAGATCCGCGGCAGAGCAGTTTGGAGATGCAGCTGTCCGCGCGATTGTATTTCAACTAGCAATCGATTCGCACGCGAACGGACTGCTGCAGCCGCGGTGAACTCGCAGCGCAGCAGTCCCTACGCCATTGCTTACCGTTCAGGCCTGCAGGCCGAGTTTGGAACGCACGGAATCCTGCACAAATTTTTTGCGCTCGGGACCCTTCAGGTTCTTCGACTTGGCGCCCGTCTTTGCCTCCGCCATCGCGGGCTTCACCACGCTCTTGATGTGCGCCTTGACCTTTTCCTTGAGCTGATCCTGGGGCACGCCGTCCTTCTGCAGCTGCGCGGAGTAGCGCGCGCGCGCTTCCTCGATCACCGGATTCTTTTGCTTCTCGGCACCCTTGCGGCCGCCGGCCTTGCGGCCTTCTTTGCGCTTCGCCTTGCGCTCTGCTTTTCTGCCCGGATCCGCACTCCCGGCTCTTTTTCCTGTCTCTTCCGCCATGACACCCTTCTCCTACTGGTTCAGCGTGCGCACTCTCTAAGCATCGGCCCGCGGGGGCGCAAGCCCACTATCCGGCGAGAAAATGGTTCGCTCGGGGCTCCTTCAGGACGAGGCCGAACAGCCCCTTGCCGTTGAAGCGCCGCCCATCGGGACGGACAGGCTCCGCCTCGCAGACGAGCGCCTGAAACCCGGAAATCTTCCGGATAAATGTGGCAAATCCGGCGTTCGAGTCGATGTCATCCACAACAAGGATTCCGCCGGGCCGCAGCGCCGCCCAGGCGTGGGCCAGCTCAAAGCAGACATTGCGCTCAGTATGCAGGCTGTCGTGGACAAAGATGTCGATGGTTCCGAGGCGGTCAAGCAGCCCCGGCAGGCGCCGCTGGCTCGAACCGGCGACGAGATCCCAGCGCTGCCGCAACTCGCCGGGAACGGCGATGCCGACGCGCTGGCGCGTGGCGGGATCGAGCGGCGGCCGGTCGATGCTGGACAAGCGGCCCGAGCCGTTGCGTTGCAGCGCGTCCAGGATGAAGCGGGAGGTGAAGCCGTGCGCCACGCCTGTTTCGACCACGTGCGTGGGTTTTATGTGGCTGACAATGCACCAGATGGCGCGCACCAGCGCCATGTCGCCGTCGTTAAAGCCCGCGAAGCTCGCGGGGCCGACATCGATTCCGGCGGACCTCACCGAATCCACGGCACACAGCCATAGAGCATGAAAAGCGCCTTGTTCAGTGCAGGGCCATGTGCAGCCCAGCCATCCATGAAGCCGCTCCTCCCAGTTCGCGGAGAGTTCGTGGCGATGAACCGGGGTGCGGTACTCCCAATTCTGCACGATCCTGTCCTGCAGTTTCTCGATGAGGTCGACAGGATCGGTGGCCAGCGCGCCGGCCAGGCGCTTCGGGTAATGCAGCGCGTAGTGCAAAGCCGAACCGAGCATGTCAGCTCCTCGCCATGGCTGGAACGGGCATCACGTTGCGGCGAGCTCGTTCGTGAAGGGATTTTCCTTTTCCGGAGCTCGCCGGAATGTCCTGCAGCGACACCGCGACGATGGTCGGATCGTCCCAAGGCACGTCGTGGTGAGCATCGGTCAGCCAGGCGCTTGCCGGATCGTGCAGCCATTCGCGCGGAAAGAAGACAACGCGGCCGTTTTCAATTGCAGGCCGGGCTTTCACGCCGCTGTCGATGCAGGATGCGAGCCCGGCTGCGAGATCGCGCCCCGGCCCAAAGGCTAGCGTACCGCCCTGCGTTGCTCGTGGATTGATTTCGATCAGATGCACATGCCCGGCTTCGTCGCGAATGAAGTCGAGCCCATGCAAGCCGGACAGCTGAAACCGTTTGGCGATCAGGCGCGTCGCATCGGCGATCTCCGGGCAGTCCACCCGCTGAATAACACTGGGCGGCCCGATGGTGTCGTGGGCCCGCAGCACGTCGTAATAGACGGCACCCACCACTTCGCCATTCCAGCAGGCAAAGCCGCTGGCGGCGGGCTGTCCGCTCACGAATTTCTGAATGACAACGGAACGCGGCTGCGGGGCGATCGCGGCCACGATCCAGTGCGCATCGCGCCGCCGCGCCCAGCGCGCGAGACTTCTCACGCGCGAGGGCGCATTCGCCAGGCGCTTGAAAGCAGCGCGAGCTTCGTCTCGTGTCTTCACCACGGCCACGCCTTCGCCCCCCCAACTCCCATCTACCTTGAGGACAGCGGGCAACCCGACCCTGTCCAGAGCGGCCTCAAGCGCCTGCTGATTGGGAACGGCGAGCGTGTCCGGCACGCGAATGCCCAGCGCACCCGCGGCCCGCATGGAGCCCTCGCGCGACATCAGTTCCGCATACTGTTCGGGCGCACCGAGCGAACGCTTGATGATGGCATCCACGCCCGCGTTGCTGTGGCGGGAGCCATATAGACGGAGCAGGTTCTCCACCGCGCGGTCATCGCAGCTGACGATCAGGTCCGGCTGCGCGCGCTGGATCGCGTCGCGCAGCGAAGCGAGCGGCGCCAAGGCACGATAGCCGTAACAGGCAGACATGTATCGACTGAGGGTGACCGGCGCGCCAGCCGGCGCGAATGCGTCCACCGCGCAGCCCGCCACCGCGAAACCCGCCGCGTATCTCGCGGTCGAGGTCCACGCCACGGTGGTCGAAATCAGGATTTTGGAGCCCATCTCCCGCGCCTTTCGCTCCCGGCGAAACCGCCTCTGCATGAACCGTTCCTGGCACGGGATTGGAAAGCAGGACGGCTGTGCCCCGAAGCGCGGGATTTCTGCCCTTCTTTGAGACGCGGCGTCTCGAAACGGAACGGAGACAATAATGAAGAACCTATGCGACGTTGCGGTGATCGGCGCGGGACCGCATGGCCTTTCCCTGGCCGCCCATCTTGCCGCCCGCGGAATCGATTTTCGTGTGTTCGGAAAGCCGCTCAGCACCTGGGCCGAGCACATGCCCAAGAACATGGTGCTGAAGTCGGATGGATTCGTTTCGAACCTCTCCGCGCCGGCCGCCGATTCCACCCTGAAGGCCTATTGCGCCAAGCATCGGATTCCGTATGCGGATGAAGGCCTGCCGGTCGCCCTCGATACCTTCGTCGAATATGCAACGGCCTTCCGCAAGCGCTTGGTGCCCACACTGGAGGAAGTGAACGTCGTAGCGCTCCGTCAGAATGGCGAGCTCTTCGCCCTGACCCTGGAAACCGGCGAGCAGCTGCAGGCACGCAACGTGGTGCTGGCGATAGGCATCACTTCCTTCGCCTGGATGCCGGCCATGCTGGCCCAGCTGCCCAAAGAATATGTGACGCACAGCTTCGCCCATCGCGATTGCGCGCCATTCAAGGGCCAGGAAGTGGCCGTTGTGGGACGCGGCGCCTCGGCAGTCGATCTTGCGTGGCAACTGCACGAGCAGGGCGCGGCGGTGCGCATCATCGCCCGCTCCGACGAGATCGAGTTCAACAAGGTGCCCGACGCCTATGAAGAGAGCCTGATTGGACGGCTGCACCGACCGGCCTCTGGCATCGGCCGCGGCTGGCGCTCCTATTTCTGCGCCCAGGCGCCGCTGCTGTTCTATCGCCTGCCGGAAAATCTGCGCCTGCGCGCCATCGCGAGCCACATGCATCCGGCCGGCGGCTGGTTCATGCGGGAGAAAATCGAGCAGAACATCCCGCTGATGCTGGGCCGCATGTTGAAATCCGCCGAGGCCCGCAACGGCCAGGTCAGCCTTAAGCTGGTGGACCGTTCGGGCCGCGAGGACGTGGTCGTGTGCGATCATGTCATCGCTGCCACCGGCTACCAGCCCGACATGCGCAAGGTGCCGTTCCTCGAGCCAGAGCTGGTGGCGAAGATCAGTCCTCGCGAGAATGTGACGCCGCTGTCGGATACCTTCGAAACCTCCGTGAAGGGACTTTACGCGGTTGGCTTGTCGGCGATGCACAATTTCGGCCCGCTGATGCGCTTTATGGTGGGCGCCGAGTTCGCTGCGCCGCGGGTCGCCTCGGCGCTACACAAGCAGCTCGGCCGTTCGATTGCCCGCGCCGCCTAGCTTCCGGTCTTCATTCCTTTAGCCTCCTCTGACTGGCGCGCCATCGAAAGACGGCGCGCTCTTTTTTCGCCTTGCGAAGAAGCAGCACCCGTGCGTTGCTTGGCCGGCGCAGGCGGGCCACCGGCCAGCGCAGGTTTGAAAGAGGTTTTCATGCGGCGCATCCTGTTGCTCTCCGCTTCGTCTCTGCTTGCGCTTGCCGGGCTTGCCGCAGCCCCCTCTAGACCGCCGCAGCAGCAGGACCAGGCTTCACTGGAGCGCAACTTCGACGGAAGCATTGACGCCAACGAGATGAAGGGGTGGCTGAAGACGCTCTCCTCAGAGCCGAACCACGTGGGCTCGCCGCACGACAAGCAGAACGCGCAATTCATCCTCAGTCTCTTCAAGAAGTTCGGCTGGGACGCGCACATCGAAACTTTCAACGTGCTCTATCCGACGCCGGTGAGCGAGACGGTCGAGCTGCAAGGCCCAAAGCCGTTCAAGGCGACCTTGCAGGAGCCGCCGATCCCGGACGATACCAGCGCGACAGCGAAGCAACCGGCGCTGCCCGCCTATCTCGCTTTCCAGGGCGACGGCGATGTCACCGCGCCGCTCGTCTATGTGAACTACGGCATGCGGGACGACTACAAGGCGCTCGCGCGGCTCGGGGTGGACGTGAAGGGCAAAATTGTCATCGCCCGTTATGGCAGCGGCTGGCGGGGGCTGAAGCCGCTGTTGGCGCAGCAACACGGCGCAGTCGGATGCCTCATCTATTCCGATCCCTCGGACGACGGCTATTCCGTGGACACCGCCTATCCGCAGGGACCGGCGCGGCCGCCGCATGGTTTCCAGCGCGGCTCTGTCGAGGACATGACGATCTATCCTGGCGATCCGCTGACGCCCGGCGTGGGCGCCACCGCGCACGCGCAGAGGTTGGACCGTTCCAAAGCTCAGGTGCTCCTGAAAATTCCCGCGTTGCCGATTTCCTATGCGGATGCGCAGGTTCTGCTGTCGTCAATGAAAGGACGTGTGGTTCCGGAGGGTTGGCGCGGACGGCTGCCCATCACCTATCGCGTAGGCCCGAGCAGCGCGGCGGTGCACCTCGCGGTGAAATCCGACTGGAGCCTCAAGCCGATTTACGACGTCGTTGCCATTCTGAAAGGTTCAATCTATCCCGATCAGTGGGTGGTGCGCGGCAATCATCACGATGGCTGGGTGTTTGGCGGCAGCGATCCGCTATCCGGCCAGATTTCGTTGCTCGAAGAAGCCAAAGCGCTGGGGCAACTTACGCGACACGGCTGGCGGCCGAAGCGCACCATCGTCTACACGAGTTGGGATGGCGAAGAACCGGGCCTGCTCGGCTCGACCGAGTGGGCAGAAACGCACGCGGCGGACTTGAAGAAGAAAGCCGCGCTCTACATCAACACCGATTCGAACGCGCGCGGCTTTCTGGACGCGGCAGGCAATCACGATTTCGAGCACCTGGTCAATCAGGTGGCGAACGATGTCACCGATCCCGAGATGCATGTCTCCATCGGGCAGCGGCATCGCGCCAAAGTACGGATAGAAGCGGCGGAGCCGACCTCGAGCGATGCGGAAACGGTGGACCGCCAGAAGGCCGAAGCCAAAATCGCCGCCGATCTCAAACGCGATTTCCCGCTGGATGCGCTGGGCTCTGGTTCAGACTACTCAGCGTTTCTCGAACATTTGGGCGTGCCCTCGCTCAATCTCGAATTCAGCGACGAAGGCAACAGTGCCGGCGTCTATCACTCCCGCTACGATACCTTCGAGCATCACACCCGCTTTGTGGATCCCGGGCTGGTCTACGATGCGCTGCTGGCAAAAACCGTCGGGCGGCTGGTGATGCGCGCCGCGGATTCCGATCTGCCGCTGCAGCAGGCCGGCAATTTCGCCGACGCTGTCGGCCGCTATTACGCCGAGATCAAGAAGCTCGCGGCAGATCATCACGAGGCAGCGGAAACGCAGGCGAAAATGGTGTCCGACCGGGTGTTCGAGCTAACTGCCGATCCCACCAAAACCAATGGCAACCCCATTGCGCTGAAGGCGGTGCCGAAATTCGAGTTGGCCCCGCTGGAGAACGCGCTGGACCGGCTTAAAAAGAGCGCGCATGCCTACGACGATGCCTTCCGCAAGAACGCGGCGAAGCTGTCGCCGCAGGCGCGGGCCAAGCTGCAGGGACTGATGCTCACGATCGACCAGACGCTGGCACCAAATGTGGGGCTGCCGGGCCGGGCGTGGTTCAAGAATCTGATTTATGCACCGGGCCGCTACACCGGCTATGGCGCCAAAACCTTGCCGGGCGTGCGCGAGGCCATCGAGGACGAACGCTGGGACGACGCCAACAAATACGCGAGGCTCACTGGCGATGCGCTCAACGCCTACAGTACGCGGTTGGATCAGGCGACGGCGGTTCTGAACGGGAAGTAGCGTCGCTGCTAGGTGGAGGGCAGGGCAAGCTCGCCGAGCAATCCTTCAAACGCTCTGGCAGCAACCAGCTGGGAGGCTTCTGCAATTGCCGGCGCCATCAGGCGGTCATGGGTGAAGCGCGGCACGCGCGCGCGGAGGAGCGCATGCGCTTGTTCCAGGGCTGACGAGCTGCGCAGCGGCCGATGAAAATCGATGCCTTCGGCCGCGGCCAGCAATCCAATAGCGAGAATGGAAGCAGTGTTGGCGTTCATGTCGCCCAGCCGGCGCGCCGCGAACGTCGCCATAGACACGAAATCTTCCTGGTTGGCGGAGGTGGGGAGCGAATCGACGCTCGCCGGGTGCGCCAGCGACTTGTTCTCCGATGCCAGCGCGGCGGCGGTGACATGCGCGATCATGAAGCCCGAATTGACACCGCTCTCCTGCACGAGGAAAGGCGGCAGTCCGCTCAGCGAAGAATCGATGAGCAGCGCGATTTGCCGTTCGCACAAGGCGCCTGTTTCCGAGATCGCAAGCGCCAGCGCATCCGCCGCCATGCCAACCGGCTCGGCGTGGAAATTGCCGCCGGAGAGCACGTTGCCGTCCTCGAACACCAGCGGGTTGTCGGTGACCGCATTGGCTTCGCGTTCGAACACGCTGGCGGCGTAGCGGATCATGTCGAGACACGGCCCCAGCACCTGCGGCTGGCAGCGGATGGAGTAGGGGTCCTGAATTCGGTCACAGGCGAGATGGGACTTGCGGATGGCGCTGCCCGCCATCAGGTTGCGCAGCACCGAGGCGACGGCGATCTGCCCCGGCTGACCGCGCACCTTGTGAATGCGCGGGTCGAACGGCGTGTCGCTTCCCTTGATGGCGTCGGTTGCCATGGCGCCGCAGACAAACGCCGCTTCGAGATTGGCTTCGGCCGCAAACAGGTTGACCAGCGCCAGCGCTGTTGAGACCTGCGTGCCGTTGAGCAGCGCCAGACCTTCTTTCGCTTCGAGCTCGAGAGGCTCGAGGCCGGCGCGCGCCAGCGCTTCGCGGGCGCGCAGGGTTTCGCCGCCCAGCCGCGCGCGGCCTTCGCCGATCAGCACCGCCGACAGATGGGCGAGCGGCGCCAGATCGCCGGATGCGCCCACCGATCCCTTCGCGGGAATTTGCGGCAGCAGATCCTTCTCGACAAGTTCGATAAGGCGCTGGATCACAATCGGCCGCACGCCGGAATATCCCCGTGCCAAGCTCGCGATTTTCAGCGCCAGGATCAGTCGAACGACATGGTCCGGCAGCGCCTCGCCGACACCGGCGGCATGCGACAGCACCAGATTGCGCTGCAGGATTTTTAAATCTTCCGGCGGAATCCGCTTTTGCGCAAGCCGGCCGAAGCCGGTGTTCACGCCGTAGATGGCGTGGCCGGAAGCCAATGCCGCTTCAACCCGCGCGCGAGACACCGCAACGGCCGTCCACGCTTTGTCGGCGAGGGCCAAGCTGCAGGGAGCGCCGGCGACTCTTCGCCAGGCCGAAAGGTGCATTTCAGCGGGGGAAAGTGCGATCGTCTCCATGGCCGCTTTGCCCATTGAAGTGGTGTTTTGGCGTGTAAGCTGACAGGCCACAAGAGAGCGGCGGCGGCTTGCTTTTGGGGGAGGCGATCCCTAGTTTCCGGCCCTCTTTGGGCAGTCGTAGCTCAGCTGGTTAGAGCGCCGGATTGTGGATCCGGAGGTCGGTGGTTCGATCCCACCCGACTGTACCACTCGTTGCCGGGCCGGTTCGCTCCCTTCGCAACAGCAGCCCGACAAAAGTGGCATGATCGAGATCAAATACACGGGCAACGCCGACCCACTCGAGTTCGAGGTGCTCGTCCGTGATGCGACGGGCGAGAGCAGCCATCATGTGACAATGAGCAAATCGACGTACGATAAATTGGTCGCCGGCCGGTATACGCCGGAGGCTTGCGTCGAGGCGGCCTTCCGCTTCCTGCTCGACCGCGAGACCAAAGAGGCCATTCTCCGGCGGTTCGGCATTCGCGTGATTTCGCAATACTTCCCGGAGTTCGAGCGCGAGCTGCCGCGCTATTTATCGCAGCTTGGCAGATGATTCACGCTGCCAGTGGTGCTTCGGCTAGGGGTGCGGGACGTATTCCCAGTGCCAAGGTTCAAATGGGTAATTCACGAGATGGAATTGCCCGGCGTTTTTCACCAGCCACTGGTACAGCGGCGTCTGCGAAATGTAGAAGCGGTTGGCATCGGCCGATGAGTCCGGCGTGAAGCCTGGCGCGGCACCCAGATTGATATCCATGGCGTAGCCGGTGCGGTGGGCCGAGCAACTGGCGCGCACCACACCCTGGCAATTGTGCTGGGCAGCGCAGCGCGCCGCGTCGTAATCCGGGCTGCGATAGCCGGAGAAAATAGCGGCCAGATTGGAGCCGGTTGGAATCAATCCGGCCTTCCGTGCCGCCTGAACCATTTGGCGATAGGCCGCCAGGGCATCGGCCCGCAGCAGGATCGTCTTGCCGCCGTAGCTTTCTGCGGGGGTTGCGCGCGCAAGCGTCGCCTCCTGCGGGGGATCTGGGCATTGGTGCTGACTCGCCACCACGAATGGCCGCTGCTGCTGCCAGAGCTGCTTCATGGTGCCGAGCGTGGCGGGATCGATTTGGCCCGTCTTGGGAATGTGATGCGCCGCTTGCCATAGCGCGAGCGCGCTGGCGAAGCCGGTGGAAGTAGGGGCGCAGGTTGTGCCGATCTCATTCAGGATGAGCGGTAGATAAAACTGCCAACCGGTTTCCGGCCTCCCAAACATGTTCAAGGCCATATTGCGCAGCGAGAGCGCGTTGGTTGTGGCAGCCTGCGCCGGCCCCCGATTGCAGGAGGCAGCTTTCTGCGCCGGTGCCGGTGCCGCGGAAGCCGGACAGATCGCCGAGGAAACGGCAACGATAAGGAACCAGACGGCAATTAGCGGCTTGTTCATAGCGATATTCATTTGGAGATCGCAGTGAGACTAGCGATTGCGGCGAGTGCAGTCCTGTTCGTGTCGGTGGCGATTTCCGCACACAGTGCCGAACACCCAAAAACAAAGCCGGTTCCGGCGGCACCCAACCAGAACACACAATCGATAACCGATCCAAAAGCGATTGAGAACGCACAACCGCCAAACGGCAGTGCGCCCTCGCGCGAGGTGCTCACGCGAGTGGAAGTGCTGTTGGATCGCGCCCACTTCTCACCCGGCGAAATCGACGGAATGGACGGTGAGAACGTCAAAAAGGCGGTCGGCGCTTTCAAGCGCGTGCACAACCTTCCAAATCCCGATGCAATCGACGGATCTTTGCTGAAAGCGCTCACCGGTGCAGACCATGGGCCCGTGCTGCAAAAATACACGATCTCAGCGGAAGACGAGAAAGGCCCGTTCATCGGCACGGTGCCAAAGGACTTCGTTGCACTGGCGAAGCTGAAGCACGTTGGATACGCCAATCCCGAGGAGGGGCTCGCGGAAAAATTCCACATGAGCCCAGGATTGCTGCGTGAGCTCAATCCCAATGCCGATTTTTCAAAAGCCGGCACCACCCTGACGGTCGCCAAGCCCAACGACGGCAGCCTGCCCGGCACTGTGGATCATGTGCAGGTCGATAAGACCCTGGGCCAGATCCGCGCCTACGATGCGTCAGGAAAAGTATTGGCAGTATATCCGGCAACGGTGGGCAGTACCGACAGACCGGCCCCGAGCGGCAAAGCCACGGTGGTGTCGGTGGCGCCCGACCCCACCTACACCTACGACCCCAAGCGCGTCACCTTCGGACCGAAGAGTGCGGGCGTGCTGAAGATCGCCCCCGGCCCCAACAATCCGGTGGGCCCAACCTGGATTGCCTTGAGCGTTGCGACCTACGGCATTCATGGCACGCCAGACCCGGACATCGTGAGCAAGACCGCTTCGCACGGCTGCATCCGCCTCACAAACTGGGATGCCGCCGCCTTGGGCAAAGCGGTGAAGAAGGGAACCGCTGTCGAATTCATGGGAGAGGAGCAGCCCAAGCCGTCCCACAAATAGGCGAACCACGGACCGGAGCTTATTTGGTTCAACCCGGAGGGGTTCCCGTCAGCCAGCACACTGCAATGAGACCGCCGACGACCGCGATCATCACGTAAAAGGTCATTGCAGAACGCCCGAACACGACCGATGCCGCGACGGTCACAGCCACAAAAAAGGCGGTGACAAGCCAGCCTTCCCAACTGACCGGCGTCCAGCCCCATCCGAATTGCTTGGGGCCGAACCACGGGTGTTTCGTGATCACTCGATTACGTCTTTATCCGGTCAGTTCACGGTCACATTTACCGGTTGCGACGGTATCCCGTTTGCCACCACGACGAGCTTGCTTGCGCCCGTCTCGATACCCGAAGGTACGTCGAAGGTCGTGGATACCGTCTTGTTGCCAGTCGCCACCCCCATCGTGCTGTGGTCATGGGTTCGCATATAGAACACATGGCCGGTGGAATTGTTGGTCAGGCGGACCAGCGGATAATTGGTGGGCTGGTTGTCTTCGTCGCCGAACGCATTTGCCTGCGAAAGACCGTTAAACTGCGTGCCGGAAATCGTATAGCTGGAACCGCGCGTCACCGTACCTGGGGATGAAGTGACTGTGGGGGCCCACGCTGCCTGATAAGTACCATCGGAGCGGTAGATCCGTTCGCCACCGATGAGCACCTCACCGGTGGGGAGCAAGAGCAGCGGCACGTAGATGCCGTTCGCACTTGAAGACTGGCGCACCAGATTTGTGCCGTCGAACTCGTAGAATTGCCCGCTGTTGGACCCTTCGACCAGCACGTTCCCGCTGGTCAGCAGCGTGGCAAAGGTATCCGCGGCTTGATCCCCATTTGGAACGTCTGGACCTGCCTTCCAGGTTTTGGTGGCCGTGTCGTAGATGGCGGTGTGGGCTGTGTTTTGGCCATCCGGAATGGCGCCGGTCGCGAACACCGTGCCGTCCGGGCGCAAAATGGCAGGTCCGACTTCACCCGGCGGATCGTAGCACTTGCCCTTCGGACCATAAGGGATGCAATTCCCACAGCAGTTTTGCGGTCCTCGCAGATCGACCACCGTGCTGCCCGCGCTGACCCATTTGCCCTTATTTGGCAGGTAGCGCTCGGCTTTTGGATGATCCTTCACATCGAAGGTCAGCACCGAGCCGTCCGGCAGCAGAGTCCAACCCTCTTCCGCGTTAAAATCGTTTTTCTTGTCCGATACGATCTCAGACCAGGTAAGCGTTTTTGGGTCGAGTACAAAATCCGCCTTCTTGACCTTCTCGCCGACCATGAACCGGCCGTCCGCCAGCACAGTGGCGGCCGAGTCTCCGATAAAAGGCAGCAGGTGCTTGTCGGGCGTGATATCGGTCCATTTATTCTTGACCGGATCGTAGATGGCGCTCTTGTTCGTGAAGGCGAAGTTGCCGTTGAGGTATTCCCCGCCCGCGATCACCACGCGTCCGTCCGCCAGCACTGCAGAGGCGACGTAAAGCGGAACATATCCGGCCGGAAGGCTCGCCACCTGCGTCCATGTGCCGTTCACATAACTGCCAGTGTTATCAGGAGTGAGCGCCCACCAGTTGTTTTCGGAGAACCCTTGGACCAACACGCGGCCATCGGTGAGCAATAGCTGCGTGATCGCACTTTCCGGCGCCGGATGAGCAAGATTTACGACCGAAGAAGCAATTGCCGGAACGGAAGCGAGCGCGGAAAGCGCGGCGATCAGGAAGGCACGGCGAAACATACGAAACCCCCTTCGAAGCTGGCGGGGCGGGACGCTATCACGTCCCGCGCCCACGGCAACAGGGATCAGACCGGCCTCTGAGAGATGTGATAAGGCTCTTACTGGCGCGCCTTCGGCAGCACCAGGGGCGCCATCTGGTCCGCCCAGCAGCCGTCACCGGAATGGACCCGGCCACGGCGGCGGAGTTCGATCGTGGCGCCTGCTTCCACTGCCTGTCGGAGCGCGGCGTTCAGCTCCTCAATGCTGGCCTCGACGCTTTCCAGTACGCCGCGCAGCTCAGCACTCAGTTCGACGCCGTCGAGCGAGGTGTCATCCCCGGCGGTGACGGGAATGCAAGTGGCGCTGGCAGTTTCGGACATCATCTCACGCATGGATTCCTTCCTTTACGCTGCGGCGATGCTGAACTGGTCCGCTTCGGTGGACCCGTGCATCGCGGTGGTTGAACTTTTGCCGCCACCGATGGCGAGCGACACGGCATCGAAATAGCCGGTGCCGACTTCCCGCTGATGGCGGGTGGCGGAATAGCCGTGCTGCTCGCTGTCGAACTCGGCCTGCTGCAGCACGGAGTAGGCGGCCATGCCGCGCTCCCGGTAATCGCGCGCCAGCTCGAACATGCTGTGATTGAGGGCGTGGAAGCCGGCCAGGGTAACGAACTGGAACTTATATCCCATCGCCGCCAGCTCGCGCTGGAAGCTGGCGATGGTGTCCTTCGACAGATTGGCTCCCCAGTTGAAAGAGGGCGAGCAGTTGTATGCGAGCAGTTTGTTGGGATATTTCGCGTGCACGCTTTCCGCGAATTTCCGCGCGCCCTTCAGGTCGGGCTTTGAAGTTTCCCACCAGAGCAAATCCGCATGCGGAGCATATGCAAGGCCGCGTGCAATGCAGGCTTCCACCCCGCTGCGCACATGGTAGAAACCTTCCGGCGTGCGCTCCTGCTTCAGGATGAAATCGTGGTCGCGCTCGTCGATATCGGAGGTGATGAGCTTGGCGGCTTCCGCATCGGTGCGCGCTACGATCAACGTCGGCACGCCCATCACGTCAGCGGCGAGACGAGCGGCGCAAAGGTTTCGGATGTGCTGCGCGGTGGGGATCAGCACCTTGCCGCCCATGTGGCCGCACTTCTTTTCCGAGGCGAGTTGGTCCTCGAAGTGCACCCCCGCGGCGCCCGCTTCGATATAGGCCTTCATGATCTCGAAGGTGTTGAGCGGGCCGCCGAAACCGGCTTCGGCATCGGCCACGATAGGCACGAACCAGTCTTCCACCGTCTTCTTCCCTTCCGCGTGGTCGATCTGATCGGCCCGTTGCAGCGTCTTGTTGATCTTGCGCGCCAGCTCCGGCCCGGAATTGGCCGGATAGAGGCTCTGGTCCGGATACATGGCGCCCGCGGTGTTCGCGTCCGCCGCCACCTGCCAGCCGGACAGGTAAATTGCCTTCAACCCCGCGCGCACCATCTGCATCGCCTGGTTGCCGGAGAGCGCGCCAAGCGCCGGCACGTATTCTTCCGAATGCAGCAGCTGCCACAGTCTGTTGGCGCCACGCTCCGCCAGCGTGTGGGTGATTTGCACCGAACCGCGCAGCCGCTCGACATCCCTGAGGGTGTAAGGGCGTTCAATGCCGTCGAAGCGGCCGCGCGGCGCGGAAGGGATAAGTTCGGCAAAGCTGGTCACGATGAAGCTCCGGTGGAAATGGTTTCGCATTCGATCAGGCGGCGGTAAGCAGGCAGCGTCAGGAAGGGCTCGAGTTCTTCGGACAGGCAAAGCTGCTCGAACAGCGCTATGGCATCGTCCAAAGTCTCGGGCGCATCGCCGTTCTGCTTGAGCTGAGCGATTTCTTCGGCGATCACGGCGGTGATTAGCGCGGCATCGACGGTTTTGCCGTTGTCGAGGCGCACATGGTGCTTGCGCCATTGCCAGATTTGCGTGCGCGAGATTTCCGCCGTCGCCGCGTCCTCCATCAAATTGTAGAGCGGCACGCAGCCGTTCCCCGCGAGCCACGCCGCAATGTACTGGGTGCCGACTCGGATATTGGTGCGCAGGCCTGCTTCGGTGATCGTGCCTTCTGGTTTCTGCAGCAGGTCGTCGGCGGTGACGCTCGCATCTTCCCGTAGCCGTGACACCTGATTGGGGTTCGGCATCAGCGCATCGAATGCCGCCTTCGCGATCGGAATGAGTCCGGGATGCGCCACCCAGGTGCCGTCGTGGCCGTTGCGGGCTTCGCGTTCCTTGTCGGCTTTGACTTTCTCCAGCGCGGCGGCGTTGGCGTCGGCATCGTTGCGGATGGGAATCTGCGCCGCCATGCCGCCCATGGCATGTGCGCCGCGGCGATGGCAGGTGTTGATCAGCAGCTTGCTGTAGGCGGCGAGCGCGGGTGAGGTCATCGTCACCTGAGCGCGATCCGGCAGCACGAAATCCTCGCGCGCGCGCAAGCTCTTGATCATCGAAAAAATGTAATCCCAGCGCCCGCAGTTCAGCCCGACGATGTGGTCCTTCATTTCATAGAGAATTTCCTCCATCTCGAAGGCGGCGGGCAGTGTTTCGATGAGAACGGTCGCGCGCATGCTGCCGCGCGGAATATCCAGCGTGCGTTCCGCGAACAGGAACACGTCGCGCCACAGCGCCGCTTCCTTGTGGCTCTCCATCTTGGGGAGGTAGAAGTACGGGCCGGTGCCGCGCCCGAGGAGTTCCTGTGCATTGTGAAAAGCAAACAGGCCGAAATCGAACAGGGACGCCGAAATGGGAGCGCCGTCGATCTTCACGTGCGCTTCGTCCAGATGCCAGCCGCGGGGCCGCACGATCAGCACGGCGGTCTTCTGCGCGAGTGCGTAACGTTTGCCGCTGGTGGGGTCTTCGTACGCCAGTGTGCGGCGCACCGCCTGAATGAGATTGGCCTGGCCTTCGATGTTGTTCGCCCAGGTCGGGGAATTTGAATCTTCGAAATCCGCCATGAAGCAGTTGGCGCCGGAGTTGAGCGCGTTGATAATCATTTTGGCGCTCACCGGCCCCGTGATCTCGACGCGGCGGTCTTGCAGATCGGCCGGCGGCGGCGCGACCCTCCAGTCGGCTTCGCGGACACTGGCGGTCTCCGGCAGAAAGCCCAGCATCTCTGATCCCGCATCTAGCTTGGCCTGCCGGGCCCTTCGGGCGGCAAACAGCTCCCGGCTGCGGGCGTCGAAACGGCGATGCAGCGCTGCGAGGAAGGCAAGAGCATCGGGGGTCAGCACGGCACTTTGGCCGGGAACCTCCTTTCGCACCTCTATCCCAGAGTCTTCCTGCACCTGCGAACTCCTGTTCTGTAACAGTCTTTACAAATGAAGCGTTTGGTTCAATGATCGTGCCGACCCAAAAGAGTTGATTTGTCACAACTATGACAGGAAATGAGGGAGATTGGTCATAGCTATTGCTGGCGAACTCAGGCGGCGGGAGGCAGGCGAACGCAAGGTTTTCGCTGGTCCCCGTGTGCGCCATCTGCGGCTGTCGCTTGGCCTGAGCCAGAGCGCCATGGCCCGCGACCTCGGGATCTCGGCGAGCTACCTCAACCTGGTGGAGCGCAACCAGCGCCCGCTCACCACTCAGCTGGTGCTCAAGCTGGCTGCCATTTACGAGCTGGACCTGCGCGAACTGCACGGCGACCGCGAAGCCGAGCGGGTCGCGGAGCTCACTGAGATCTTCTCCGATCCGGTGTTCGGCAAGATGCCGTCTGCCACCGTGTTCGCCGATCTGGTCAACGGCTATCCGGACGTCGTCTCCGCCTTCTCTTCCCTCTACAGCGCCTATCGCAAGGCGCAGTCACGGCCCGCAACGGAGGGCAAGGAGGAATCGCCGATCATATCCTCGCAGGACGGCCGCTATCCCGTGGAGGAGGTGCGCGCGTACTTCCATACGCGCAACAACTATATCGCCGCGCTCGACCTCGCGGCGGAAGCCTTTCACGCCTCGCTGAACGCCGGCGACGATCTGTTTGCTGTCTTGCGCGCGCACCTGCGGAACACGCATCAGGTTCGGGTCACTGTATTGCCCATCCACGCCATGCCGGACGAGCAGCGCCGCTTCGATCGCCACAATCGGAGGCTCTTTCTGTCCGAGATGCTGCCGCACTCGGGGCGGCTGTTTCAGACAGCAGCGCAGGTGGCGCTGCTCAGCTACGCGGACGATTTGGAGCGGCTGGTCGCCGAAGCAGTGCCGGCCACGCAAGACGTGGCGCAGCTGCTGCGCATTGCGCTCGCCAATTATTTCGCTGGCGCGCTGATGATGCCTTACGGCCGCTTCATCGAAGCCGCCGCGTCCGTCCGCTACGATCTCGACGTACTGGCGGGCCGTTTTGGCGCCAGCGTAGAGCAGGTGGCGCATCGCGTGACCACCCTCCAGCGCAGCGAGCGGCGCGGCGTGCCGTTCTTCTTCCTGCGCTTCGATCACGCCGGCAATGTGCTGAAGCGGATTTCCGCCGGCGGCTTTCCCTTCTCCCGCTTCGGCGGCATCTGCCCTCGGTGGCGGGTGTTCGATTGCTTCGCCGCGCCTGGCGAGACCTTGGTGCAGCATATCGGACTGCCGGACGGCGCGCGTTATCTTACCATCGCGCGCACGATAGAGGCTGTGCGCACGCGGCATCCCTTCGTAGGCCGGCGGGTGGCGCTATGTATTGGCTGCGACGTGAGTCACGCCTCCGCAGTTGTGTACGGCAAGGGGCTCGATCTGGCGAATGCGGAAGCGGCCGTGCCGACGGGCGTCGCCTGTCGTGTTTGTGAAGTGGTGAACTGCCCGACGCGCGCCGCGCCCGCCATGACTCAGCCGCTGAAGCTCGATCCCTGGCGCAAGAACGCGTGGCCCTTTGAGTTCGCCTGAGCGTAAGGGTGCTTTCATGCGGGCCGCGGCTGCAGTGTTCCCGGCGCCGGCCGCCAAATTGAATGATGGCGCAACTTGCCGAACGATGCGCGAGCGCGTTTGATACCGAATTCAAACTCCTGCCAAGCCCTCTATGACCTTCCAGCGCCGCACCCTTCTTCATCGGGCCTACCAGGTGGCCATCGCCATCAAGGGTCTGGATGGCGCGATTGAATTCATCGCCGGAGCGATTGTCGCGTTGGTCGGTTCCCGTCAGCTCTACCATTTCGCGGTGTGGGCGACGGCCCCGGAGATTGCACGAAACCCCGAAAGCCACGCTGCCCACGCGATCCGCCACGGCGCGTGGAGTTTCGCGCAGAGCTCGCACAAGTTCGCGATCGTCTATTTGCTGGCGCATGGCCTCTTGAAGATCGGTCTCGTTGTCAACCTGTTCATCGAACACATGTGGATATTTCCAACCTCGGTCGCGGTGCTGCTCGGCTTCATCGGATTCATGAGTTTCAAGCTCGTGGCGCATTGGTCGCCATGGCTGTTCGCCTTCGCGCTGTTCGATACAGTGACCTTGGCGCTGGTGCTGAACGAATGGCGCATGCGCCTTCAGGGGGCGAGGCCCCCGTAGCCGCGCGCCATGGCCGCGGCGAAGAGCGGGATGAAGGCGAACACGAGAACCTCAAGCCAGAGAATCCGCCGCACGCGCGCAATTTCGGATTCCGCCGGCATGAATTCGGCGTCCAGCCGCGCGGCACTCCGCCATCGCAGATAAACGAGCGTGGGGAGGATCGACAAGAGGCCCACAAGCGCGAAGGCAGAAATCTTTGCCCAGAAGAACAGATTGACCGAGTAATAGGACCATCCCTTCGCGGCGAAGATTGCCCGTGAAAACCCGACCGCAAGAATCGCCGCGGCCAGAATCCCGTACCAGGTGTCCGCGCGCGCCACCCGCAAGCTGTCTTTGCCGGTCATGCCCGCGCGCACTGCCCCGAGCTCGAATGCCAGCACCCCCGCCAGAGCGAAAACGAGCAGGTGGTGCGCCATGGCAAAATGCAGATCGCGCGCTGCCAAATTGTTCATTGCAGATGCCCATGGCTTTCGCTGCCGGGACGGATGCTGCACCGTCATGCTCCCGGCGATCAACAGTTTTGCTTTTCAGGCCGAATCGGGATTGTGAGACTCATGGCAAACGGCAGACAACGGGTAGCGGGCTGGTTGCGGCGCATCGTGATCGCTCTGGTTGTGCTGCTCGTTCTCGTCCCGGTCCTCCTGCTGCTGCTGTTCCGTTTTCTGCCGGTGCCATTTACGCCGCAGATCGCTATCGGATTCCTTTCGGGCGATGCGGTGCGGTATCAATGGCGCGAGATGGGAGACATCTCGCCCTATTTGGCCAAGACGGTGATCGGCGGCGAGGACGAGAAGTTCTGCCGGCACCACGGCTTCGACTGGCAGTCCATCGATCAGGCCATCAAGTCGCACGAGCGCCATCCGAGGAAACAGCTTCGCGGCGCCAGCACGCTGACCCAGCAGGCAGCGCGCAGTCTCTTTCTGGTGCCGTGGCGGAGCTGGGTGCGAAAGGGCATTGAGGCCTACATCACCGTACTGATGGAGGTGCTGTGGCCTAAGCGGCGCATCCTCACCGCCTATTTGAATCTTGTGGATTGGGGCCACGGCTACTTCGGAGCGGAGGCTGCGGCGCGCGGCTATTTTCACAAACCGGCTTCGGCGCTCACCCCGCGGCAGGCGGCGCGGCTGGCCGCTATTTTGCCCGACCCTGAGGGCTGGCACGCGGTGCATCCCGGGCCTTATGTGACCTGGCGCACCGGCGAGCTCCTGGGCCGCATCCGGATCGTCAATCGCGACCGGCTCGATGCCTGTGTCCGCCCCTAGACCCGCCGCGTGCTTTCACTAGATTGCAAACTATGCGCCGGCTGATCCACCTGCTGCTTTCGCCATCTTCCCGCTTCGCGCGGCTGCTGATCGCCGAGAAGCGGCTGACCTTTGATCCCGTGGCGCCGGAGGACATGGCGGCCCAGCTGCCGGTGTTCACCGATATGGATGGCACATGCGCAGTGGGCTTGTGGGCAATCGTGGATCATCTGGAGGGCGGCTACCCGGAGCACCCGTTGACACCCGAAGATGCAGGCACCCGCGCGGAATCCCTGCGGCTGCTCGACTGGGCGATGGGTTCGCTGCACGAAAATGTCACGCGGCGCATCGTTTATGAAAAGGCATCGCAGCGGTTCACCGGCGCGCCGGCCAAGCGCGCGCCCGATATGGAGGCGATCCGTTCGGGCCGCGAGACGCTCAAGGCGGCGCTCCGGGAAATTGGCGGCCAGGCTGACGAGAATGGCTATCTCGCCGCGCGGGAATGTACCCTGGGCGATCTCGCCGTTGCGGCGCACATTTCCGCGCTCGACTATTTCGGCGAAATTCCGTGGGACGAATTCCCCAGCGCGGCGGAGTGGTACATGCGGATGAAGTCGCGGCCGTCTTTCCGCTCACTTCTTGGCGACCGGGTGCCGGGCCAGCCGCCGGTGTCCCATTATGCCGAGCTCGACGCCTGACCTTCGCGAAGACCTCCGCGCGGCAGGTTTGCGCGAGGGCTTCGATGTTGTGCGCTTCGCGCGCGCCGAAGCGCCGGCGAATGCCAGAGCCGACCTTCAGCAGTTCCTGACGGAAGAGCGCCACGGCAGCATGGATTGGCTGGTGCGCAATGCCGAGCGGCGCGCCGCTCCCAAGGCGCTGTGGCCCGAGGCCAGGAGCATCATGATTCTGGGACTGAACTACGGCCCGCGGTATGACCCGCGCGAGATTCTGGAGGCTCGCGACCGCGGCGCCATTTCCGTTTATGCGCAGAACGAGGACTACCACGACGTCATGAAGACCAAGCTGAAGCGTCTCGCCCGTTCAATTGCGGAGCGATACGCCGCCGAGGTGAAGGTGTTCGTCGACACCGCGCCGGTGATGGAAAAGCCGCTGGCGCAAGCTGCTGGTGCGGGCTGGCAGGGCAAGCATACCAATCTGGTGTCACGCCAGTTTGGTTCATGGCTCTTCCTTGGTTCGATCTTCACCACACTGGAGCTGGCCCCAGATGACCCCGAGCCGGAGCACTGCGGAGCGTGCACGCGCTGCCTGGACGTCTGCCCCACCGGCGCGTTCACTGCTCCTTTTCAAATCGATGCCCGGCGCTGCATTTCTTATCTCACCATCGAGCACAAGGGGCACATCGGGCTTGAATTCCGAGAGGCAATCGGCAACCGGGTTTATGGCTGCGACGACTGCCTGAGCGTTTGTCCGTGGAACAAGTTCGCGCAGGTGGCACAGGAGGCGCGATTTCATGCCCGCACCGAACTCGCGCAGCCGCGGCTCTCAGATTTGGCCCGGCTCAACGATTCGGATTTTCGCGCATTGTTCCGCGGCTCTCCGATCAAGCGCATTGGTAGGGATCGCTTCATCCGCAATGTCCTGATCGCAATCGGAAATTCCGGCGATCTTTCGCTTGCGCCCGAAGCGGAACGCCTGCTCGACGACACTTCTCCGCTCGTCCGCACCATGGCCGTGTGGGCGCTGAGCCGCCTCGCACCCAGCCGGGCTGAACGTCTCGCGGAGAAATATCCGCCGCGGGAGAACGATGCGGATGTGCGCGCGGAATGGGACGCTATTTCCGCTTGGCAGACTGCAGCGCCTTGAGGCGCTCCTCTGCGGTTTCCGCGGCTGCACTGGCGGGCGCGCGCGAGACCACTGTTTGCCAATCGGAACGGGCGCCGTTCACATCGCCCGCTTCCAGCCTTTCGGTTCCGCGCTCCAGCAGGGCGTCCGGATAGTTCGGCACAATCCGTAGAGCTGCTTCGAGATCGGCGCGGCTTTCCGCTTTGCGGCCGCTGGCGTGCCGCGCAGAGGCGCGCAGCACCAGCAGATCGGCGCGGTTTGGATCGAGCTTGAGCGCGGCGGATAGGTCGTTCTCCGCGGATGTCCAGTCCCCCAGCATGGCGGCGGCGCGGGCCCGATCGGCGTGCAGGTCGGCATCGCGCGGCGAAAGCGCCAGCGCGGAGGAGAACGACTCGATGGCCTCACCGGCCCGGCGCGCCAGCAGCCACGCGTTGCCTGCCTGGTCGAACAGATCGGCGCGTTCTTCGACCGAGCCAAGGTTCGAATGGCCGAGTTGATCGAGTTGTTTTGCCGCTTCAGGGTACAGTTTCAGCGCGACCAGGGCGAGCGCTGTGCAGTGCCCCGCCGCCGCGCCTCCGCCATCCGTTTGCCAGGCACTCGCGAGCCTCAGTGCCTCCGGTGGATTGCGTCGCGTGAGCTCGAGGCACCGCTCGTAGCGATCTCGCCCGGGAAGCGAGGTATCGTCCAGAACACCTAGGTCCGCTGCGTATGCGGTATTGGAAACAATCAGGACGGCGAGAACGAGAGGACGCATGCAGCACCCTTTCCGGCGGAGGGGAAATCGGCAATGGTCGAGAGACGCGCAGCCTAGCCATGCATCCCGTGAGCTCAAGTGACAATCCCGCCATTCTGCAGGTGATCCCCGCGTTGGACGCGGGCGGCGCGGAGCGTACCGCCATCGATGTCGGGCGCGCGCTGGTCAGCGACGGGTGGCGGGCGGTTGTGGCGAGCGCGGGCGGCCGGATGGAGCCGCTGCTCAGCCAGACGGGAGCCGAATTGTTTCGGCTGCCGGTCAACTCCAAGGCGCCTCACCAGATTTTTCGAAACGCCTCGCGGCTTGGGAAACTGATCCAGCGCGAAAATGTCAGGCTGATACACGCCCGGTCGCGCGCGCCGGCGTGGAGCGCGCTCATCGCCGCGCAGCGCGCGCAAATTCCGTTCGTCACCACCTATCACGGCATCTACAACGCCTCCAATATCTTCAAGCGGTTTTACAATTCTGTGATGGTGAAGAGCGATGCGATCATCGCAAACTCCCAATGGACGGCCGATCACATTGTGCGGCAACATGGGATTCGGCGCGAGCGCATTGCGGTGATTCATCGGGGAGTCGATCTGGAGGACTTCGATCCCGCCGGCGTGTCGCCGGACCGCATTGCGTCATTGCGCACACAATGGAATGCACCCCCCGATGAAATTGTCATTCTGCTTCCGGGCCGGCTGACGCGCTGGAAAGGACAGCTGGTGTTCATCAGGGCGCTCGTCCAGCTCCAGCGCGAAGGCGCATTGGGCAACGCGCGGGCGATAATCGCTGGCGACGCACAGGGCCGCGAAGCTTATCTCGAAGAACTGCGCCGTGCGGTTGCGGCAAACGGGCTGCAGGATGTTCTTCAGATTGTGCCGCACATAACCGACATGCCGGCCGCGTATCTCGCCAGCGATATTGTCGTGTCTGCCTCGACCGATCCGGAGGCATTCGGGCGGGTGGCGGCGGAAGCGGGCGCCATGGGCCGCGTGGTGATCGCCACCGATCACGGCGGCGCGCGCGAAACCGTGCTGGCTGACCGCTCCGGCCTGCTAGTCCTGCCTGGCGATGCGGCGGCGCTCGCAACAGCGCTGCGAACCTTGCTTGGCAAAACCGCGGAAGAACGGGAGCGGATGGGCGAGGAGGGCAGGGCGCACGTTCGCGCCAATTTTTCGCTCACCCGCATGTGTGCGGACACGATCGCCCTCTACCGCGCCTTGCTGGCCGAATCGTCCGGCTGATACGCTCGCGCCGTCGAAGGAGTTTCGGGAGGGACGTATGCGGACCGTTGCCGCGCTGTGCGCCGTATTGCTTGGCTTGATTGCGATAACCCTGGCAAGCGCCCAGGCGCAGCCGCGACCGGCGCCCACGTCCAGCGTTCAGGTGCAACCGCTGACGCCGCCCGGCGTGGCGGCGAAGGCCATGCCTCAGTTGGATCCGCTGAAGGCGACCAACGCCTATCTCGCCACGGTCAAGGGAGAGGCGCGTCGCAACTCAGACGCCTATTTCGAGGGCGGTTACTGGCTGCTGCTCGTCGACACGCTTTACGCAGTCGGCGTGGCGGCGCTGCTGCTGTGGTTCAGGATTTCCGCCCGCATGCGAGATCTCGCGGAGCGCTGGACCCGATCCCGATTTTGGCAGGCCGCGCTCTACGTCGTCATGTTCGTGGCGCTCACCACGATCCTGACGCTTCCTCTCGCCGTTTACGAAAGCTTTTTCCGCGAGCACGCCTACGGGCTGTCCAACATGAGCTTTGGCCAATGGTTCGAGGACTTTCTCAAGGCCTTCGGAGTCGAACTGGTGCTGGGCACGATTGTGCTGACGCTGATCTATGCCGCCATCCGCGCGGCCGGCCGCCGCTGGTGGATCTGGGGATGGCTGATCGCGATGGTGTTTCTCGTCATCGGGATGGTGATCGGCCCGGTCTTCATAGCCCCGATGTTCAACAAGTACTATCCGCTACCGGAAGGGCCGGTGAAGAGCGAGATTCTGTCGCTCGCCCGCTCCAACGGCATTCCGGTCAACAACGTTTACGAGTTCAACGCCTCCAAGCAATCGAAGCGCATTTCGGCCAACGTCTCCGGAGCGCTGGGCACGACGCGGATTTCCATGACGGACAATCTGATGAAGCGCGCCAGCCCGCGGGAAATCTATGCCGTGCTGGGCCACGAAATGGGTCATTATGTGCTGAGTCACAACGCCATCGGCGTGACCTGGTTTGGAATCGTGCTACTCCTCGCCTTCGGATTCGTGAACTGGGGCTATCGCTGGCTGACAGCGGTATTCGGCGGGAATTGGGAAGTGCGTGAGATTGCCGATCCTGCCGGGCTTCCGGTCGCCATGGCGCTGGTCAGCTTCTTTTTCTTCGTGGCGACGCCGGTGACCAATACCATCACCCGCACCCTGGAAGCGCAGGCCGACATCTTCGGCCTGAATACGGCGCGTCAGCCCGATGGCTTCGCCACGGTGACATTGAAACTCGGCGAGTACCGCAAGCTCGATCCTTCGCCGCTGGAGGAGTTCGTGTTCTACGATCATCCGTCCGGCCGGACGCGCATCTTCACTGCGATGCGCTGGAAAGCGCAGCACCTGAAGGATCCGGATATCACGGCCGGGCCCGCTTCGCCGCAATGACCGGTTTTTCGCTCAGCGTCGGCCGTGACGGCGCCCCGCTTCATGCGGCGGCGCACAGCCACCACCCCTGGCCCGACGTGACCCTTGTCGCGCAAGAAGCGGCATGGCGCGATGCCGGGCAGATGCTCGATCGCAAATGGGAGTATATTTTCGACCAGGTAATTCCGGCGGCGCAGCGGCATATTGCCCGTCAGCTAAACCTGCCCGATCCGTCCACCATCGCCGTCGGCCCGAACACGCATTCGTTCGTGCTGCGCATTCTATCCTGCTTTCCGGCCGGCAAGCCCGTCCGGGTGCTTACAACGCCTTCTGAATTCCACAGCTTCTCGCGGCAGCTCGCGCGGCTGGAGGAAGAAGGAATGGTGGAGGCCAGGTGCGTTCCCGCTGAGCCGTTCGACAGCTTTGAAAGGCGGTTTGCCGATGCGGCGGCTGGCACGAGCTGCGATCTCGTCTTCTTCAGTCAGGTGTTTTTCGATTCCGGCTTTCGCGTGTGCGATCTCGAGCGGATCGTCCGGGCCTTGCGCGATCCCGAAGCCTTCGTGGTGATCGACGGCTATCACGGCTTCATGGCCGTTCCGACGGATCTTCGCGGAATTGCGAACCGCGCCTTCTATCTGGCGGGCGGCTACAAATATGCCATGGCGGGCGAGGGCGCCTGCTTTCTGCACTGTCCGCCAGGTTACGGGCCGCGGCCCCGCGATACCGGCTGGTATGCCGGGTTCTCGGCGTTGGAAGAAGGTGGCGGAGGCGTTCCGTATGCGCAGGACGGCAGCCGCTTTCTCGGGGCCACCTTCGACATATCCGGTTTCTATCGCTTCAACGCGGTGCAGGATTGGCTTCAGCAGGAAGGCTGGACGGTCGAAAAGATGCTTGCCTCTGTGCGGAAAATCGAGCGCGCGTTTTTGAGGGAGTTGGACCGCGCGCACGCGCCGATCAGCTCATCGGATTTGCTGGTCGCGGACGAAACACAACGCGGGCGGTTTCTCGCCTTCCGCACCGCAGATGCGGGCAAGATCGCGGCCGTCTTGGCCGCGCAAAACATCATCGTCGATTACCGCGGCGACCGGCTGCGGGTCGGATTCGGCATCTATCACCGCGAAGAGGATGCCCTCCGCCTCGCGCGCGGGCTTACCAGCGCCCGCGGGTTAGCATCGTCTTGACCTCCTGCACCAGGCGGTCGCGCTCGACCGTCACCTGCGCCTGCCGCTCGCCCAGCCACGCTTCGCGGCTTTCGATGGACTTGGCGAGTTCGGCGCCGCGCTTCAGGTCTTTCAGCGTCACCTTGCCGGCGGCGCGTTCGTCCGCGCCTTCGATCACGGCAATCGCGGCATCGCGCTTGTCGGCATATTTCATTTGATCGCCGAACTTCTTGGTGCCGACGTAGGCTTCCGCGCGCAGGCCAGCCTCGCGCAGTTCACGGGCCATGGCGAAGCTGCGGGCAGCATCGTCCATCGCAAGGACCACCACGAGCGGTGACAGCGCCGCTTCGCTTCGCTGCCGCACGGCCGAAAGCAACCGGCTCACGCCAATGGAGATGCCGGTGGCGGGCACCGGCTGGCCGGTGAATCGCGCCACCAGATCGTCGTAGCGGCCACCGCCCGCAACCGAGCCGAAGACAATGGTCTCGCCCGCCTCGTTCTTCACGGGAAATGTGAGCTGCGCTTCGAACACCGGCCCGGTGTAATATTCCAGTCCGCGAATGATGCTGGTGTCGATCTGTACACGATCGTCGCCGTAGCCGTTTCCGGCGAGAATGTTTCGAATGCTGCGCAAATCCTCCACAGCGGCGGCCGTCTCGTAGCGCTCTGCGGAGGCGGTGAGCAGCTCCATCACCAGCGCAATCTGCCGCTCGTCCAGTTCGGCGCCGCGGGTGAAATCGCCGGATTCATCCTGCCGTCCCTGTCCCAGCAAGGCGCGTACGCCGTGCTCGCCAAGCCGGTCGAATTTGTCGATGGCCCGCAGCACGGTGCCGCGCTGCAGGTCGCTCACCGAGGCCGATTGCAGGACGGCATCCAGGAGGCGCCGGCTGTTCATTTTGAGGATGTATTCGCCCCGCTTGAGGCCGAGTGCTTCCAGTGCATCGCAGGCCATCATCAGCAACTCGGCGTCGGCGGCCGGTGAGGCGCTCCCCACAGTATCGGCATCGAACTGGGTGAATTCCCGATAGCGCCCCGGGCCAGGCTTCTCGTTGCGCCACACCTGCCCCACCTGATAGCGGCGGAATGGCTTGGGCAGGCTCTGGAAGTGCTCCGCAGCGTAGCGGGCGAGGGGCGCCGTCAGATCGTAGCGCAGCGACAGCCACTGCCCGTCGTCCTCCTTGAGCGAAAACACGCCTTCGTTGGGACGGTCTAGGTCGGGCAGGAACTTGCCCAGCGCATCGGTGTATTCAAAGGCCGGCGTTTCGAGCGGTTCGAAGCCGTAGGATTCATAAACCTGCCGGATGGTCTCCAGCATTCGCCGTTCGGCGGCGATCTCCGCCGGCCCCCGGTCGCGAAAGCCGCGCGGCAGCCGCGCCTTGGGACGCGCTTGTTTCTGAGTGCTCATGGGAAGGGTCGCTCATTCTCCGCTCTGGATTAGCGGCGCAGGAGCGTCACTTCAACCCAGATGGGCGACTGCCGCCATAAATGATAGGGTCGGCTCCAACGTTCACCAGGGCTGCTTTCATGGACCGCGAGGTTGCCGAACTCATGGACAGTGCGCGCGACCGCGCCTGGTCCATTCCTATTGAGGAGATGAACGTCGCCCAGCCGGAATTGTTTCGCGACGACACTGTCTGGCCGTACTTCGAGCGGCTGCGCAAGGAGGCGCCGGTCCACTATTGCCGCGACCATGAGGTGTTCGGCCCCTACTGGTCGATCACCAGGTACAACGACATCATGGCGGTCGACACCAACCACGAGGTGTTTTCCTCCGAGCCCGCCATCACCATCGCGGAGCCGCGCGAGGATTTCCGGCTGCCGATGTTCATCGCCATGGACCCGCCGCGCCATGAGGCGCAGCGCAAGGTGGTGAGCCCAATTGTATCCGGCCCCAACCTTGAGACTCTGGAACCGATGATTCGACAACGTGCCGGCGCAATTCTTGACGGTCTTCCCGTGGGCGAGGCGTTCGACTGGGTTGACAGGGTATCCATCGAGCTCACCACGATGACGCTCGCGTCCCTGTTCGATTTTCCGTGGGAGGACCGGCGCAAGCTCACGCGGTGGTCGGATGTGGCGACCGCGGGCCCGAAAAGTGGCCTCTTCAAGAGCGAGGAAACGGCGGAGCAGGAGC
>DATIEM010000122.1:0-6096 GCA_035455725.1 Rhizomicrobium sp. | reverse complement strand
CGGGAATTCGACGACGAATTGCTGGCGCAATTCCGCGACGTGCGTGCGTTCGTCACCGCCTGCGGCTTCGCCAATGCGCGCGCCGCCGGATACGAGGCGGATGATTTCCTTGCCGCCGCTGTCGCGCGCGAAGAACGGAGCCGCCGGCCCGTGCTTGTCGCCTCCGGGGATCGCGACAGTTTCCAGCTGGCCTCGCCCCTGACGACCATTCTTTATCCGGTGCGAGGCGGCGGCATGCTGCGCATCGGCCCGGAAGAGGTGCGCGCGCGCTATGGTGTCGATCCCGCGCAGGTTCCGGATTTCATCGCGCTGAGGGGCGATCCCTCGGATAAGCTGCCCGGCGCGCCAGGCGTGGGGCCGCAAGGCGCGGCCGATCTGCTGCGCAAGCACGGCTCTCTCGAAGGCATTCTCAAGGCCGGCCGCTTCGCCGCGCAGGCTGAGCAGCTGCGGCTGTTCCGCGGCATCGCGACCATGGATCGGCGCGCGCCGTTGCCGCGCATCGCAAGCCTGCAACCGAGCTGGGACAAGGCCGCGGCGCTCGCCCAGCGTTGGGGACTCAACCAGCTCGCCGGCCGGCTGGAGGAACGCGGCCTTTAGGACGGCGCGGCTTTGGATCGCGCCAGTGGCCGCGCTGCACGCTGTTGCGGCGCTGCGAGTTTCATGCGCTCGAAGAGCACGCGCCGCGCCGTCACAAAGCCGACGCACGTCGCCGTCAGCGTCAGCAGAAGGTAAAAGCTGGAGCGCGGGAAAAATGCCGCCAGCGCCGACGTCGAAAAGATCGTCACCACATAGACGTAGAAAGCGCGCCGCCGGCCGAACACGTCGGCCAGAATATGATGGAAATGGTCCTTGCCACCCTTGAGGGGCGAACGGCGCCGCAAGAGTCGCGCCGCGATCACCCGCAGGCAATCCACAACCGGCATCGCGAACCACACGAGCAAGGTTTCCGCCGCGATCCGCCCCGTTCGCAATGTGGCGATCGCGAGGATGGCCATCAGGAAACCGATGCCGAATGTGCCGCAATCACCGAGGAAAACCATGCCGCGCAGGTTGAACACCAGCACCACCGCAACCGGCCCCGTCAGCGCCAGCGAGATGGCGCGCACGGCGCCGTCCGCAAACAGGTCGAAGCCGGCGCACCAGATGAGCAGCGCCGCCGGCACCAGCCCGTCGATGCCGTCGGCCATGTTGACAGACGACACAAATCCCGCGGTGGCGAGCACCGCGCCCGCCATGAAGAGGGGAGCGGACAGGGCGGTGGCGGGAAACGACGCCCAGGGAATGGCCGGCGCAATCAGCCGCGGGTCGAGCGCGAAGGCCATCAGCGTGAACACCGCGAGCAGCATCAGCCGTCCGTTGGCCGATAGATGGGACTGGTCATCCATCACGCCCAGGATGCCGAGCCCGGCTCCGCAGAGAAGCAGCGCCCGGTAGAGCGGGTCGGCCGATCCCAACAGCCACGCCCAAAACAGCCAGGTAACGACCGGCAGCAGGATCGCGAAGCCACCAGTCTGGGGCGTGGGACTGGCGTGTGCCTTTCGCCCGCCGCGGGGATAATCGAACACATGCAGCCGGTCCGCGATGGGTCTGGCGAACCAGCAAAGCAAGGCGGTGGCAGCGGTGGTGGCGGCTAAGGCGAAATAATTCATGCGTGGAACGGCCCTCGCCTCATTGTGCCGAAGCGGGGCTTAATAGCCAGTGCTCCGCAGCCGGAGAATTCCGGCCGGCCGGGAGCATTTGACCCACTCGACGGCTGTGAACTTTGTGTTAGGCTTAACCGGTGCTCACGGGAAGCGTGAGATGCGTATGCCGTTCATTTTCCTGTTGATTTTGGGGTCGCTATCCGCAGCGAGCGCCTCCCCCAACTTTCCGGCGGGCTCCGAAGCCACCGAACGCCAGGCGCTGGCGAAGCTGGATGCCTATTCGCAGAACTGGATCAAGGAACAGGCCCGCACCATGGTCTCGGCAGGGCGGATCTCCGAGGATCGCGCGCGGTCCCTCGCCCAGGCGGCGCGGATGACCTCCGGCTCCGATGTGAATACGACGAGTTTCCTCCTGCTGATGCAGGCGGCGCGCGATGCCGATGCCGACCTCCAGGTCATCATGGACCGTTCCCGCGCCGAATATGCCGATCAGGAAGAGCGGAGCAGCATCGCGCATAGCAGCGCGCCGGTCGTGTCGCCACTCAGCCCGGAAACGCAGACCGTCCTTTCGATGAAAGGAAAAGTGAAGCCGATCATGACATGGAAATCGAACGATACGCCGGACTCCGCCGCACCCGCGGCAGATGTCGACGAGAGCGTGCACATCGATCTGCAGACCGCCATGGATCGCGAGTCCGCTGCCGAAGCAGCACTGGGAAACGCGGTGGCGCGGCTGAGATCCGGCACGGCGACAGCCGCGCCCTGAACGCTCGAACGATCTGAAAAAGCGAAGGGCGCTGCCTTGGCAGCGCCCTCGTCTTTTGCGGCTCCAGCGCGGAGCTTGGAACCGACCGGCCCGACGGGCGGGCCCGTCATGTGCCCTCAGCCGAATGGCAGGGCAGCTGCATCTTGAACCTTGATGAAAATTCGTCAACCGGCGTGCCGATCACGTTTTGCATCCCGCACTGCAGCAAGCCTGCCGGAACATGCCGCCTTCGCAGCACGTTACAAACCACGAGTGGCGCCATGACGACTTGGGATGAAATTCAGCACGATGTGGACCGCGGCTGGGCGAGGCTTAAAGCCCATTGGGCCCGCGGGCGTGCGCGACGGCGCGACGGAATTGCAGCAGAAGATAAGCCGTCCGAACATTCGCGCCATGGCACCCTGAAATGGGCGGGCGGAATCCTCGGCGTGGTACTCATCGCGATCGCGATCGTGCTTGTCTTTTTCGACTGGAACATGCTGCGCGGTCCGATCGCGCGCTACGCCTCGCACCGCCTGCATCGCCAGGTGCGCATCGAAGGCAATCTGCATGTGCATCTGTGGTCATGGACGCCGCGCGCCGATGTCGGCGGGGTTCACATCGCCAACACAAAATGGGCCGGCGGCGGCGACATGGCCGATGTCGGTCACCTTGCCCTCAGCGTGCGCCTGTGGCCGCTGCTGAGCGGTCACCTGCGCCTGCCGCTGGTCCAGCTGGACCATTCCTCCTTTCTTTACGTGCGCAATCTGGCGGGTCTCAGCAATTGGGACTTCGACAAGGCAGCCTTCCACCGGCCGCTGAAGCTGCCCGCGATCAATCGCTTCCTGATCGACGACGCGCGCCTGCAGATCGTCGACGCGCGCCGGAAAATGCGCTTCACCGGCACTGCATCTTCGAGCGAAAGCACAACCGGCCAAGGCAAAGGATTTGTGCTCACCGGTGCCGGAACGCTGAACGGCGAACGGTTCACCGCGGACGTGAACGGCGCACCACTCCTGAACGTCGATCAGAGCAAGCCTTATCCCTTCACCATGAATGTTCACGCCGGCTACACGCATATCCTGGCGCGCGGGCAGATCACCCGTCCGTTCGATCTGGGCGGCCTCGATATGAACGCCAACTTCTCCGGGCGCGACCTCGCCGAACTCTATTACCTCACAGGTCTCGTTCTGCCGAATACGCCGACTTACGATGGAAGCGCGCGGATTCACCGGGACGGAGAGATTTTCCAGATTTCCGATCTCGCAGGCCGGTTGGGGCGCAGCGACATTACAGGCGCACTCACGGTCGATGCCACCGGCGACAAGCCGCTGCTCGAGGGCGATCTGCACTCGCGCCACCTCTACTCCGAAGACTTGGGATTTCTGTTCGGCGGCGGCCGTGGCCGCAAAGTCGCGGTCCCCGCCCCGGCAACCACACGTGCGGCGGCAGCCTCCTCCCCCGGCATCGGGCTCGCCGGCGACACGCATCCGGTCGCACAGAACACGTTACTGCTGCCGGATGCGCCACTCGATGTCTACCGGGTTCGCCAGATGAATGCCGACGTCCGTTACCGTGTGACCTCGATCGTCTCAAACGACATCCCGCTGCGCAGCCTGAGGGTGAACGTCCATCTGCACGACGGCGTGCTCCGCCTCGACTCGATGGAGGCGGGGCTGGCGCAGGGCACCGTCTCCGGCCACGTGAAGATCAATGCCGGCCGCAATGTTCCGGTGATGAGTCTCGACCTGCACGTGCGCGACATCAAGCTGCAGAGTTTGGTGCACCCCGTCAGGGGTCAGCCAACGATTGAAGGAAACCTTGAAGCGCGCGCGATTCTCACCGCAGCGGGCGACAGCGTGCATCGGGCCGCCGCTAACGCAAATGGGTCGCTCGTCTTCGCCATTCCGCACGGGCAGATGCGGCGCGCCTTTGCCGAACTGCTCGGCATCAATTTGTTGAACGGCGGGATTGCGCTGCTCACCGGCGACCAGAGTCAGACAAACGTCCGCTGCGCCATCGCCGCGTTTCAGGCGCGCGACGGCATCCTGCGCTCGCAGAACATCACGCTCGATACCGATGTCGAGCGCGGCGCCGGAAACGGCTGGATCAACCTGAAGAACGAGACGCTCGGGATCGCCATGAGCGGAGAAGCCAAGTCCTTCCGCCTGTTGCGCATGAATGCGCCGATCACTCTCACCGGTTCGCTGTCGCATCCCAAGGTGGGCGTGCAGGCGGTCAAGGCCTTGGGCCAGGGTGGACTTCTGGTGGCGCTGGCGACCTTCATTCACCCGCTGGCGGGATTACTTGCGACCATCGATCCGGGACTGGCGAAGGACGCGAATTGCGGCGCGGTGCTGGCGCAGGCAAAGCAGAAGGGCGCGCCCGTGAGCCGCCGCACCATCGCGGCGTCAACCCAAACCATGCAGCCCACTCAGCTCAGGACGACGCCGACCGGGACGCGCGCAATGCGGCGGCCGCGCTAAAAAAGCGGAGCGGGCCTGGGCCCACTCCACTCTCCGTAAGAGAACGTTTTTACCAGTAGCGCCAGGCGCAGACGCGGCGATGATGCCAGTGGCGACATACCCAGCCCCTATGGGCCCAATAGCGGCCGTGCCACATCCAGTGTCCTCTATGCCAGTGATGCGGTCCAACCTTCACGACCACGGCCGCGGCCGTGGCCGGCGTGGATGTGACGACGGCCGTGGTCCCCGCGCCGATGAGCAGCGCCAAACTCGCAGCGATGATGGTCTTCATTTGGAATTCCCCTATGTGGATGCCGAGAGATACCCGATTCGGGTTCTTTCCGAGAACGAATCTCATCATATGATGGTTGCATGGCTGTGACTTGCCTTGACGCAGGCCGCCGCGCCTGATTTTTCTCCGCCGCATGACTCGCGCGTTCCTTTTTCCCGGGCAGGGCAGCCAGGCCATCGGCATGGGCAAGGCTCTGGCCGAAGCGTTTGCCGTCGCGCGCGAGGTGTTCGAGGAAGTGGATGATGCCCTGAAGCAGCGGGTCTCCAGGCTCATGTGGGAAGGGCCGGAAGAGGAACTCACCCTCACCGAAAACGCCCAGCCGGCTATCATGGCAGCGAGCCTTGCGCTGGTGCGGGTGCTGGAACACGAGGCCGGTCTGGATCTGGCACGACACGCGCGTGCCGTCGCCGGCCACTCGCTCGGCGAATATTCCGCCCTGTGCGCCGCCGGCGTCTTCACCCTGCCCGAAACTGCGCGACTGCTGAAGACCCGCGGCCGTGCCATGCAGGAAGCGGTGGCGCCGCGCGAGGGCGCCATGAGTGCGCTGCTCGGCGCCGAGGTCGAACTCGCCGAAGCCGCAGCCAAAGAGGCGACAGACGACGCGGCGGAGGGCGAGCGCGATCCCGTCTGCGTGGTGGCGAACGACAATGCGCCGGGGCAGGTGGTAATCTCCGGTACCAAAGCCGCCGTGGAGCGCGCCGGCGAAATCGCCAGGGCGAAGGGTGCCAAACGGGCCATGCTGCTGAACGTGAGTGCGCCGTTTCATTCGCCCCTGATGCAGCCCGCCGCCGACAGGATGCGCGACGCGCTGGCGGAAGTGACAATCCGGCCGCCGGTTGCGCCCTTGGTGGCAAACGTGACCGCCACCGAAGTGAGCGAGCCCGAAACCATCCGCCGCCTTTTGATCGAGCAGGTCACGGGGCGCGTGCGCTGGCGGGAAAGCGTGCTGAC
>DATIEM010000121.1:0-9565 GCA_035455725.1 Rhizomicrobium sp. | reverse complement strand
GGCTCCAACAGCAACATCACCGAGAATGGCATGGACGTGGAGGCGGGACGCGCCGCTATCTATGAAGTGGACCGGCAAACTGGCGCCAGGCGCATCTATGCGTCAGGCGTCCGTAACCCGACTAACTTGGCCATCGAGCCGCAGACGCAGCGGCTGTTCGCGGTCGTCAACGAGCGCGACGAGATCGGCCCCGATCTGGTGCCGGATTATCTCACATTGGTGAAAGACGGCGGCTTCTACGGCTGGCCCTACAGCTACTGGGGCCAGCACGTCGATATTCGCGTACACCCGCAGCGGCCGGATATGGTGGCCAAGGCGATCAAGCCGGATTACGGCCTCAGCTCGCATGTCGCGGCACTCGGGCTGGCGTTCAGCAAGGGCGAGACCTTGTCACCCGCTTACGCCAACGGCGCCTTTGTCGGCGAGCACGGCAGCTGGGATCGTGACCCGCTGAACGGCTACCAGGTGATCTTCGTGCCCTTCGCCGACGGCAGCCCTGCCGGAAAGCCCGTGACGGTTGTCAACGGATTTCTCGCCAAGGACCACAAGACCGTTCGCGGCCGGCCGGTTGGAGTGGCGCTCGACAAGACCGGCGCATTGCTCATCGCCGACGATGCCGGCAACACTGTCTGGCGGGTGAGCGCGACCCAGCACTGATTCTCGCACATGGGCGCCTGCGCGCGACTGCAAAAAGGGAATCGTCATTGTGGGCGCGCCGCCGCTGTGGAAAGCCTCGATCGTTTTGCGGAAGGAGGCGTCCGCGGATGTCTCCGCCCTGCTGGAGCTCACGCCTCCGCGGCCTCAAGCGGTGCTGATTGCGGAAGAACCGTTCGCACCGGACGCCACCGTGGAAGCGCTCTATGCCGAAATGCCGGATGGCGATCTGCTCTCGCGGCTGGCGGGTCATGCTGTTCATGTTCAGCTGCTGCCGGACACCGACTGGATCAGGCTCTCGCAGCAGGGCCTGCCGCCGGTGCGCGCCGGACGTTTTTTCGTCTATGGCGCGCACGACAAAGGCGAGGTTCCACCGGGCGTTGTCCCAATTCGCATCGAGGCGGGGCTCGCCTTCGGCACCGGGCACCATGAAACGACGTCGCTGTGCCTTTCTGTGCTGAGCGATCTGGCGAAGCGGCGCAGGTTCAGCAATGTGCTCGACCTCGGATGCGGAACGGGACTGCTGGCCATCGGCGCTGCGAAATTGTGGCGCCGGCCGGTGATCGCCTCCGATATCGATCCGGTGGCGGTGGAAGTCACTCGGCAAAACGCACAGGCGAATGGCGAGACGAACCTGGTGCAGGCTGTCGTTGCCGACGGTCTCGCCAGCCCGGCGCTCGCCGCCCGCGCCCCGTACGATCTCATCGTGGCGAACATCCTGGCCGAACCGCTGACGCGGCTGGCGCCGGAGATTTCGCGGTCGCTGGCGGGGGGTGGCGTGCTGGTGCTTTCCGGCCTGCTGCGCTGGCAGGAAAATCTCGTGCTGAGCTTCTACCGCTCGCAACGATTAAAGTTGCGCCACATGCGCCGCGACGGACCGTGGTCGGCCCTCGTGCTTGAGAGGCCGGAAAGAGCGGGCTAGGGTCGCCGCCTTCTCACACAAGGCCGCCCTGATGGATCGCCCATACCAGCTGTTCGAAGACCTTTCCGATGCCGCCACCGTGGCGCCGCGCCTGGCGGCACTGCGGCAAGAACTCGCCCGGCGCGGGCTGGATGGCTTCGTCGTTCCGCACTCGGACGAATACCAGAGCGAGTATCTGCCGGCCTGCAACGAGCGGCTGGCGTGGCTCACATCCTTCACCGGCTCGGCCGGCGCTGCGGTGGTGCTGAAGGACAAGGCGGCCGTATTTGTAGACGGCCGCTATACGCTGCAGGTGCGGCAGCAGACCGACAGCAAACAGTTCGAGCCACGCGATCTCACCAGCGAAGGCCCGAACGCCTGGCTGGAGACCAACGCGCCGAAGGGCGCGCGCATCGGCTACGACCCGTGGGTGTTTTCCGCGGCCAGTGCCGAGGCGCTGCGCCAGTCCGTTGAGAAGGCGGGCGCCACCCTGGTGCCGACCGACGGCAATCCCATCGATGCGGTGTGGCACGACCGCCCGGCGCCGCCGTTTGATAAGGCCACGCCGCACCCGGCCGATGTCGCGGGCGAAAGCGCGGAGTCCAAACGCACCCGCATCGCCGAAGAGGTAAAGAAGCAAGGCGCTGATGCGGCGATCATTTCGCAGACGGATTCCATCTGCTGGCTGCTGAATGTGCGCGGGTCGGACACGCCGCACACCCCCTTCGTGCTCTCCTACACGATCCTGAATGCCGACGGCTCGGCAGACTGGTTCGTGGATGAGAGGAAGGCGGCGCCTGATTTAACCAAGCATCTCGGCAATGCGGTGCGGGTGCGCGACCCGAAGGAGTTCGCGCCGGCGCTGGACGCGCTGGCGGGCAAAACCGTGATCGCCGATCCGAACTGGACCGCTGCCGCAGCCTTCGAGCGGCTGGAGAAAGCCGGCGCGAAAATCAAGCGTGCGCCAGACCCGTGCCAGTTGCCCAAGGCCTGCAAGAATGCGGCGGAGATTGAAGGCGCGCGCCAGGCGCACATCCGCGACGGCGCTGCGCTGACGGAATTCCTCGCCTGGATGGCGCGCGAGGCGCCGAACGGGCATCTCACCGAAATCGAAGCGGCCGAAGCGCTGGAAGGCTATCGCCGGAAGAACGGCGCGCTCACCGATCTCTCCTTCGATTCCATCTCCGGCGCGGCGCCGCATGCCGCACTGCCGCATTACCGCGTCACGAAGTCCAGCAACCGCAAGATCAACCGCGACGAGATCTACCTGATCGATTCCGGCGGCCAGTACCCCGATGGCACCACCGACGTCACGCGCACCATGATCGTGGGCGAGCCCACGGGCGAAATGCGAGACCGCTTCACCCGCGTGCTGAAGGGCCATATTTCACTGGCCACCGCACGGTTTCCGGAAGGCACCACCGGCGCAGCACTCGATGCTTTTGCGCGGCGGCCGCTGTGGGACGCGGGCCTCGACTACGATCACGGCACCGGCCACGGCGTCGGCTCGTATCTTTCCGTCCACGAGGGTCCGCAGAACATTTCCAAGAAGCCGATTTATCAGCCGCTGAAGCCCGGCATGATCTGCTCCAACGAGCCGGGCTATTACAAGGAAGGCGAATACGGCATCCGCATCGAGAACCTCGTGGTGGTGACGGAGCCGCAATCCATTCCGGACGGCGACCGGCCGATGATGGAATTCGAGACCATCACCTTGGCGCCCATCGATCTCAATCTCGTCGAGGTGAAGCTGCTCACGGATGAAGAACGCGTGTGGCTTAACCAGTATCACAGCCGCGTGCGCGAAACGCTGTCCCCGAAAGTGGACGCGGAAACCCGCGAATGGCTCGACCACGCGACGCGAGCTGTCTGACGTGCGGCGCGATCACACCGCAGCGCCGGGGCAGATTCACCGGTTCCGCATCGACAGCACGGTGCTGAAAAGTAACCTGCTGGGCGATCCGAGCGAGCGCATCGTCGATGTGTATGTGCCGGCGGGCCATGACGGGCGCGGGCTGCCGCTGCTGGTCGACCTGGTGGGCTTCACCGCGGGTGGGCCCGCGCACTCCAACTGGAAGAATTTCGGCGAAAACCTGCCCGAGCGGCTGGATCGCCTGATCGCCACGGGCGCCATGCCGCCCTGCGTGGTCGCCCTGCCCGACTGCTTCACCAGGCTGGGCGGCAACCAGTACATCAACAGCGCCGCCGTGGGCCGCTGGGACGATTTCCTGCGAGTGGAATGCGTACCCTTCGTGGAAGACAAATTCGGCTGCGGCGGAAACGGGCGACGCGGCTGCTTCGGCAAGAGCTCGGGCGGCTACGGCTCCATCGCGCATGCGCTGCTGCATCCGGATTTCTGGGCAGCGGCGGCGTGCCACTCCGGCGACATGTTTTTCGAGTGGTGCTACCTGCCGGATTTTCCACGACTGCTGCGCGCGCTCGCCAAGCACGGCAACTCGATCCAGAAATGGATCGAGGCGTTCTATGCCGCGCCCAAAACCAAAGACCGCGACGTGCACGATCTGATGCAGCTCGCCATGTGCGCCACCTATGACCCCGATCCGGAATCCTATATGGGGCTGCGGCTGCCCGTTACCATGGACACCTGCGAGATCATCCCGGAGCGCTGGGCCAATTTCCGCAAATGGGATCCCTGCGTGATGGTGGAGGAACGCGGGCGCGGGCTGAAGCAGCTGAAGGCGCTCTACATCGATTGCGGCGAGATCGACCAGTACAATTTGTTGTATGGCGCGCGCCGTTTTCATCGCGCACTGGAGCGCATGGGCGTGCCGCACACCTATGAGGAATTCCCGGACGACCACAGTTCGGTCGATTACCGCATGGATGTGAGCCTACCGATTCTGGCGAAAGCACTAAGCGCGTAGCCCGCTCTTCGAAAGGGAAACGATGAGAGAGTTCTTCGGACTTTGCCTTTTGGCTGCGCTGCTGTGCGGCTGCGCCGTGTGGGACGTGAACCAGGATCCTGCCGGGATGGATCATCGCCGCGAGGCCAACCGCATTCTCCTCGGTCTGCAGGATTACCGCCGCGACAACGGCGAATACCCGCCCACTTTGGCGATGCTGACGCCGAAATACCTGCCGTCGCTGCCGGAAATTCCGGACATTCGCTACAACCCCTACGACGGCTCGCTGCGCTACGCGTATATTCCCTCGTGGCCGCAGCTCCGCCCCGTCACCTGCGCCTCGGAAGGCAACACCACGGTGTGGCACTGCGCCGAACACCTGACCGACAAACCGCTTTAGGGACATTTGCCGGTCAGCTGATTATTGCGTCATTCTGAACCGCAACGCTGTTCGTCATCGCCCGCTTTATGCGGGCGACCCAATTTTCTTTCCGGCAAAATGGGTCACCCGGATCGCGCGAAAGAAGCACGCGACCGGGTGATGACGTGTATTTACTGGAAGCTGGAGCGGGCGAAGGGAATCGAACCCTCGTATGCAGCTTGGGAAGCTGCCGTTCTACCATTGAACTACGCCCGCAGCCGGTGCTCTTGGCTCTTTTTTAGCTCCCTAGCGTAGCCCGTGGAGGATTCTAGCGGCAAGGCTGACACGCCGGTCAGAGCGCGTGAACGGAGCCTATTTGCGACGGTGTAGAAGTTTCCCCGGGGGAATCGGGTAGTGGCCGTCGTCATCGTAATACTTCCACACGTAAGCGCCCCTGACGCCGGGAATTGGCTTTTCGCCGGCTGAACTGATGCGCTCCGACTTCGCGGCCAGCAGTGACGTGGTGGTCGTGTACATGGCCTCATTGAGCAGCCCGTTCTTGGGTGCCTTGGCCACGGCAAAGACGCCATAGGGATTTCCGTTGGAATAGGCGACCGCGAGATAATCGGCCACCATCAAGCCATTCTGTGAAGGGGCCAGCCAGCTCAGGCTCATCGGCCCTGCCAGTTGCTTGCCTTTGGTCCAGGTCTTGCCGCCATCCTGCGACGTCGTAAAGCCAACATAGAGCTGGCAGGCATTCCCGCAATTGGCCTGGGGATAGTCGTAGTACGTCATCGTCAGATGGGCCGTCGCTCCCGAAGTGTTGGGATCGACGCCGAGTCCCGGAATAAAGTGGTCGTAGGTTGTGTCGAGGCCGTGAATGGGAATGCGCACCGGTGCCTTCCACGAAGTTCCGTCGGTCGATGTGCTCATGACGATGTCGTCCGTGGAGCAGCCGGCACGGAAGCTGCAGTCTGGCCAGACAACGTAGATCTTGCCGGCTCCGTCCACGGCGGCGGAGGGCAGGCCCGGACTGCGCAAGCCGCCATCCTGTCCGCGAAATTCCTGAAAGGCGATCGTCGAGGTGCTGCTCCAGCTCTGTCCGCCATTTGTGGAGCGGAAAGAAATCATGCCGCCAAAGCCGTCAATCGGGACCACGACGGTGCCGTTTGGTTGCACCAGAGGCTGGCCGCCCAGTCCGGAGGCCTGATCGGCGGTGTTCTTGGCCGCTCCCCAGTGTTGTCCGCCATCGGTGGAGGTGCTCATAAAAATAAGGTCGCCGAACGCGGGAGAATCCCATTCGGTGTAGCAATTTCCATAGAACGGGCTGGTCGGGGTGTTGTCGCAGACGATCCAGTTCTTGTCGTCGGAACCGCTGGCATCCACGATAATGGGCTTGCTCCAGTGAATTCCGTCGCTCGAAATGCTGGTGGCCACGGCCTCCGGGTTGTCATTCTGCACCGGCAGGCTGGAGATCATCCACACGCCGTGCTTGGCATCGTAGGCCACCGCCGGATCGCTGGCGGCAGAGAAGCTGCCCTTCTTGTAATTGACGGTGAGACCCGGGAGATAGCCGCTGGTCCATGTGTGGCCGCCATCGGTGGAGGTCGCAAAGCCAATATCCGCGCCGCCTCCTCCGAACACGCGCGCGACCTGAAAGGCGCTGACGATGGTGGAGCCCCAGGCAAAGGTGTGCGGCTCGACTTCCGTCTTGTGCTCACTGTCTCCGTTGGTGAAGGTGTCCTTGCTGAGTTTGGCGAGCGTAAACGGTGCCTGCTCGTCTGCCTTGGGGGACACGGAAAGAGCCGCGAGAAACACCGCAACGATAGATGCAGACAACCAACTGAGTGACGAAGCGCGATTCATGAAATGGTCCCCCCTGGGATATCGAGGTGCGCCGCGAGCCACCGGGAAGTGTCAACGAGGGCGGATAGTGGAACGGAAACGGGTGAACATTACCGTTCGCCAGGCACCTGTCAACGTGAATGGCTTTGCATACGTGGGCACTGGTAAAGTTTGAACCTGAAAAGCCTTAAGTTGAGAACTAGCGATCGGGTTGGTGAGGTGCTTCTGTACGATGAGGCACGCGATGAGGGGTGCCAATAAAAGTTTGCAAGCCGCCTCAGATATTCCCTCGCGACAAGCCCGAGAACGATCATGGGCCGCAGTAGTCTGGCATTCTGCCGCGTCATTTCTGCCCTTGTCCGCGACCGCGATCCGCGCTTACTGGCTTGACCAGGTGACCTGCGCGTGGGTGCCGTCGCTGTCCTTCGACGCAAGCACCTGCACCGTGCGGCCCGCAAACGTCGCGCCGTAGAGCAGATTGCCGGCATCGTTCGCGCTCAGCGTCTGTTTGAAGCCGGCGCCTTCCGCCTTCTGCTTGTAGAAGCCGACGATCTCCGCGGGCGCCGCTTTCGCCTGCAGAGTCATGGTGCCGGCCTGCCCGTTGCCGGTCACCAGCGACATCACGTGAGCGCCCGGATAAATGCTGATGAAGGCCGGCAGCTTGCCGCTGGTGTCCGCGCCGTGGGTGTCGATGTTGACCACCGCGCTTCCATCGGCGGCGTGCATGGTTACGCGCTGGCCGTTCGCATTGATGTTCACCTGGCCCTTGCTGCCGTCGCTCGCCTGCATGGTGAAGTGCTGCCCGTTGGCCGAGATGGTGAGGCTGCCATCCTTCTCCTTCACGACGACATCGGCGTGGTCCTTCTGGCCGCAGGCGGCCAGCAGCAGGCAGGCGGCAACCAGCAAAACGCTCAGACGCATGGCGAATCCCCTCCGATTTCTCGGCAGATTATCACGCCCGGCGAGCCGGTCATGGCCGAAGAAGAATTTCCGCGCGGTCTGCGGGGAAGAGGAGTGCCCAAAATGGACAATGGGGCGGCCGGCGCGTATGCGCTGCAGCCGCCCCATCCTGCCCCCTTCAATGCGGACCCTCTTTACCGCGAGGCGCCTATCACTCCCCCGAACGCCTCTGGACCCGCGGCAGCGCAAGTGTGCTATCGCGCGGCTCACAAGCAATGGGGCAAAAGCGTGGCATCCATGATTCTGGAAAGAGTGTGGATTCGCCGCAACAATTTAGTCCGCCTAAAGATAAGTCTTGGTCTAATCTTGCCGAAAATGCTTGCTGAGGCGAAGTCCCTGCCGCTGATAATGCGAGCCGATCCCCTGCCCATAGACCGCCGGCGGCGGGTCAGTCAGGCGCTCGAACACCAGCCGGCCGATGATCTGGCCATGCTCCAGGATGAAAGGGACTTCGCGGGAGCGCACCTCAAGCACCGCCCGAGAGCCCCTGCCCTGCCCCGTCTCGTGGCCGAAGCCGGGGTCGAAAAAGCCGGCGTAATGCACCCGGAATTCGCCCACCAGCGGGTTGAACGGCACCATTTCGGCGGCAAAATCCGGCGGAATGGAAACCGCCTCGCGCGAGGCCAGGATGTAGAATTCGTCCGGGTCCAGCACGATGGCGCTGTCGCGCCCCGCGTGGATCGGCTCCCAGTAATCGAGCGGATCAAGCGCATCGCGCCGGTCGACATCGACGATGCCGGTGTGGCGGCGCGCCCGCCAGCCCACCTGTCGCTGCATATCGCCGTTGAGATCCACACTTAACGCCAGCCCGTTGTCGATATCGGCGTCTCCGTCGACGAGCGGCTGCTGCTCATGCAGGCGCTTCAATTGCGTGTCGGTGAATTGCGGCGAGCCGCGCCGCACGCGCAGCTGATTCAGGCGCGAGCCCTTGCGCACCAGCACCGGAAAGGTCCGTGGACTGATTTCGGCGAAAAGGGGGCCGCGGTAGCCCGGCTCGATGCGGTCGAAGGCCTGCGCGCGATCCGTGATCAGACGGGTGAAAACATCCAGCCGCCCAGTAGAGCTTTTCGGGTTGGCAATGCCCGAGACTCGGAAGCTGAACTCCGCGCTTTCCAGCAGCGGCACGACGTAGACACAATGCGTCTCCAGTACCGCCCCGCGGCTGAGATCGATCTCGTGCATCACAACAGCGTCCAGCTTCTCGCGCACCGTTGCGTTCGGGCCGGGAAGAAAACTTGCGCGCACCCGCCACCCCACCGGCCCGAGCCGCAGGTCCACGCTGGCCGGCTGAATCTGCGCTTCGTCGATCTCCTCGGCGGTGACGATCTCGCGCCGCGCGCGGATGAGCCGTTTCAGGACATGGCTGGGCAGAATGCCGGTAGAATGGCGGCCGTAGCCCTCGCCACCATCGTCGGAATCGGGAAACAGAGCGTCTTCCACCTGCGCCATGGAGGACGGTATAAGGCGCCGGAAGCGGCGGGTCACGGCGAAGCGCGATTTCACCCACGGCTTTTGCGGGCCACGAGGCGATATGCGCCTTCAATCAGTGGCAGGCAGATTTGAGGGGAATCCGCAGCACCGGTTCGCCGCTGGCGTCGGCGACCTGCATCTCGCCATCGTTGACGTCGTCCCCGTACTCCGCCAGCGCCGCGGCGAGATCCTGGCAGGTGCGCAATGCCAGATCGCGCGCCGCCTCGATGTCCGGGAGATACATGCCGATCCGGTCGCGGGCGATGTCTCCGCCTTCTCGAAAGTTAAAATAGTACCGGTTCACGCGCTCTCATTCCAATGACCTTCCATTAGAAAAACCGCGGAAACCGTCCAGGTTCCTAGACAACATGAACAGAATTTTTCCTGCTATCCCTTGAAACCGAAGTGCGCCCGCGCGTTATGCACCGCCCCGCCCGCCGCCATTTCAGCGGTAGCGGACCGGCACGGTTAGCGTGATTTTACCTTGCGTGGCGTCCTTCGCGCGCACGG
>DATIEM010000120.1:0-4699 GCA_035455725.1 Rhizomicrobium sp. | reverse complement strand
TTCACCAGCGATTACGTCTGCGGCGTGTGGCTCGGCAACGACAACAACGCGTCGATGAAGCATGCGAGCGGCGGCACACTGCCCGCGCGCATCTTCAGGTCCTTCATGGAAGATGCCGAGCGCGGCTTGCCGGCGGAGCAGCTCACCTCCATTCGCCTCGCGCCGCCGCCGGTGTCGGTGGTTCCGGTCGCGTCACAGGCGGCGACGGACGCGCCGCAGGAGTCGGAGCACCACAGCGCCTTCGAAGATCTCCTGAACAGCCTGTTCGGCGGGCATTGAAATCGTCAGCGGACCTGCTCGATTTCATCCAGCACGGCTTCCGGCGCGATATCGTGCTTCAACTCCTCGATTTCGGGGCCGCGCTCGGTGTGGACGTGCAGATGCTCGGCGATGTGGGAGACCATGCGGATCAGTTTGGTCACTTCGTGCTCGGCCAAGAGATTGACCTGGAGGTCGAGCAAGGCGCGCCGCTCCGCGGTGGCGGCCATACGGTTCTGCGTGATCAGCACAAAGGTGGAGAGAAAGATCGCCTCCACGGAGGCGATCATCGCCAGAATGACGAAGCTTGGGTCCCAAGGACGTATGCCCGGAATCCAGCGCAGGTTGAGGATGATCCAGAGCCCAAAGACGGCGAGGTGCAGGTAGACGAAGCGCATGCTGCCGCTGAAATCGGTGACAGCGCGCGCAATGCGCTCTTCGAGGCTTGCGCGGGCCTCTTCCGCCTCATGCCGCTGTTGCAGCGAGCGAATGTTGCGCTCCAGCACCTGGGCCAGTCGGCTGTCCTTGTCCTCGCGGAAGACAGGACCGGCGCCGCCATTTGCTTGCTGTGTGTCGGGCATTTCAACTCCGTACCCCCTCCTCGCAACACGCCGTCGGCAGCAGAGTTCCTTGCGTGTCCGTTTCCAAAATGTTCCAATCGGCGGATGATCATCACCGCTGCCGATGTGGCGCGCGGCACCAGCCGCCTCCTGATCCAGGAGGGCTACAGCCCGCTGCTGGAATTCACGCTGGCAAACGGCCGCCGGCTCGACGTTGCGGCTTTGAGCGGCGACGGCTGCGTGGTCGGCGTGGAGATCAAGGTGGCGCTCGCCGATCTGAAGGGCGATTCCAAATGGCCAGAGTACCTTGAGTTCTGCGAGCGCTTCTACTTCGCCATTCCGCCGGATTTTCCCGATGAATTCGTGCCGTCCGGCACCGGGCTCATCGTGGCGGACCGCTACGGGGGCGCCATCGTGCGGCCTTCGCCGGAATGGACGCTGCACCCGAGCCGCCGCAAGGCGGTCACACTGAAATTCGCCAGATGCGCAGCGGAACGGCTGGCCGGCACCATCGAATTGTCCGCCGATCCGCGCGGCGCCACGGTGTTCGTGACATAGCCATGCCGGTTACCAAGGCCCAGGTGAAGACGATCGCGCTGGGGTTTCCCGGCGCGAATGAAAGCAGCCATTACGGCTATCCCTCCTTCAAGATCGAGAAGAAATTTTTCACCCGCGTGCGCGGCGAAGACAATTCCATGGTGCTGCCGGTCGGCTCGATGGACGAGCGCGAGATGCTGCTGGAGAGCGACCCTGCGCTCTTCCACATCACGCCGCACTACCAGAACTATCCTTGCGTGCTCGTGCGACTGGAAAAGCTTGATGCGAAAACCCTGCGCGGCATGCTGGAGCGCCGCTTCCGCCAGATCGCCCCCAAGCGGCTGCTGAAGGAATATACCTCCCCTTGAAAAGGGGAGGTCGGCGCGGTGCCGCGCCGGGTGGGGATCGTGTACGGTGGCTCTCGAATGATCCCTCCCCGGATCGCCTCGCGATCCGACCCTCCCTTTTTAAGGGAGGGTCAAGCGCTCCAGCGCTTCCACGATTTCAGCAGGATCGATGCGGAAGTGACCCAAGCGGTTGCCGCGCGCGCCGATCACCGCGTCGTAGGTGCCCCCGACCGCTTTCGTCAGATACAAGTAATCGATATCGAACGCCTTCTCGAGCGGGAAAATCTCCAGCGTCTTCACCCCCGGCGCGAACAGGATGTGCGACAGCCCGGCGCCGTGCGGGCCGGCGATCGCTTCCGCCTCGCTGAACATCGCGGCCTGTTCGCGGAACGACAGATTGGCGGCGGAAACGGAGTCAAATCTATTCGCGGCAAACAGCGGCCACACCTCGCCTTCGTTCAGCAGCCGCCGCTTCCGCGCATCCCCGCGGTTGATGTAGAGGCGCCGGTGCGGCGCTTTGGGCCGCAAGCCGTAGCCTTCCAGAATCCGCGCGCGCATCCAGGCAAGTGTTTCAGGCGCCAGAAAGGTGGCGCGGGTGGTGGTGTTGTAATCGTCGATGAAAAGCAGGTGCGGCAGGCGCCAGCGCTCGCGGCGCGGCACCTTCCGAAACTGCACGTTGGGATAGCCGGCCGCGACGAAGCCGAAGATGTCGCGCTGAAACGCCGGCGGGTTCTCGTTGCTCAGGATGACGAGCGGCTCGCGCCCGAGCGAAAACCGTTCCAGCAGATAAAACAGCCGCGGCAGGCGATCGAACAGGAAATGGAAGAAGTGAGCATGGCCGCTGTGCTCGCCCATGAAGTACACGTAGTTGGCCGGCGGCATCGCCACTGCCCGCGAGGTTTCCGCACGGAAATCGTTCACCTCGACCGCTAGGACTTCCAGCCGGGAGCGCAGCAGCACGCCGCGCGCCTCATCGATCACGCGGCCCGTGTTGCCGAGGACCGTAACGTTTTCGAGCCGCAGCAACGCGATGTCGCGGCGGACATGCGGCCGCGGCGGATTGGGCAGGCGCTGCGCCAGTTCGCTCTCCGCCGGCGTGAGCACCACATCCTGCTCTTCGGTGAACGTCTGCACCGTCTGCCCGACATCGATGGCAAAGCGCACGTCGTGTGCGAACGGGATACTGCGGCCGAGCGCGGGGAATTTGTGGCTGGCATACTCGAGCGCCTTGAAGCGCATCAGCCGCGATCCGAGCTGCGGTCGGCCCATCGCCTCGGGCCGCTCGTTAGCGCGGACTGCGCTTGGCGAGAATGCGCTGCAAGGTGCGCCGGTGCATGTTCAGCCGGCGCGCCGTTTCGGAGACATTGTGGCCGCACAATTCATAGACGCGCTGAATGTGCTCCCAGCGCACCCGGTCGGCGGACATAGGATTCTCCGGCGGCTTTGGCTTGTTACCGGGCGCCGCCAGCAGAGCATCGAGAATATCGTCGGCGTCGGCGGGCTTGGGCAGATAGTCGATGGCGCCGTACTTCACGGCCGCCACGGCGGTGGCGATGTTGCCGAAGCCGGTCAGCACCACCACGCGGGTTTCCGGCCGCACGTTGTGCAGGGTTTCCACCACATCGAGCCCGTTGCCGTCTTCCAGCTTGAGATCGACAACCGCGTAGGCGGGCGGCTCTTCCCTAGCGCGCGCGGTGCCCTGCGCCACGGTTTCCGCCACACTGACGGTGAAGCCGCGCGCTTCCATGGCGCGGGCCAGCCGCTCGCGGAAGGGACGATCATCTTCAACGATGAGGAGCGAACGCTCCCCGGGGATTTCTCTTATCATTCTCTCAGGAGTTCCTGCCGCAGGGGCGATACAGCCTTCCCGGCGGCTGGACAAGATGTAGGCCGTTCTTCGCCTCCTATAGAACAACGGACGAGCCCGGCGGGTGCTCGCCATCGATGGCCCCCCGCGGCCAGCGCGCAGCCACGCGGGCCCCGCCCGATTCGCCATTGCTCGCCCGCACGCTGCCGCGAGTCTGCTCGATCAGGGTCTTGGCGATGAAAAAACCCAATCCCATGCCGTGCTGGCCGGCAAAGCCGGGCGGTTCCAACTCCGTTTCCGCCACCGCGTAGGTGCCGGGCCGGGAGGTGACGTAGGGCTCTCCGATCCGTTCCAGAATATCGGGCGCAAAGCCGGGACCGTCATCTTCCACCACCACCCGCAGTTCCCTGGTGCTCCAGTCGGCGCACACCCGCACCTTGCTTTGCGCGAAATCCACCGCGTTGGCGATGACGTTGCCGAGCCCATGGAGCAGAGCGGGTGCCCGCCACACTTTCGGCTCCGGATTTTTTGCCGACGCCTGCGGGATGTCGATCACGATGGATACATCGCCGCCGCGGTATTCGCCCGCCAAATCGTCCAGCAGCGCGCCCAGCGGCAGCCGGTCCATGGCCCCGATCACGCTTTCCTCCGGCCGCGCCAGTCTGGTGAGGATGCCGCGGCAGCGCTCCGCTTCCCCCCGCAGCAGCTTCGCATCTTCCGCTTCCGGCGAGCCTTTCGGCAGCGCCCGCTCCAACTCGCGCGATACCACGGCGATGGTGCCGAGCGGCGTGCCCAGTTCGTGGGCGGCGGCGGTCGCCAGGGCGCCGATGGAGGCCATGCGATGTTCGCGGGCCAGCGCCAGCTGCGTTGCCGCCAGGCCAGCGGACATTCGGGCGGCTTCGCTGGCGATGCGCCAGGCATAGATCGAGGTGAAGCCGATGCCGATAACGAGGGAAGCCCAGATGCCGACCTGATAGAGCGGCGGCAGATCGAGAGGCTCGTGCGGGTTCCACGGCAGCGGCTGATGGACGATGGCAATGACGCTGATCGAAACCAGCGCCAGCGACGCCAGCGCGAAGGTATTGCCGAAGTTCAGGGTGGCGGCGCCGATCACCACCGGTGCGATGAACATCAAGGCGAAGGGATTGGAAATACCGCCGGTAAAATAGAGCAGCGCAGCCAGCTGCAGC
>DATIEM010000119.1:0-15562 GCA_035455725.1 Rhizomicrobium sp. | reverse complement strand
AGGCTCATATCCTTGGCCAGAACGGCATCGTAGAGCGTGTGGATGAGCGTGCCGCACTGCTTTGCTTCGTCGCCGTGCAGCTCGAGGGCAGTGGCAATCTCCAGCCCAACATAGGCCGAATAGCCGGCAGCAGGATCGATGGTGAAAGTGTGAATCTTCTCAGGCGTGTCCTTCGCAACCGCTTCGATGTCCATGCCGCCTGCGGTGGAGGCGATGAACGCGAGGCGCGATGAGCCGCGGTCCACCAGCGCCGACAGATACAGCTCACGCTCGATGGCCGAACCATCTTCGATGTACAGCCTGCGCACCAGCCGCCCATGCGAGCCTGTCTGATGTGTCACCAGGTTCATGCCGAGCATGCGTTCGGCTTCCTTGCGCACGTCATCGAGTGAGCGCACCACTTTCACGCCGCCGCCTTTGCCGCGGCCGCCGGCGTGAATTTGGGCCTTGACGACCCACACGGGGCCGCCCAGCTGTTCGGCGGCGCGCACCGCTTCATCTACGCTGAATGCCGGAATGCCGCGCGGCACCGGCGCGCCGAAGCCGCGCAAAATCTCCTTGGCCTCATACTCGTGGATGTTCATGGCAAAAAGCTCTTGCCGCGCAGTGAGGACGCCGCTTTAGAGCGATTTGGAGAGGGCGACAACAGGGCTCTGCGTCGCGCCAGAACGCGAAAGCCCCGGGGCGGCGAGGGCGCGTTGGGCCGTCTAGTCGCTGCTGCCGCCGACTCCGCCATCCCAGCTGGTGCTGGAAAGATCGGTGGTGCTGCTCGATTTGGCGAGCCGGTTTATGCACACCCGGCTGCGGTAGGAGAAGAAGAAGTCTCCCGTTCCGTACTTGCGCAGGTTGGTGCGCTCGGTGCAGTCCTTCACCGGCACCGCAGGACCGCATTTCACCATGCCGTTCTTGTAGTGCCAGAGCGACTCGCCACGACCGCAGGCGAGGACTTCGCCTTGTTCATAGGTGCCGGCGAGGCCCTGGTCGGACTGCAGCACATCGCCGACGGTGATCTTCAGCGTGGAACCGGCGATGCAGCGCGCCACTTCGCCTTCGTAAGTGGTGTCAATCCAGGTTTCGGGCAGCATGTGGCTGGCGGGGAACTCGCGGCCCTCGGCGCTCACGCACATCGCGTGAATGGCCTTCACCACGCTCGCCTCCTGCATCTCGCAGCTTTCCTCCGCTGCCGCCGAGACTTCGCCGCCGCCGCGATTGATAACCGTGGTTTCAGCATAACTGCCCGACGAAGAGTACCCCGCCGCGCCGGCCGCCGCGCCGGAAACCGCGACCGAGATGGAATTCGACTTCGCGATGACGATGTTCTTGTTGATGTTGATGTTCTTGTTCAGATTGATGTTCTTGTTGAAATTCAGGTTTTTGTTGATGTTGATGTTCTTGTTGTAGTTCCAGATTTTGATGACCGGCGGCGTGGTGTGGCAGAACTTCTTGCTGCCGCCGCTGAATCCGAACGTGCCGCCGTGGAACGAACCGCCTGCCATCCCGGGCGAGGTGAAGAGAGCCGCGCAGCCGAGCGCGGCCACGGCAAAAAAGAAAACCGGCTTCACGTTCATGCGACCCACTCCGTGTTTCCGCTCATGCTAGCCAGCGCGCCGGGCGCAGGAACCGGAAAGTTGACAAAGCCTTAAGAACCGGGCGCAACGCTTCAGGAAACGTGCCATGCCTACGGCCCGCTCGCCTGCGACATTGATCCGGAATGAGACACCGATGCGGTTAATGCGCCGAAACCCTCCTCACGCATGATCCCCATCTCGGACGACAATCCCGCCAGGACGCCCGCATTCGTTACGTGGGCGCTGATCTTTGCCTGCGTGATCGTCTATCTGTGGGAGCGCTCGCTTGGCTCGGAGATGAATGCCGGGCTCTACGTTCTGGGCTTTACGCCAGCCTACTATTTTGCGGCACACGGTCCGGCGAATGACATCGGCGTGACGCCGACGCTAACCATCTTCACGTCGATGTTCCTGCACGGCGGCGTGCTGCACCTGGCCGGCAACATGCTCTATCTCTGGATCTTCGGGAACAATGTCGAAGACGCGATGGGCCATCTGCGCTTCCTTTTCTTTTATGTTCTTTCCGGGATCGCGGCGGCTCTGGCGATGGCCTATATCGATCCGGCTTCGCAGGTGCCGATGGTGGGCGCATCAGGCGCCATCTCCGGTGTGCTCGCCGCCTACGTGCTTCTTTATCCGCGCGCACGGGTTACGGTGATCGTGCCGCTGGGAATCATTCTCTATCCCTTCACCATTGCCGCCATGTGGGTGGTGGGATTTTGGTTTGTGATGCAACTCGCCAGTGCGGCGCTGACCTCAGCCGGCCAGCCGGGAACGGCATGGTGGGCGCATGTGGGCGGCTTTGCAGCCGGACTGCTGCTCACGCCCTTGCTCAAATCCCGCACGGTCCCGCTTTTCTCTCAGCCTCGCCGGGGTCCCTAGGATCGTTAGCATTGGTTCTCCGCCGCCGCCCTCGCGTGGCATGGCCCCTGCTTAATACCCCCTCCGGAGCAGCAATTCTGCGCCGTCTGGGTCAGGCCGGAACACCGGCCTGGAAGCGGGAAGCCATGAAGCATCGCAATAGCCATCTCCTTGTGGGGTACTGGAGCCGTCTGAGAAAAGGCCACACGGTCCCGGACCAGACCGATATCGATCCGCGCGCCATCAAGCGCATCCTTCCGTATGTCTTCATTTTGGATGCATCCGATGCGCAAGCGCCTTTCTATCGGCTGGCGGGAACGGCCCATTGCGAGCGCTACGGCGGCGAACTGAAGGGAACGGGCTTTCTCAGCCGGTGGGAGCCCCAGAGCCGAACCGCCTTGGCCGCGGTGTTGCAGCAGGCGCTCACGATCCAGCAGCCCGTCTGCGTTTCCTCGCTCGCGGCCAGCGACGAATGGGGCATGGTCGAGGTCGAAACCGTCCTGCTGCCGCTTTGTTTCGGCTCCGTGGCCCCCAGCCGTTTCATCGGAATCTCGCAGCTGCTCGGCGATCACGCCGCAATGTGCGGCAAACCGCTTACCTGCGAGCGTTTGGTGTCGTCCCGCTTCGTACCGGAATCCGGGGAGCCGCCTGTCCACGACTTGCCGCCTCCGCCGTCCGCGACTGTGCGGAATGCCGGGAGGGCGCCGCACCTGAGGCTGGTGGTGAGTCGAGACAAGGCCCCAGTGGTGCGCTCGGATATCGATCCATCTCTGCAGCGGCTGATGGAAGCGCTGGAAATCGCGCCGCTGAAGCCGGTGCGCTCCGCTTCCTGATTATTTGGGCGGCGGCGGCGCGGTGACCGGCTGCGGTTGCGGCTGCGAGACCTGATCGGGGTGATCCACCGGATCGTTGTGCAGGATCCCCACGTTCAGCTGCTGTTGGCGCTGCTGTTCCCTCAGATAGGGAATTTCGTACCGCTCGATTTTCGAGCGATAATCATTGAAGGCGGCATCGTCTTCCGGCAGACGCTTGTCACAGCGGGCAGCGGGCAGGTGCCGTTGCTCCTGGCACCACATGTCGAAATTCATGTTGTAGACATTGTAGCGCGTGTTTGCGCCTTGCGGGTCAGGCGAGGGCACCGGGTTGTCTTGTGCGCGCGCAACGCCGATCACGGCAGCCACGGCCAAAACGGTCAGGATGGGTCGCAAGCTTGACATCCACCAAGATGTAGTCCGAAGGGCAACGCCCGAAAAGCGCGGCAGGTCCGCCTTCACCCGAATCCAGTGCATTGCGACGGAAATGCCACTCAATCGTGAAAAAGCGTTAAGCGGCCCCACCTCCCAACGCCGGGATGTGCGCAAGACTCTGCAGGATGCGAGGCGGCACGCTATTCGGGACCGGATATTCCTGCGCGATCTGGAGCGGTTTTTGCGCCCGGGACGGACACTTGAAATCGGCGCCGCCACCGGGCAGCTCTCGGCGATCTTGCGCGAGCATGGCCATGACGCGATAGCCTCCGACATCGCGCCGAAATACCTGGATGTAATGGCAGGGCGCGGCCTCAAGGGCCTGATCGTCGATGCCACGCGGGACATCGTGACGCAAACGGGCGAAAGATACGCCAACATTCTCGCCCAGGGGGTTATTCCCCTGATCCGCCGGGACCGCGACACGGTTCTCGTGACCTTGCGCGCCATTCACGATGCGCTGGAAGCAAAGGGCCGGCTTTTCTGCATCAGCCCGTATGCCTGGCGGCAGCCCGATCCGAAGGCCTATTTCTCACCGCAAGAGCAAATGCAGCTGGCGCGCGACTGCGGCCTGTTCGAGGAAGTCACCGCCTTTCCCCACCAGGTGGTGCCGCCGGGCTGGTACAGACCGTGGAACGCCCAGCTTCTCAATCTCTTCGATCATAAGCTCGCCTGGATCAGGAGCGTGCGCTGGGTGTGGGTCATGGAAAAGCGCTCAGGCGGCCTGACGTGATTCCGAAACGGGTTCCTGCGGCGCCAAAGCTTCGTTGCCCAGGATCACGTCGGACGCTTTTTCTGCGATCATGATGGTGGGCGCGTTGGTATTGCCGGAAATCAGCGCCGGCATGATCGAGGCGTCCACCACCCGCAGCCGTTCCACGCCATAGACACGCAATTGCGGATCGACCACCGAGTCCGCATCCCGGCCCATCTTCGCCGTGCCGACGGGATGGTAAATGGTTTCCGCCGTTTTGCGGATGAAGGCATCGATCTGTTCGTCCCGGGTGACGTGGGCGCCCGGCATCAGTTCCGGTCCGCGATACGGATCGAACGCCGCTTGCGCGTACACCTCGCGGGCCAGCTTGACGCCTTCGCGCAGCGCCCGAAGGTCTTCGTCAGCTTCGAGATAATTCGGCTGGATCAGCGGCGGCGCCACAGGGTCGGCACTCTTCAGCGAAATGTAGCCGCGGCTCTGGGGGCGAAGTTGGCAGACATGGGCCATGAAACCATGGCGATCGGCTTTTTTCCGCGTGTGATCGAACATCAGGCCCGCGATGAAGTGGAACTGCAGGTCCGGCGTTTCGAGTTCGGGCCGGCTCTTCAGGAACGCCCCGGATTCCAGCCCCTGGCTCGTAGCGACACCGTTGCCGAAGAGGAGATACTGCAACCCGGTCTTCGCCGCGGCCAGCGGTTTGGACTGGCTGTAGAGCGTAATCGGCTGCGTGCATTCGTATTGGATCGAGCAATCGAGATGATCCTGCAGGTTGCGCCCCACGCCTTTCAACTCCGCCAGAACCGGAATGTCGAAGCGCCGGAGGATCTCCGGATCGCCGATCCCCGAGAGCAGCAACAGCTGAGGTGTGTTCACGGCGCCGCCGCAAAGCAGGACCTCGCGCTCGGCGCGCGCCTGCACAAGCTGTTTTTTCTGCAGGTACTCGATGCCCACCGCGCGGCTGCTTTCGAACAACACCCGCGTGACATGCGCGTTACTGCCAATCTTGAGGTTCGGGCGCGAGAGAATCGGCCGCAAATAGGCTGCCGCCGCGCTCCAACGCCGGCCGTTGTGAATAGTCAGTTGATAGGGGCCGAAGCCTTCCTGTGAGGCGCCGTTAAAATCCGGCGTGTAGGGATGGCCCGCCTCCATTCCAGCCTGCACAAAGGCGCGAAAGAGCGGATTGCCTGAGCGGCCATTCGACACGTGCAGAGGGCCATTGCCGCCGTGGAGATCGTCAGCCCCATTCTCGTTGGATTCCGCGCGCTTGAAGTACGGCAGCACATCCGCCCACGACCACCCTTCGCATCCCAGCTGCCGCCAACGATCGTAATCGCGCGCATGCCCGCGGATGTAAATCATGCCGTTGATGGAGGATGAGCCGCCCCAGCCGCGACCGCGCGGCCAATAAAGCCGGCGTCCATTCAGGTGCAGCTGGCCTTCCGTTTCGTAGTACCAGTTGAACGGGTTCCGTTTTCCGAGCAGCGCCGGAATGCCAGCCGGCATGTGAATCATTACCGATTTGTCCGGGCCGCCCGCCTCGACCAGCAGCACCTTGACATTGGGATCTGCGGACAGGCGATGGGCGAGCACGCAGCCCGCGCTGCCGGCCCCGACAATCACATAATCGTATCGTTCCATGAGCCACCCGCGCCTTGGCTGCAAAGCTAGCATGGCGTTGTGGCGAGGGGGAGACGGCTGATTCAGCCCGAGGGTGTTTGCGCGGTCGGCCGTGCCTGTTGCGGCTGCGCCGCGAGATTACGCTCCAGCTGCCCAAGACTATAGGACAGCGAGCGGCGGCACTGTTCTGCCGCGCGCCTCAGTTCGTCCGAGCGGGCATTCATCACCCAGCAGTCGTAGTCGGCCTGCGCGCGCGCTGCATCATTGGGGGCGGAGTCTCGGCCCTGCCCAAGGTCGCGCAACAGCTGAAGGCGCACTGCCTCCGAATTCCCGATATTCGGATCCGGCGGCTCCGGCAGGATTTCCTCGCCCTGCGAGGTGAGGATCGCCTTTTCCGCATAAGCATTGGCTATATCCGCCACGTCGGCGCTCATGCTGCCCAGCTGAAGGGATTCGGCGGCATCGAACGGCGTGCCGCTGGTGGGGGTTCCTACGGCGCCGAACGAATGGGCGAGCGCGGCATAATTGCGGAACAGGGCCTGCGAAAAGGGGCCACCTAAAGGCCGGGCCTGTTCGAGCTGGCTGAGGGCTGTGGTGCCGATGCAGGCCGAAAGCAGTGGGGCCGCCAAGGCGAGTACAATCCATGCGGGACGAGGTGACCTGGACATTCCGGCTCCGGCGGGAATTGGCGGCCGTCTATAGCCGACCGGGCCCGTCCGCGTAAGGCGGTCTTCGCCCCATGAGCCTTGATGAAGTGGCCGTCAGGTAACCAACTGTTGACCGTCGGTCCGCTACGCTGATGGCGAAAAGGAAGCTCCATGGGGCTGGGCGAAGCATGACAGTCGATCGCGAGGCAATGCTCGCAAAGGTGCAGCAGGATCGTCGCCGCCTGTTGCGCGTGCCCGTAAACCTTGGGGGCCGGCTTTTTTGCCCGACCGACCAGCGCGAAGCCGATTGCACCGTGCTGGAAATGTCACCCGGGACTGCGCACCTGGAATGCGAGATCGTTCCCCCCCCGGACACGACCGTGGTTGTGTACATCGAAGGCTTCGGCCGCTTCGACGCCGTGGTTGTGCGGTCTCTCAAGAACGACGAGGCCGATGGCAAATTTGGCGTCAGATTCCATTGCTCGGCCCTGAAGCGCGAGCGCGTCGCCGAACAGCTCGCACATTACGTCGAAAGCGGCACGCTTGAGGATACCAATTTGCGACGGCATGACCGCATGAATGCCCGCGGGTTTGCCAGTTTCACCCGGGTCACCGGCGAAATCGTCAATTGCGAGGTGCTTGATTTGTCCCTCAGCGGGGTCTCCCTCGGCACGCCTGTGCGACCGCAAATCGGTGAGATCGTGCTGATTGGCCAGGTCGCCGGCCGGGTTATGCGGCTCCATGAAAACGGCATTGGGATCGAGTTCATTACGCCGCCACAGGACAAGACTCCGAGCGAGCAGACCGTGGCGCCTGACGCGCTGCTCTAGCTCGCAATCTCGACAGACGTTGGTTCTGGCCGCCCAAGCGCCGCACGTCCGCGGCGGACTGGTAATCGCCCAGATGCGTCTGATTGAACCGCACCTCCCACTGCCGGCAATCCAACTTCAGCCGGACGCTGGTGTTCAGCAGTGTCCCCAGCTCAAGACTGTAAGCGTGGACCGCCCCCTGCCCGCCCTGCCATCGCGTCCATCTCGCGCGCATGGGGAACGATTAGAGAACAGATTGCCCAGGCATGGCAAGCAGTTTCGTCGGCAGGCACCTGATGACGGACGCCCATCAGCCCAAGCCAGCGGAGTTCATCGACTTGAAGACCTCCTCGCGCGGAACGAACCCCGGGCGTCCTTCTGCACAAAGAAATCCAGCCGCTCATCCGCGAGCTTTTCCCAGATATAGGCCATGTCTTCGTACCGGCTGCGAATTTCCGCAGTGGAGGCACGGGCGGCGGCAACCCGGCACTCCGTTGCCCGCTGGCGGAACTGACGAACCTTTTCCAACGACGCTTCCTCTGCGAGTCACCCGCGAGTGGGTAAACGAGGACCGTGAGCGCAGGTTTCAGCCGAACCTGGTCATTGGCACCTGGAAAAGCAGCCCTAAGCGTTTGGCAGCGGCGACAAAGCTTACCTCTGACCTATCGGCCCGTGCCGGAACAGCGGGGAGCGTGAGCCGTTTAAAGACTGTGCAGGGGCGCAAGCAGAGGATCGCCCGCACGCGCCGGCGGCATTGTCATGAACCTGTCGCATCTTTCGCAAAGCCAAATCGTCGTCGCCGCTGCGGTCGTCATCGTCATTCTCCTCATCGTCGCGGCGGTGATTTGGGCCAGCCGGCGCATGCATCTCAGGAGCATGCGGAAACGGTATGGGCCGGAGTACGACCGCCTGGTTGTCGAAATGGGAAGCCGCAAGCGCGCCGAAGCGCGCCTCGCCGAACGCGAGCGGCGCGTTTCGCAATACGACATCCGGCCACTAAGCGAGGCAGATCGAACGCGCTACATGCAGGCCTGGAAAAACGTGCAGGCGCGCTTTGTCGACGATCCGGGCGAAGCGGTCGGCGATGCCGACGAACTGCTGGGCAAGGCCATGGCAACCCGCGGATATCCCATGTCGGATTTCGATCGCCGCAGCGCGGACCTTTCCGTGCATTATCCGGTGGTAGCGCAGAACTACCGCTCCGCGCACGACGTCGCCCTCAGGCATCGCGACGGCAAAGCCACCACCGAAGATCTGCGGCAGGCGATGATTCATTACCGCGCGCTGTTCGAAGAGGTGGTCACAGACGATCACAAGCAGGATTCCCGCCGGGCTGCGTGAAGATTTGTAACTCGCGAAGCGGGCGCAACGAATTATCGCGGGATAAGCTGCACAAAAAAAAGCTGGCACGAAATCCGGAACGGATCGCGCGTGCTGCGTTCTGAAAGGAGGCACTGAAGCCACGCGCAAGCAAAACAGTCATTTGCGCAAAGCTTTTGTTGCCATTGCGAAACGCGGAGTAGAGGTGATGCAGAACCCCGGCGCAACCCTGCGGCAGATTCCACGCACTCGCTCGGAAACGGCGCGGCTGGTTGGCACCGTTTTCGTGGGCGCCATTCATGTTGTCGCGATCTACGCCTTCATGACCGGACTTGCCGGCAAGATCGTGAAGGAGGTGCCGCATTTCATCGAAGCGAAAATCGTTCAGACGCCGCCGCCGAAGGTGAAGCCGCCGCCGCCACCCGAGGTGAAGCTGCAGCCGCCGCCCAAAGAGGTTCAGGCCTACATTCCCCCGCCCGATATCAAGGTGGCGACTCCGCCGCCGCCGGCGCCCGTGCATGAGGTGCAGCAGATCACGCCGCCACCGAAGCCGACGCCTGCGCCGATCACCCCACCCGCCCCGCCGCCTCCACCACCGGCCGCGCCGGCTGTTCCGGATTCCGGACCGCTTGGCATTGGTTCAACCCACACCATTCCGCCGTATCCACCCGTGGCCCTGCGGCTCGGCAAGGAAGGCACCACCACGCTGAACATCTCGGTCTCAGCTTCCGGCACTGTGATCGATGCAACGGTCATAAGCTCCAGCGGCGATGACGAACTCGATCAGGCGGCCGTGCAGTGGGTCAAGACGCATTGGAAATACAAACCAGCCATCCGCAACGGGGAGCCCGCTGCGGGCACCGTGCAGGCAAATGTGCGCTTCACGTTAAAAAATGCGCGCGGCTAAGCGCGACTGCTGTGCCTCCTTCACTGACCACCTCATAAGTTAAGCGCAGCGATTTTCCGCGGGAAAAGCCGCGCCGGACAAGCCGCCGGCCATATTGTTCAGGAACCTGAACGGGTTTCATGACTCTCACAAGGATGGCCGCCCCTTCCCCCATTCAGAGCCGCTTCGATACCTATCTCTGCCGCGCAGAAGAGGCGCGAAAAATCGCGGCCACGCTGAGAACCCCGGAAGATCGCCGGCTGTGGAACGAAATCGCGGACGAGTGGCAGCGGCTGGCGGAGCAGCTTGTGGGCGCCCCGCGAGATACCAGCCATTAGCCGTTGCAGTTTTTGGGTTCTGCTGGCAACGAGGGGACAGATGAATCTCTCAGGCAAATCCTGCATCGTCGCCGGTGGAATGGGCGCGCTGGGCACCGCGGTCGTGGCGCGGTTGCGCTCCGACGGCGCACGCGTTGCGGTCCTTGCGCGCGCTTCGCCGGCGCAAGCGGATGACATGATGTTCGGCGGCGTCGATCTTTCCGATCCCGCCGCTGCGCGGAATGCCTTGAACGGCGCGGTGAAAGATATCGGCGGGCTGTATGCGCTGATCAACGTTGCGGGCGCCTTCCGCTGGGAGACTGTGGCGGACGGCGATGTCGCCACCTGGGATCTGCTTTATTCCACCAACCTGAAGACGGCGGTGTGCACGTCCAAAGCCGCGCTGCCGCATCTGATCGCGAACGGGGAGGGGCGCATCGTCAACATCGGAGCGGCGACTGCTGCCAAGGCCGCGGCGGGCATGGGCGCCTATGCGGCCTCCAAGGCCGGCGTGGCGAAGCTCACCGAAGCGCTCTCCGAAGAGGTGAAAGCGAACGGCATCACCGTGAACGCCGTGTTGCCGTCGATCATCGATACAGGCGCGAACCGCAGAGCAATGCCAGACGCCGATTTCAGCAAATGGGTGAAGCCGGAGGCGATCGCGGAGCTGATTGCCTTTCTGCTATCCGACGCTGCCGGCGCCATCACCGGCGCGCTGATTCCGATCTCAGGGCGACTATAGGATCATTCCGCCGCGACGCGGGGCTGGTGGCGGCCTTCCTGCACTTCCTCGATGATTTTTTTCGTGAAGGCATCAAGATCGCCCGGATTGCGGCTGGTGACGATGCCGCGGTCCGCGACAACCTCCTGGTCCACCCAGTTGGCGCCCGCGTTCTCCACATCCTTGCGGATCGATTTGTAGGAGGTCATTCTGCGGCCCTTGCAGGCGTCCGCCTGAACCAGCAGCCACGGTCCGTGGCACACGGCGGCCACAACCTTTCCGCTCGACAGGAACTCGCGAACGGAGCGCATGGCATCTTCGTCCACGCGCAATTTGTCCGGGTTGATGACGCCACCCGGGATCACCAGCGCGTCGTAGTCCGCGCAATTGCAGTCTGCGATTTTCTTGTCGACCTCGACGGTGCGGCTCCAGTCACCCTTCTGCCAGCCGCGAATGCTGTTGCCGTCGGGCGAAGCGACATCCACCTGCGCGCCGGCTGCCTTTAGTCCGTCGCGCGGCTTCTCCAGCTCCGACTGCTCGAAGCCGTTGGTGGCGATGATGAGAATTCTGGCGTGCTTGATATCGGGCATGTTGGGCCTCCCGTTATTGTTGTGACGCTCTTACCTCCCCGCGAAGGGAGGTAAGAGCGTGCGCGAGCCTCACCAGTACGGCGTGGCGCCGTAGTAGGAATAGAGCGCGCTCTCGCGGCCGCGATCCTCGTATTCCCAGGAATCGTTCTTGCGGAATTTCGGCGCGCCTTTCAGCTGCTCATCGGAGATGTTCACTTCGTAGCCGCCGAGGCGCTCATTGTAGGTCAGCAGCGACCACGGAACGGGGTAATAGTCGTCGCCGATGCCGAGGAAGCCGCCGAAGCTCATCACGGCGTAGGCCACCTTGCCGCTTAACTTGTCGAGCATCACCCGCTCGATGCTGCCGACCCGGTCGCCATTGGATCTGTAGACGGCGGTGCCTTCCACCTTGTCGCTGCCGATGAGGCCGAAGGTTTCGCGTTTGGAGAGGTCACCGGAGGCCGTTTGCGTGCTGGCCATGATTCTTCCTTTCTTTGGGGGAACACGAGTTGCAAACGGCGCCGGGCGAGGGCCGTTCCAGCGCCACGCTGAAATCGCCTTCACATGGAAAGGCACAGGAATTTGGCGGGTCGGCGCCGCGCTTGAAGCGCCATCGACGGAACCTATCTATCAAATGTAAGTTTCCGGTTTGTGCTGCGATCCACGCGGGCGGAGGGGAAGGGCAAGCCATGAATATTCACCGGCGGATTGCGCCGTCTTCCCCCGATGGCATCGGCGATACCGAACCCACGCTGCTGGAGCGCTTTCGTGCGGTGCGCGAGGCCACGGAAGCTTTGGCAGCCCCGCTGTCGGCGGAAGACCAGAATTTGCAGTCCATGGCGGATGCCAGCCCGGTGAAATGGCACCGGGCACACACGACCTGGTTCTTCGAAACCTTCGTGCTGGCGAAGGTCGCCGGCTATCGCGCGTTTCACCCGGCCTTTTCGTATCTTTTCAATTCCTATTACGACGCGGTTGGCGCGCGCCATGCGCGGCCCCAGCGCGGGCTGCTTTCGCGGCCCTCGGCGGAAGAGATCGCGGCCTATCGCCGGCATGCGGACGAGGCGATGTTCGACCTGCTGGCCGGCGGCATCGATGCTGAAACCGCGGCGCTGATCGCGCTCGGCCTCAATCACGAAGAGCAGCACCAGGAGCTCATTCTCACCGACATCCTGCACGCCTTTGGGCAAAATCCGCTACAGCCGGCCTACACGGAATTCCGTGCCGCGCGAGATACTCCGCCTACGGAGCTCCGCTTCGATCATTTCGACGGCGGTGTTGTGCAAATAGGCCATGCGGGTAGCGGCTTCGCCTTCGACAACGAAAGCCCGCGGCACGAGACAATGCTGCAGCCGTATCGCCTGGCCGACCGCCTCGTCAGCAACGGCGAGTGGCTGGAGTTCATGGCGGCCGGCGGTTACCGCGATCCGAAATACTGGCTGTCCGATGGCTGGCAATCTGCGATTGCAAATGGCTGGAATGCGCCGCTCTACTGGGAGGAGCGCGATGGCCAATGGTTCAGCATGACGCTTGCAGGCCTGCGCCCGCTCGATCTGGATGCGCCCGTCGCGCATATCGGCTTCTACGAAGCCGATGCTTTCGTCCGCTTCCGCGGCAAGCGCCTGCCGACGGAAGCAGAGTGGGAACACGCCGCCTCCACGCTCGATCCAAGGGCCGGCAATTTCCGCGAGAACGGGTTCCTGCGACCGCTGCCGCCGCGCGGCTCCCGCCAGATGTTCGGCGATGCGTGGGAATGGACCGCCAGCGCCTACGCGCCGTATCCCGGCTACCGCGCGCCGGCCGGCGCCATCGGTGAATACAACGGCAAGTTCATGGTCAACCAGCTGGTGCTGCGCGGCGGCTCGTGCGTGACACCGCGCGGGCATGTCCGCGCCAGCTACCGCAACTTCTTCTATCCGCAGCAGCGCTGGCAATTCACCGGCCTGCGGCTGGCAGAGGACGTGCAGCGGCGAACACGGGGACTCGCCAAGGACCAAACGGCATCGCCATTCCTCAGCGATGTGTGGGAGGGCCTGTCGCGACCGCAGAAGCAGCTCAAGAGCAAATATTTCTACGACGCCAACGGTGCGACGCTGTTCGAACAGATTTGCCGCCTGCCGGAATACTACCTGACGCGTACAGAATGCGCGCTCTTGGGCGATCTCGCCGCCGAACTGGCGGAGCACCTCGCGCCCGGCACCGCGCTGGTGGAATACGGCTGCGGCTCCTGCCTGAAGACACGCATTCTGCTCAATCGGCTACCGCAGATTTCCGAATACCTGCCCGTCGACATTTGCGGCGACTCGCTCAGCCGCACCAGCGCCATGCTTTCGAGCGAGTATCCGCTGCTCGGCATCCGTGCGGTCGTGGGCGACTTCATGCAGGCAATCACCCTGCCGACCGAGTTGCGAAGCAAACCGCTGCTGGGCTTTTTTCCGGGGTCAACCATCGGCAATCTGACTGACGCGGAAGCAGCAGACTTTCTCGCCCGCGCGCGCGAGACGCTTGGGGCAAAAGGCAAGCTGCTGATCGGAATCGATCTGGTGAAGGATCCCGCGGTTCTGATCGCCGCCTATGACGATGCGGCCGGCGTGACGGCGGCGTTCAACAAGAACGTGCTCGCCCACATCAATCGGGAACTGGGCGGCGATTTCGATCTGGATCGTTTCGATCACCGCGCTGTGTGGAATCCGGCGGAGCACCGGATCGAAATGCATCTGCTGTCGCGGGCGGACCAGACTGTGGCGATCGGCGGAGAGGCGTTCCGCCTCGCCGCGGGCGAAACGATCCACACCGAGAACTGTCACAAATACATGCTCGACGGCTTTGCGAGGCTTGCGGATAGCGCCGGCTGGAGAATCGAGAAATCTTGGACCAGCGCCAGTCCCGAATTCGCGCTGTTGCTGCTCGGCTGACCGTCTCGGGAGCACTGGGTGGGGTAGCGGGCTGTCGCTCGCGCCGGTTTGGCTTCTCCGGCGGCCTTGGTATGCTTCGAAAGCACCAACCGCACTCCGTTTCCGGGCCCAGGAGCCTCCCCCATGGCGAAAGCAAAGAGAAAGTCGGCGCACACACGCAGCGCCGCGAAACCCTCGAACGAAAACGAACCCGGCACGCGCAAGCGCCCGACACGGCCGGTCTGGCAGGGAAACCTGCGGCTTTCGCTTGTCAGCTGCCCGGTGGCGCTGTTCAACGCCACCTCGCGCTCGTCCGACATTTCGTTCAACCTGATCAACCCGGAAACCAATAACCGCATCCGGATGATTCCCACAGATCCGGAAACCGGGCCGGTGGAGCGCTCGCAGCTGGTAAAAGGCTATGAAATTTCGAAAAACAATTACGTGATCGTCAGCAACGAAGAGCTTGACGAGGTGAAGCTCGAAACCACGCACACCTTGGAGATCGAGCGCTTCGTGGACGCGAGCACCATCGACCGGCTCTACTGGAACGATCCCTATTTCCTGGTGCCGCAGGGCACCGACGGCGTGGACGCGTTCGCGGTGATCCGGGAGGCGATGGCGCAGGAGGATCGCATCGCGCTCGGCCGCGTGGTGATGCACACGCGCGAGCGCCTGATGGCGATCGAGCCGCGCGGCAAGGGCCTGCTGGCCTATTCGCTGCGCATGGCGAACGAGGTGGTGAACCCGGCCACCATGTTCGAGGATATTCCAAACGTAAAGATCGATTCCCGCATGATCGACATTGCGCAGAAAATCATCGAACAGCAGGAAGGACCGTTCGAACCGGCGACCTTCAAGGACCGCTATGAGGAAGCCTTGCGCGAGCTGATCCGCCGCAAGGAAAAGGGTGAAGCGCCGGTGGAAGCCGCGCCTCCGCCGGAGCCGAGCAACGTGGTCAGCCTGATGGACGCGCTGCAGAAGAGCCTGCAGCGCAAAGGCGCGGCGACGAGCGCCAAGGCAAGCCATTCCACCAAGGCGCGCGCACCCGCCAAACGCAAGCGCGCCCGCGGCTGATTTTACATCCGCTGCGCACCGATGCTGTGCGACAGCGCCTCCAACTGGTAGCGCGCCAAGGTGCGCAGGAGGCGGGAGAGCGCCGGCTCGGCGGTTTCGGCTGCCTCGATCAGGTTCAGGAACTGCATCCGGTTTGCGTGCTGAAGAAGATCGAAGACCTCCTCGGAACCGAGGCGGCCGGCGTCCCGCATGACGCGATAGAACGCGCTGCGCGCCAAACGCGGATACTGCTTGTGGCCGAGCAGCGCGTAGGAAAGCGATAGCGGCTCTGCCAGCGGGTCGGTCTTGGGAACATACATCCGCTGCTTCGCCTC
>DATIEM010000118.1:0-2430 GCA_035455725.1 Rhizomicrobium sp. | reverse complement strand
CTGCTCAACCCGCTTCACGACTGCCGGTTCGTAGCCTTTCGCCACCACCTGTTCGAAGGACAATTCGTCTTCCACCAGCGCCTCCAGAATGCCATCCAGGATCTCGTATGGCGGCAGCGAGTCTTCATCCTTCTGGTCCGCGCGCAATTCCGCGGAAGGCGGGCGGGTGATCACATTCTCCGGCATGACGCGGCCGCTCGGCCCCAGGGACCCGCGCGGAACATTGGCATTGCGCCAGCGCGACAGGCGAAACACTTCCGTTTTGTAGACGTCCTTCAGCACGTTGTAGCCGCCGCACATATCGCCATAGAGCGTGGCGTAGCCCACGCTCATCTCGCTCTTGTTGCCGGTGGTAAGCAGCATCGGCCCGAACTTGTTCGAGATCGCCATCAGGATGACACCACGGATGCGCGACTGGATGTTCTCTTCCGTGGTGTCGACCACGCGGCCCGCGAAGGTGTTTGACAGCGCCTGCGTGAACGCCTCCACCGCCGGTTCGATCGGCACGGTTTCGTATCTGCAGCCGAGCGCGCGGGCGATCTCCGCCGCATCCTCCAGCGACTCCCGTGACGTGTATTGCGATGGCAGCATCACGCAGCGTACGCGTTGGGGGCCCAGCGCGTCCACCGCAACGGCGGCGGACAGCGCGGAGTCGATCCCGCCGGACAGTCCCAGCACCACGCCGGGAAAGCGGTTCTTGTTCACGTAGTCGCGCAAGCCCAGCATCATGGCGTGGTAGATGGAAGGAATGCGCTCTTCTTCCGGCGCGATCTCGCCCGGGTCACATACCCAGCCCTTCCCGGTTCGCGTCCACTCGGTAACAACCAGCGCCTCCTCCCACGCGGGAAGCGCATGCGCAAGCGAGCCATCGGCATTGCACACCAGCGAGGCGCCATCGAACACCAGCTCATCCTGTCCGCCGACCTGGTTGAGATAGATGAGCGGCAGGCCGCTCTCCGTCACCCGGTTGCGGATCAGCTTCAGGCGGACATTCTCCTTGCACGCCTCGAACGGCGAACCGTTCGGCACCAGCAGAATTTCGCCGCCGGTTTTCGCAAGGCAGGCGACGACGCCGGGCAGCCAGATGTCCTCGCACACCGGCACGCCGATGCGGACGCCGCGAATGTGGAACGGCTGCGGCATGGGGCCGCTGGCAAACACGCGCTTTTCGTCGAACACACCGTAGTTCGGCAGGTCGTGCTTGTAGGTGCGGTCGGCAACTTTGCCTTCATCCAGATAGAGACACGCGTTGTAGAGCTTGCCGTCGTCGACCCATGGCGCGCCGATCAGCACGGCTGGGCCGCCATCGGCGGTGTCGCGCGCCAGCGCCTCGATGGCCTCGCGCGCGTCTTCCTGCAGCGACGGTTTCAGCACCAGATCTTCCGGCGGGTAGCCGACGATGTAGAGCTCGGGAAACAGGATCAGCTCGGCTCCGGCGCGCGCGGCTTCGGCGCGCATGGCGACGGCCTTGCGCAAATTCCCGGCGATGTCGCCCATCAGCGGATTGGCCTGCGCCAGCGCAATGCAGAAGCGGTCTGTCATGCCATCGGTTCTAGCCCGAACGGGAGCTAGGCATCCATCGCTGCCGCGGAAACCGGCGCCTCCGCACGCGGCGCGAACGCCACGGGCCTGTCGCGCTGGCGTCCCTTCACGGAATCCATGGTCAGCAGCCGCGCGGCAATGCCGACGGCCTCGTCGACCGAAAGCCCTGAATCCGCGGTTCGCGGACGGGCATCGGCACGCCGCTCGAACAACGGATCGTCGGAATCCGGATGCACCCCGCCGAAAAACCGCTTGGCGACGCGGCGGTTGAACGGCCGCACCATCTTCATGAAGGCCGCGCGGTCCTCATCGGAAAGATCCAGCAGCGGGCCATCGGAAATCCGCTCCAGCCGGGGCACCAGCCCGGCCGGCCGGTCATCGCGACGCATCTGCAGATTGAGCAGGCGCAGGAATTCCAGGCATTTCGCGTCGAGGCTGCTGTTGAGCGCGCCGGGACGCTCCCACGGCCACGCCGGATCGCACTCCGTTGCCGCCAGAAAATCCTGAAGCAGATCGCCGCCGGTCAGGCTCGCCTTTTCGAATTTGCGGCAGATCACGTTTTCCCTGCCGAAAACCGCGACCCATCGGTCGAGCAGCTCGGCGTAATTGTAGCGGTGATCGATTCGCCGCATCTTTGGCACGCGCAACGGCGGCGTCTGACCGTTCTTCACACCGGTGGAATATGTGCTGACGAGGAAATCATCCTGGCGGCGCAGGTACACAACGATGCGGATGCGCGAAAAGAATTTCGAGAGAAAATCGCGCAATGCGCCGACTTCACCTTCGCTGAGGAGCCGGGAGGAGCAATGCTCGTTCGACATGATGGCCGCGCGGAAACTGTGCTCTCCGAGTTCGCCGCTAAGAAAGTCGGCAAGCTTTTGGCGATAC
>DATIEM010000117.1:0-20989 GCA_035455725.1 Rhizomicrobium sp. | reverse complement strand
CTGGAGCGCCAGGAGCGCGAACTTCGGGCGCAAATCAAGAATTTCAGCGCTGCGGACCGGCTTTCACGTGAGGAACTCCATGACCGCTCGTTGGGGCGGCAGCGGCGGTGATGCGGTTTTTGGATACCAACATCCTGCTGTATTCCATCAGCCAGGCGCGCGGGGAGGAAAAGAAACGCTCCATCGCCGAGGCGCTCCTTCTTCATGATGATTGTGTGCTCTCGGTGCAGGTGCTGCAGGAGTTCTATGTGCAGGCGACGCGGCCGTCGCGTCCGGATGCCCTGTCGCACGAGAACGCGGCAGCATTCATGGGAAGCTGGATGCGGTTTCGGATTCAGGACGTGACCGTTCCGATTTTGCGCCGCGCACTGCTTTTGAAACAGAGATACGGCTTCTCATATTGGGATTGCAGCGTCGTTGCCGCCGCATGCGCCACCGGATGCGATGCGCTCTATTCGGAAGATCTGGGCCACGGGCAGGTCATCGAAGGCGTCCGAATCGTCAACCCGTTTATATAGTGCCGCCACTGTCTGGAGGCGCTGCGTTGTCAGCCTGCTCGGCTGAGACTAGCGTCAGATCAGGGGTTTTGGGGGCGAAGGCTTGCTCAGCACCAATGAAGTCAGGGCGCGCGCGGCGGAATTCGCGCGGGAGTGGAAGGACGCCCGCTACGAGGCGGGCGAGAAACAGACCTTCTACGACGAGTTCTTCCGCGTCTTCGGCATGAAGCGCCGCCAGGTGGCGACGTTCGAAGAGCCGGTGCGGAAGCTCGGCGGGAAGCAAGGCTTCATCGACCTCCTCTGGAAAGGCACCCTGCTGGTCGAGCACAAGAGCACCGGCCGCGATCTTGTCCGGGCCAAGGAGCAGGCGCTGGACTATTTCCCCTGGCTGAAGCCGGAGGAGCTGCCGCGCTACGTGCTGGTGAGCGACTTCCAGAACTTCGAGCTGTACGACCTCGACGAGCGCACCGAGCTGAAATTTCCGCTCTCCGATTTCCCGCAGCACGTCGAGGCATTCAACTTTATCCTCGGCAAGAAGAAAGTCGAATTCCGGGATCAGGATCCGGTCAACATCATCGCAGCCGAGTTGGTCGGCAAGCTGCACGATGCGCTGGAAGCCGCGGGCTACAAGGGCCACGATCTCGAACGCTTCCTCGTCCGCATCGTCTTCTGCCTGTTCGCGGACGACACCGGCATTTTCGAGCCCGCCGACATCCTGCTCGATTTCCTGGAAAACCGCACGCGCGAGGACGGCAGCGACCTGGGGCCGCTGCTCAGCCAATTGTTCGATGTGCTGAACACGCCGGAAGGAGAGCGCCAGCGCAACCTCGACGAGGAGCTGGTGAAGTTTCCCTACGTCAACGGTGATCTGTTCGCGGAGCGGCTGAGGCCGCCCGCCTTCGACGGCAAGATGCGCGAGCAATTGCTGGAAGCCTGCCGCTTCAAATGGGACGCGATCTCGCCCGCCATTTTCGGGGCGCTGTTCCAGTCGGTAATGGATGCGAAAGAACGGCGGCGGCGCGGCGCGCACTACACCACCGAATTAAACATCCTCAAGCTCATCCGGCCGCTGTTCCTGGACGCGCTGCACGCCGAATTCGAAGACATCAAACAGCGAAAAGGAACGGACCGGAAGAACAAGCTCGCCGCCTTTCACGACAAGCTCGCCAATCTTACCTTCTTCGATCCGGCCTGCGGCTGCGGCAACTTCCTTATCATTACCTATCGGGAGCTGCGGCGGCTGGAAATCGCGCTGCTGAAGGAGATGTATCCCTCCGGCCAGCAGGTGCTGGATGTCACACGGTTGTCAAAGCTGGATGTAAACCAGTTCTACGGCATCGAGATCGAGGAATTTCCGGCGCGCATTGCCGAAACCGCGATGTGGATGATGGACCACATCATGAATAACGAGCTGTCGCTCGCCTTCGGCCAGAACTATGCCCGCATTCCGCTGAAGAAGTCCGCCAACATCGCGGCGGGGCAGGACGCATTGGAGATGGACTGGGCCAAGTTTCTGCCGCCGGAGAAATGCTCTTACGTGTTCGGCAATCCGCCGTTCGGCGGCGCGAAGGTTCAGAGCGACCAGCAGCGGGCACAGGTGCGCGCGATTGCGAAATTGGGCGGCTCCGGCGGCACGCTGGATTATGTGACGGCGTGGTTTCTCAAGGCCGGCGCTTACGTGCAGCCGCAGGCGTGCAGTGCGCGCATCGCCTTCGTGGCGACCAACTCGATCACGCAAGGCGAGCAGGTGGCGCAGCTCTGGCCGTTGCTGTTCTCGCGCTACGGTCTGGAGATCAGCTTTGCCCACCGCACCTTTGCCTGGGGCTCCGATGCGCGCGGCAAGGCGCATGTGCATGTGGTGATCGTCGGGCTCACGAAGCGCGCCTACGAACCGCCCGAAAAGCGACTGTTCAGTTACGACGACATCAACGGCGATCCGCACGAAAGCCGCCATCGCGTGCTGTCCCCTTATCTGTTCGATGCGAGCAATCTCCGCGACCGGCATCTGGTGGTGGAGGAACGCAGGGAGCCGTTGAGCGATGTGCCGAAAGCAATCATCGGCTCAAAGCCAATCGATGGCGGCTACTTGATTTTGGATGACGAAGAGGAACGCGATGCCCTACTGAAAGTGAATTCCGCAGCGGCGAAGTTCATTCGTCCATTCATTGGAAGTGTTGATTACATTCAAGGCGGCGGCCGCTGGATTCTCTCATTGCAGGAAGCCACGCCCGAACAGATCAGATCGATGCCCGCTGTCGTCGAGCGACTCCGGTGCGTTCGCGAATATCGCAATGGCAAGCGTCCAGCCAAAAACAGGAACGACGATGACATTCGTGCGCCGGGAATCTCCGCCACGGCACTCGCGGAAACGCCTGCCTCATTTCATGTAACAGTGATCCCGGATTCAAATTTTCTTGTTGTGCCGGAAGTGAGCTCGGAGCGGCGTGAGTACGTTCCAATCGGTTGGCTCAATCCGCCAACGATTCCTAGTAATCTTGTACGCATCATTCCGAATGCGACCGAGTGGCACTTCGGCATTCTGACCTCGCGTATGCACATGGCGTGGCTGCGCAACATCGGTGGGCGGCTGAAGAGCGATTACCGCTACTCGATCGGCATCGTCTACAACACCTTTCCCTGGCCGGAGGCGAGCGAGGCGCAGAAGCAGAAAATCCGTGAGCTGGCGCAAGCGGTGCTGGATGCGCGCGCCAAATTCCCCAACGCCACACTTGCCGATCTCTACGACCCCGACGCCATGCCGCCCGAGTTGCGCAAGGCGCACCAGAAGCTCGACGCTGCCGTGGACTCACTCTACCGGCGCACCGGTGTCCAGAGCGACCGCGAGCGGGTGGAGCACCTCTTCATGCTCTACGAAAAACTCGCCGATCCGCTGCTGGCCCGCGCGGGCAAAGCAAAGCGCCGGCGCGCCATTCCGGCCAGCTAAGCCAACTTGTCCGTCCGGCCTCCGTGCGCCCGGATCGTGCCTGTTACAGCTATCGATGCGACCCGGTGGTTAAAGGACAGACACATGGCAGAGCAGAGCAGGCGCGCCCCTTCCGGGGAGCTTTGTTGCCGATAGCGGAACGCGCACCAAGCTGCTAAGCTCTCCGGGACAGAATGGACAGGGGGCAGCCATGAACCGATACTTGATGTTGAGCGCGGCGGCACTTCTCGCCAGCGCCTCTGGCGCGAACGCAAAGCAGATCATCAGCTATTGCGGGATGACCTTTTTCGAGCCGCAAAAGGGCGTATTCGCTGTGCAGTATCCGGACGGCTCTACCGGGCAGGGCCTCGCGCGCAAGACGGACCACCAGAGATTTGTGGAACTCTCCAACAACTCCGAGGGCAATTACCGGAGCGTGGCCTTGAGTTACGACCTCTCGCTGCCGTTCAAGAGCGGCACGTGGGCCCAGTGGATCGAGTTCTCCGGCACTACGAGTTTTGAGGCCAACTCCGGCACCTGCAACGCGACCAGCAGGCAGGGGGATGACGGGCGCGTGACCAGCAAGGTCAGGGCAATGGTCCAGGCGCGTCGAGCCGCGCGCGCCCCTCAATAAGGCGGACTCCTGGCTCAGACGGATTGTTTCGCCGGCCGGCTTCTTCGCGCTGCGAGCCTTTGCTTTCCGCGGGTGACGAGAACGAAGAACAGCGGCACGAAGAAAATGGCGAGCACGGTACCGGTGAACATGCCGCCCATCACGCCGGTGCCGATATCGTTCTGGCTGGCGGCACCCGCGCCGCTCGCCACCGCCAGCGGCGCCACGCCCGCAATGAAGGCGATCGAGGTCATCAGGATGGGGCGCAAGCGCAGCCGCGCCGCCTCCATCGCCGAGTCGAAGGCCGTTTCGCCGCGTCGCACCGCGAACTCGGCAAACTCGACGATCAGAATTGCGTTCTTGGCAGCAAGGCCCATAGTGGCGAGCAGGCCCACCTGAAAGAACACGTCGTTCGTGAGCCCCCGCAGCAGGGCGGCTGCCAGCACGCCCACCACGCCAAGCGGGATCACCAGCATCACCGCAAACGGCACCGACCAGCTTTCGTAGAGCGCCGCCAGGCAAAGGAAGATCACCAGCAACGATAGGCCGTAGAGCAGCGGCGCCTGCGCGCCCGAGAGCAGCTGCTGGTAGGAAAGGCCTGTCCACTCAAAGCCGACGCCGCGCGGCAATTTCGCGATCAGGTTTTGCATCTCGGTCATCGCGGTGCCGGAGCTTTGACCCGGCGCGGCGCTGCCCTGAATTTCCAGCGCGGGAAAACCGTTGTAGCGCTGCAGTGTGGAGGGTCCCGTTTGCCAGGCGGTGGTGGCAAACGACGAGAATGGCACCATGCTGTTCGAGCTGTTGCGCACCGACCAGTCGTAAAGATCGGCGGGCACCATCCGGTATGGCGCGTCGCCTTCCATGTAGACGCGCTTCACCCGGTTGCGGTCGATGAAATCGTTCACGAAGAGGCCTGCCCATGCCGCCGTCAGCGTGTCATTGACATCGCCAAGGTTGAGCCCGAGCGCCGTGGCCTTGTTCTGGTCGATATCGACATGCAGCTGTGGTGTATCGGGAAGCCCGTTGGGGCGAACGGCCATCAGCTTCGGATCCTGGGCTGCCAGGGCGACAAGCTGGTTTTGTGCAGCGACCAGGCCCTGGTGACCAAGCGCGCCGCGATCCTCCAGCTCGAAATCGAAACCGCCCGATTGCCCAAGTCCCGGCACGGACGGCGGCACCAGCGCGAACACCTGGGCATCGCGAATTTTCGAAAAGGCCGCGAAGGCGCGCTGCACGATGGCCGGCGCGCGGTTCTGCGAGCCGGGCCGATCCCCCCACGGCTTCAGCAGAATGAAGGCGAGGCCCACATTCTGGCCGGAGCCGACGAAGCTGAAGCCGCTGACGCTGAACATGTGCGCCACGGTGGCTTTCTCATCGACCAGATAATGGTGCTCGATCTGCTTTGCCACGGCCACCGTGCGCGCCTGCTGGGCGCCGACCGGCAGGGTGAATTGCGTCAGGATGAAGCCCTGGTCTTCCTCCGGCAAAAACCCGGTGGGCAGCACGAAAAACAGCACGCCCAGAACGATGAAAACCACCGCATAGACGGCGAGCGGTATTCCCGGGCGTCCGATCACCTTGCGTACCGCGGCCTGATATTTGTCGCGGCCGCGCTCGAAATTGCGATTGAACCAGCGGCTGAAGCGACCGTGCGCGTCGCCGCCGTCCTGCGGTTCGGGCCTGAGCAGCGTGGCGCACAAGGTCGGCGTCAGGATCAGCGCAAGCGTCACCGAAAGCGCCATCGCCGAAACGATGGTGATCGAAAATTGGCGGTAGATCACGCCGGTCGAGCCACCAAAGAACGCCATCGGCAGGAACACCGCCGACAGCACCATCGCGATGGCAATCAGCGCCCCTGTGATCTGGTCCATGGATTTTTGCGTGGCCTCGCGGGGCGCGAGTCCCTCCTCGCGCATGATGCGCTCGACGTTTTCGATGACCACAATGGCGTCGTCGACCAGGAGACCGATGGCCAGCACCAGCGCGAACATCGTCAGCACGTTGATGGAATAGCCGGCGGCCGCCAGCACGCCGAATGTCCCCATCAGCACCACGGGGATGGTGATTGCCGGAATGAGGGTGGCCCGCCAGCTCTGCAGAAAGATGAACATCACGATCACCACCAGCACGATGGCCTCGATCAACGTGATGATCACCTGCTGAATGGAAATGCGAACGAAGGTGGTGGTATCGACGGGGTAGGACACTTCAATGCCCGGCGGCAGCGACGGCTTCAGCTGCTCGACGCGGGCTTTCACCGCGTTCGCAGTGGTGAGGGCGTTCGCCCCCGGCGCAAGTTGGATGGCAAGACCGGAGGCGGGCATGCCATCGAACCGGCTCACCACGCCATAGGCTTCGGCGCCAAGCTCCACCCGGGCGACATCGCTCACTTTGACTGTCGCGCCGTTCGGATCGGTGCGCAGGATGATGTTACGAAACTGCTCCGGCGTTTGCAGGCGGGAGAGCGCCGTTACCGTGGCGTCGAGCTCCTGGCCCTTGACGGAGGGCTGCGCGCCGATTTCGCCGGCCGCCACTTGCGTGTTCTGCGCTTCGATGGCGTTGCGCACGTCGCTCGGCATCAGCCCGTAATTGCGGAGCTTGAAGGGATCGAGCCAGATGCGCATGGCGTATTGCGCACCGAACACCCGCACCTGGCCTACGCCGGGCACGCGCGCCAGCGGGTCCTGCAAGGTGCTGCGGAGATAGTCAGAAATGTCCACATTGGTGTAGCGGCCGGTCGGGTCATAGAGGCCAACCACCATCAGAAAATTGGTCTGCGATTTGCGGACCGTAACACCAAGCTGGTTCACTTCCTGCGGCAGCAAGGGCAGGGCCTGCTGCACCTGGTTCTGCACCTGGACTTGCGCGATGTCCGGATTGGTGCCGGGCGCAAACGTGGCGCTGATGCTGACATTGCCGGCGGAATCGCTGCTCGATGAGAAGTAGAGCAGGTTGTCGATGCCGGTCAGCTGCTGCTCGATCACCTGCGTCACCGAATTCTGCACGGTTTCCGCGGAAGCGCCGGGGAAGCTTGCGCCGATGTTGACCGACGGCGGGGCGATATTGGGATATTCCTCGATCGGCAGCGCGGTGATGGACAACGCCCCGGCCACGATGATGACGATCGCGATGACCCACGCGAACACCGGCCGGTCGATAAAGAACCGTGAGATCGACACCGTCAGCCCGCCGTTTGCAACGGCTGGGTCGGCAGCCTGGCGGCAGCCGGCCGGACCGGAATGCCGGGCCGCAAGGTTTGCGTGCCTTCCACAATGAGCCGGTCGCCGTCCTTGAGGCCGGACGTCACCAGCCAGTCGTTGCCGACCGCGCGCGAGACCTGAAGAGAGCGGAGTTCCGCCGTGTTGTTCCTGCCGACGACCCAGGCTGTAGGCTGGCCACGGGTATCGCGGATCACCCCTTGCTGGGGCGCAAGAATGGCATTCGGCACCACACCTTCGCCGACGATCGCGCGCACATACATCCCGGGCAGCAGCAAGCGATGCGGGTTCGGGAAGATGGCCCGCAACGTCACCGCGCCGGTGTTGGTATCCACGGTCACGTCGGTAAATTGCAGCTTGCCGCTGAGCGGATATTTTGTGCCGTCCTCAAGCCAGAGACCCACATTGCTGACCACCGGCGTATCCTTGTCGATCCGGCCGGCGGCCACCGCCTGCCGCAGCGTCAGCAGCTGCGTGCTGGACTGCGGGATATTCACGTAGATGGGATCAAGCGTCTGGATGGTGGTCAGCGCGTTGGTTTGCCCGGACGTCACGAGCGCGCCTTCTGTGACGCTGGAGATGCCAATACGTCCGCTGATCGGCGCTACGATCCGCGTGTAGCCCAGGTTGATGCGTGCGGCCTGAGCGTTGGCCACGGCCTGTTTATAGGCGGCGACTGCGTCGTCATAGTCCTGCGGCGCGATGGCACTGGCTTTGAGGAGCTGCCCGTAACGCTGGGCCTTGGCCCTGGCTGTCCCCAGCGCGGCGCTCGCATTGTTGTAGGCCGCCTGGTACGGCGCAGGATCGATCTGATAGAGCGGCTGCCCCGCCTTCACCTCGCTGCCTTCGGCGAACAGCCGTTTGACGACGATGCCGTTGACCTGGGGGCGGACGTCGGAAATGCGGTACGGGGCGGTTCGGCCGGGCAGTTCCGCCGTGAGCGTCGCCGACCTGGCATGGAGAACCACGATGCCGACCTCGGGCGCGGGCATCTGCGGCGGTGCGCTGCTGCGGCTGCAGCCGACGGAGAATGAGAGAAGGCCGGAGCAGAGGAAAACCGCCGATGCTCGGCGCAGGCGCGTCTGAAGGTTCAAAGCCTCAGTTCCGGTTCATCGTGAGAGCGGCATACCTATGATCGAATTCCGCCACGCACAACCGCCGGGCCAACAACTTTGCTTCTATCAGCATGGTCATTTCGAGCCGCGCAGAGGCCTTGAAAGCAACAGGATTTCTGACCATTTGAGCCGTTGACTGCGCTTTGCCGATTTCTATAATCCGCGCCCTTGCGGCGACTCCACCCCCTGTCCGGACGTGGTTTTCGGCCCTGATAAGGCCGGGGTTAAGAGATTTCGCGCGCTCAGGAAGATTAACAAATTCAGGTACTTAGGCCAAGCGGCCTGAAGCACAACAAGGAGCAAGCCCGTGGCGCGCATCGCCGGCGTCAACATTCCAACCCAGAAGCGCGTCGAAATCGGCCTGCGCTACATCCATGGCATTGGCGCGGCCAAAGCCAAGGAGATTTGCGAAAAGGTGGGCATTGCCGAGAACCGCCGCGTCTCCGATTTGACGGACTCCGAGGTTATCCAGATCCGCGAGATGATCGACCGCGATTTTCTTGTCGAGGGCGATCTCCGTCGTGAAGTGGCCATGAACATCAAGCGGCTGATGGATCTCGGCAGCTATCGGGGCCTGCGGCACCGGCGGAGCCTTCCGGTCCGCGGTCAACGCACCCATACCAACGCCCGCACGCGCAAAGGCCCGGCCAAGGCGATCGCCGGCAAAAAGAAAGTGACGAAATAAATGGCTGCCGAGAAGAAGGGCGGGCGTCCGCGCAAGAAGGAAAAGAAGAACGTGGTGCAGGGCGTGGCGCATGTCGCCGCCACCTTCAACAACACGATCATCACCATCACGGACACCGCGGGGAACGCGATTTCCTGGTCCAGCGCTGGGATGATGGGATTCAAGGGCTCGCGCAAATCCACGCCGTACGCCGCGCAGGTCGCCGCCGAGGACGCCGCCAAGAAAGCGGTCGAGCATGGCATGCGCACCCTGGATGTGGAAGTGAGCGGGCCGGGATCGGGCCGTGAATCCGCATTGCGCGCACTGCAGGCGGTTGGGCTGACGGTCACCTCCATCCGCGATGTGACTCCGATCCCGCACAATGGCTGCCGTCCGCCGAAGCGGCGGCGCGTCTAGGGAGCGTCGGCCAGGAAGGGTGGAAACCGGTTTTTCCGTAAGGCCACGCGACCAAGCAAACGGGAGCATCAGCCAGCAAAAGTGTGAAGCGGTTTTGCGAGGGCTGTGCGACCAAAGAAAGAGTTCGCGTTCTAGTACTCGGACCTAGCAACCCGTCGAACGAATTGGGCGTGATCCGACACGTCCGGGAAACGATGAGGAACAGATGATCTTTCAGAAGAACTGGCAGGAATTGATCAAACCGCAGAAGCTGCGGGTGGACGGCGGACACGATGCCGGCCGCTCCGCCACGCTGGTTGCGGAACCGCTGGAGCGGGGCTTCGGCCTCACGCTCGGCAATTCCCTGCGGCGTGTGCTCCTGTCATCCCTGCAGGGGGCGGCGGTGACTTCGATCCAGATCGAAGGCGTGCTGCATGAATTTTCGTCCATCCAGGGCGTGCGTGAGGACGTCACCGATATCGTGCTCAATGTGAAGCAGGTCGCGTTGCGCATGCATGCCGAAGGACCGAAGCGGCTGACCCTTCGCGCCAGCGGCCCCGGTGAGGTCAAAGCCGGCATGATTACGCAGATCTCCGATGTGGAAATCCTCAATCCCGATCTCGTGATCTGCACGCTCGACGAGAAGGTGGACTTCCGCATGGAGCTGACGGTGGCGAACGGCAAGGGTTATGTGCCGGCCGACCGCAACCGCCCGGAAGACGCGCCCATAGGTCTCATTCCCGTGGATTCGCTGTTCTCGCCGGTTAAGAAGGTTTCGTATCGGGTGGAGAACACCCGCTCGGGTGAATCGCTCGACTACGACAAGCTCACCATGACGGTGGAGACCAACGGCGCCGTCACGCCGGACAACGCGGTCGCTTACGCCGCGCGCATCCTTCAGGACCAGCTTCAGGTGTTCATCAACTTCGAAGAGCCGCGCGAGCGGGTGCTGGAGGAATCCAAGCCCGATCTCGCCTTCAATCCCGTGCTGCTCAAGAAAGTTGACGAGCTCGAGCTGTCGGTGCGTTCGGCCAACTGCCTGAAGAACGACAATATCGTCTATATCGGCGATCTCATTCAGAAGAGCGAAGCGGAGATGCTGCGCACGCCGAATTTTGGCCGCAAGTCGCTGAACGAGATCAAGGCGGTGCTGGCGGAGATGGGCCTGCATCTCGGCATGGAAGTGCCGGGCTGGCCGCCGGAGAACATCGAGGATCTGGCGAAACGCTACGAGGATCAGTATTAACCCTTTGTGGCGCGCTCGCGCGCGCACCTCAGGGTGACGGCAGTATCGTCATCCTGAGGCGCTTGCCAAAGGCAAGCCTCGAAGGATGACAGGGGTGTAAGGATGCGCCATCGCAATGCCGGCCGGAAACTCGGCGTCAAGACGCAGCACCGCAACGCCATGTTTGCCAACATGGCTGCGGCGCTGATCAAGCACGAGCAGATCAAGACCACGCTGCCCAAGGCGAAGGAGCTTCGCCCCGTGGTGGAGAGGCTGGTGACGCTTTCCCGCAAGAACGATCTTGCCTCGCGGCGGCTTGCGCTATCCCGCATTCGGGACGAAGCGCAGGTGAAGAAGCTGTTCGAGGTGATCGGCCCGCGCTACGCGGATCGACCCGGCGGCTACACCCGCGTGCTGAAGGCCGGCTTCCGGCACGGCGACAACGCTGCGCTGGCGTTCATCGAGTTCGTGGATCGCGATCCGGACGCCAAGGGGCAGGATTCCGGCCCGGTGACCGCGAGCGAGGATGAAGCCGGGGAGTAGTTCGTCGCAGCGTAACTTGTAAAAATTGGGAGGGGCGGTTCGTGAGGGCCGCCCTTCTGCATTCAGAGGTAACGACATGATCAATCGTGGCATGGTGGTCGCGGGCGTGATCGGCGGGCTGGTGTCGCTCGCCGGCTACCAGATTGCATCCAACACAGCGCCGCCGAGCCGCGCCCAGCCGAGCACAAGAACGGCGCCGCTGGCGCCGCCGTCGGCCGGCATGAAGGCGCTGCCGCAGGCCGCTACGGCGGTGCCGCGCAGCGCCGCCGAGGTGCAGCTCACCTTTGCGCCCATTGTGCGGCGCGTGGCGCCGGCCGTGGTGAACGTCTATTCGCGCTCCGTGGTGCGCCAGCAGGTCAACCCGCTGTTCGCCGATCCGCTGTTTCAGCAGTTCTTCGGCGTCTCGCCGGAAATGCGACAACGGGTGCAGCAATCGCTCGGCTCGGGCGTGATCGTGCGCGGCGATGGCGTCATCATCACCAACCGGCACGTCATCCAGGGCGGGCAGGACATCGTGGTGGTGCTCGCCGACAAGCGCGAGTTCAAGGCCCGTGTGCTTCTCTCCGATGCGCGCACCGATCTGGCCGTGCTGAAGATCGATGCGCACGGCCAGCAGCTGCCCACGATCCAGTTCGGCGACAGTGATCGCGTGCAAGTGGGGGATTTGGTGCTGGCCATCGGCGATCCGTTCGGCATCGGACAGACGGTGACGATGGGCATCGTGTCGGCGTTGGCGCGCACACAGGTCGGCGCCTCCGACTATCAGTTTTTCATTCAGACCGATGCGGCCATCAACCCGGGAAATTCCGGTGGAGCGCTGGTCACCACCGACGGCAAGCTTGCCGGCATCAATACGGCGATTGTGTCGAGAACTGGCGAGTACGCCGGCATTGGCTTCGCCATTCCCGCCAATCTGGCGCGCCGCGTCGTCGAAGGCGCGCTCGGTGGCGGGTTCAAGGTGCCATGGATCGGCGCGAGCGGCCAGGCGGTTTCGAGCGACGTCGCCCAGACGCTCGGCCTCGGCCGGCCGCAAGGCGTCATCCTGAAAAGCGTCTATCCGGGCGGACCCGCGGCCAATGCCGGCCTCCATACCGGCGACGTGGTGCTCGCGGTGGACGGTGTTTCCGTCGACGATATGCAGGGTCTGAACTACCGCGTCGCCACCCACAGAGCGGGCGAAACGGTGCGTCTGCATGTCCATGCGGCTGGCGGCACTCGCGATGTGGAGGTGCGGCTGGCGCTGCCTCCGGAGAATCCGCCGCGCGATGTGAGCGCGATTGGCGGTCGCAATCCATTGACCGGCGCGAAGGTGGAAAATCTTTCACCGGCGGTGAACGCAGAGCTGCAGCTCGATCTGACGGCGCGCGGCGTGGTGGTGCTGTCGCCAGGCGATTCTATCGCGGCACAGCAGGGCTTCCAGACGGGCGATATCGTCCGTGCCATCAACGGAGCGGAGATCCACTCCGTGGCCGAATTGAACCGTGCGCTCGCCAATGCCGGCGGCCAATGGGACATGGTCATCGGCCGGGGCGGCCAACAGATTCACGTCACCATCGGAGGCTGACGCGTCATCTAGTGGCCGTGTCCAAGTCCGGTCATGCCCATGTGGACGGTGGATTGTTGTGCGCGGGCCTGAACCTGCCGGACGGCCTGTTGGTTGACCTGCCGCATCGAGTCCCATTCGGATCGTGTGTGGCACTCGGTATGGGTGACGTTTCCCTCGTTGGTCATTGCCCGGCAGACGAGTTCGTTGGAGAATGATGGCCTTGCGCTGGGCACGTTGTCGGCAGCCGCAACCGGCAGAATGAGGCTAAAGACGCCAAGTCCCGCAAGAGTGTAGGTTCGCATGATTTCTTCCCTCATGGTTTCTCGCCCATAGGGCTTATGCGATTTATACAGCTTGCCGGAGCCGGGTTTGATCACGCTCCCTTGAGTCCAGCGAATGTCACCGCAAATTGATCGCCTCTCGTTTGCGTCAGCCCGCGCCCCGATGTGGGAGGTCCGCCCGGGGCTGCTCCCCTATTCGGAAGCGGTGACATTCATGGAGAAGCGCGCGGACGCGATCCGCGCCGGCAACGCCGGAGAACTCGTCTGGCTTGTGGAGCATCCACCTGTCTACACCGCGGGAACAAGCGCCAATCCCGCCGATCTGCTCGATGCGCGCTTTCCGGTTTTCAAGACCGGCCGTGGTGGGCAGTTCACCTATCACGGGCCCGGCCAGCGCGTCGTCTACGTGATGCTGGATCTGAAGCGCCGAAAGCCGGACGTGCGGGCCTTCGTGCGGGACCTGGAGGAATGGCTCATCCAGACACTCGCGAGCTTGGGCGTGTCGGGAGAGCGGCGGCCCGAACGCGTGGGCATCTGGGTCGACCGGGGGGATGGCCGTGAGGACAAGATCGCCGCCATCGGGGTCCGCATCCGCCATTGGGTAACGTATCACGGGATCGCGCTCAATGTTGCTCCGGACCTGGAACATTTCTCGGGGATCGTGCCATGCGGTGTGCGGGGGCATGGCGTCACTAGCCTTGCCGATCTCGGTCTGACCGTCCAGATGCCCCAGGTGGACGCCGCGCTGAAGCATGCCTTTCAAACTGTCTTCGGCCCCGTGGAAGGATAGTCCCGCCGCTCGCCAAGCTTCAGCGCTTCACCTAGAATTCCCTGACGTGCCTGAAGGGGAATCGTCATGCCAAGAGTCTCTGCTGCTTTCTTTGTCACCGGCGGGCTGCTGCTTCTGACCGGGATGATGTTGGGCGAATACATGGGCGCCCACGAAGATTTCGCGCTTTCGCCGCTGCACGCGCACATCAATCTGCTCGGCTGGGTGACCCTGGCGCTGTATGGGACCTTCTACACGCTCACGAAGGACACCTATTCGCCGCGGCTGGCCTGGACGAATTACATACTGTCCAGCGCCGGCGTGCTGGCGATGATTCCCATGCTGGCGCTGCTGCTGACGGCGCCCGATGGAGCAAAGAAATACGGCCCTCTTGCCGGCGCGGCGGGTGGCATCGCGCTGCTGGGGCTTCTCGTATTCCTGGTGTCCGCCTTCCGCGAGCTGCTGCGCAAACGCATCTAGCTCACTGGGACTGCCGCAAGTGAAAGCCCGGCTCGGGGGCCGCTTCGGCCTCGCTCCACTCGATGTTGTGCACCTGGGCGCCCGACGGACCGCGCGCGCAGGCCGCGACGAAAGCCTCTACCGTTGCCCTTGGCCCTGAGGCCAGCGCCTCGACCGTGCCGTCGCTGCAGTTGCGGACCCAGCCTTGGAGCCCAAGGCCGCGGGCTTCCCCGACCGCGAAGGCGCGATACCCGACACCCTGCACCGAGCCAACAATGCGCAGTTTCAGGGTGATGATATCCTGTGCTGCCATGTTGCGCAGCCAACCCACAAATCGCGGAGGTATTTCTAAGCCAAAAAGGGCAGGCAAGTCAGCCATGCAAATTTCGCGCATTGCCGCTAAAGCTTGCCCGCTACGAAGTATGAGCGGGGAATTCGTGACAGGTGCGTTGTGCGGATAAAGCGGCAGATCGCGACGATCGCCATGGGCGTTCTGCTGGCCAGCGGCGGACGCGCCGAACAGTCCAATACTCTGACCTATCCAGGATCGTTTTTCGCGGAAGCGCGCCCCAACACGGCTTACGACATGATCGCGAGGCTGCCCGGCTTCACCTTCGTTAATGTGAATTCTGCCCGCGGCTTTGCGGGCAGCGCCGGGAATGTCCTGATCGACGGGCAGCGGCCAACCTCAAAAACCGACGATCTGCAATCGATACTTCAACGCATCTCGGCTTCCGATGTCGATCACATTGATCTGATCCGCGGAGGCGCGCCCGGCATTGACATGCAGGGCCAGACGGTCGTCGCCAATGTGGTGCGCAAAAAACAAGATTCGACTGAAATTGTAGCCGATCTCGAAGACAACATTTTCGTGGATGACGGACACTCGATCCCAAACGCAAGCCTGCAATACACCAGGCATTCCGGGGACAGCACGTACGAAGGGTCAATTACCCGGTACGGCAATTTCGATGACTCAGTGGGGCAGGGTACACACCGCGTCACCGACTTCACAACAGGAACCATCACACGACAGCCCGCATACGATAACGGGATTGGGACCGGGGGAGCGCTCACCGGCGCGGCGACCATTCCGCTGTTCAGTGGACAATTCAAGGCGAACCTTGCGCTCCAGGATAGCCCGTTTCATTCGGCGTTCTTCTATCTAGCCCCCAATCACGGCGGAACGGCAATCAAGGACGTGAGCGGGAATCGCAATGGTGAACTGGGGCTGCACTGGCAAGGCCATGTGGCGGATTTAGAAGTGGAAGCGCTCGTCCTGCAGCGCCTAAGCCATCTTTCAGACGTCAACACGCTCGCTGCCCCGAACGATGACGAGCGCTTCACGTCGGCGAGCGACACCGGCGAAACGATTGCCCGAGAAACGCTGCGCTATACCCTCAATCCGGCGCTGACCTTCGAAGGCGGCGGTGAGGCCGCCTACAACTTTCTCGACGGGACGAGCGCTTTCGTTGTCAACGGCATCAATCAGCCGTTGCCTGTGCCCGACCCCCACGTTTTCGAGCGTCGCAGCGAGCTCTTCGGCCAGGAGACATGGAAAATCGCGGAGGATTGGCTGTTGGAGGCGGGCGCGAGATTCGAGTTTTCGACCATCGGCGAAACCGGCGAAGTGAACCTCTCGCACTCCTTCTTCTATCCCAAGCCCCGCGCCGTCTTGACCTGGACTCCGGATCCGCAGACTCAAGTTCGGCTGCGGTACGAAAAGGTTGTCGGCCAGCTCGACTTCAACAATTTTATCGCCAGCAGCAATCTCACCGGTACCGGCATTACGGCCGGAAACATCAATCTGCGGCCGGATCAGCACACGCAATACGAGGCGTCCTACGAGCGCCACTTCTGGGACAAGGGCGCTTTTGCCGTGACGTTCATGCACGAGCAGCTGGTCGATACAGTCGACTATGTCCCGGTCGTAGGACCGGACGGCACGGTTTTCGACGCGCCGGGAAATATCGGCAACGGGACCAACGAGAAGCTCGATTTCTCTCTGACCCTTCCGCTCGACTGGGCCGGCTTGACCAACGGAACGTTCAAGGCCGTCAACAGCCTGCAGTGGAGCCGTGTTCCGGATCCCGTAACGGGTGCCGACAGAATCATCTCCGGTCAGCGGCCGCAGGACGTGGAGTTACGGATACGCCAGGATATCGACAGCCTGAACTCCACCTGGAGCGTCGGCTACTACAATTGCTGGGACGAGTGGTACTATCGGCTGACGCAAGTGCGGCACCGCCGGGTCGTGGCGCCGTATCTGACCGCGTATTGGGAATACAAGCCAACGCCCTCTCTCAGCCTCCACTTCGAGGTAGATGACATCGGGCGGTTCGTTTACGACGACAAATATTTCAATTACGCAGGCCCACGGGACGGTTTCCCGCTGACTTCGCTCGAGCACATCGCAATCCGGTCGCAGCCGCACATCTACATCCAAATCAGGAAGACGTTCGGCTGATCCGTGTGTATTTATGCGAACTCAATCAGCACGTCGTCCAGCGCGACGTTGTCGCCCTTTTTCCTGTTGATCTTCCTGATTGTGACGTCGCGCTCGGCGGTGAGCACGTTTTCCATCTTCATGGCTTCCACCACGGCCAGCGGCTCGCCCGTCTTTACCTCCTGGCCTTCTTTCACATTCACGGAAACGACAAGCCCGGGCATCGGACTCAACAGGGCCTTTGATGTGCCTGCTACCTGCTTGTTCGGCATCAGCGCGGTGAGCTTTGTAGCCTCCTTGTTGCGCACCGAAACCGCAACGTGAGCGCCTGCATGTCTCAGAGCATAGGCGCCGGCCAGCCGAGCGACCTGAAACGCATGAGTCCGTCCGTCTTCGCAAAGGCGCAGCAGCGGATCGCCGGGATTCCATTGGATAGGGGCGATGTAAGTCTCGGCGTTGATTTTCGCTGCGAGGCAGCCGCCGCTGAGTGTCGCGCCCGCGATATCGAACAGGCAGCCGCCGATCGACGCCGTGTAATCGCCATTGGGTCGATGCGCGCCGTTTAGAGCGCCGGATATGCGGCTTGCGCGTTCTGTTCGCGCGAGCTTGACGGCCAGAGCAGCGGCCACGAACCGGCGCGCAAGTGGCGGATCGAGCGAGCGGCCATGGAAGCCCTCGGGGTATTCCTCGGCAATGAACGCTGTGGAAAGCCGCGCTTCGCGAAAACGGGTATTGTGCATGATCGCGTTGAGGAAATCGATATTGTTGCGGATGCCATCGATGCGAAACTCGTCCAGCGCCTCGCCCATTGCCGTTATGGCGCGCTCGCGGCTCTGCGCATGTGTGCATAGCTTGGCGATCATGGGATCGTAGAAGACGGAAATCTCGCCGCCTTCATACACGCCCGTGTCGTTGCGGACGGTTATGCCATCGCGCGTACCTTCCGGCGGCGGCCGGTAGCGCACGAGCCGTCCGGTCGAGGGCAGGAAACCGCGATAGGGGTCCTCCGCGTAGAGGCGGGATTCAACGGCCCAGCCGTTCAGCCTCACATCCGATTGCATGATCGGCAACTTCTCGCCGGCGGCGACGCGGATCATCAGCTCGACAAGGTCGACCCCGGTGATCAATTCGGTCACCGGGTGCTCCACCTGGAGACGCGTGTTCATTTCGAGGAAGTAGAAATTGCGCTCCTTGTCGACGATGAACTCGACCGTACCGGCGCTATCGTATCCCACTGCCTTGGCGAGCGACACGGCCTGCTCGCCCATCGCGCGTCGGGTTTTCTCATCAAGGAACGGGGAGGGCGCTTCCTCGATGACCTTCTGGTGGCGGCGCTGGATCGAGCATTCGCGCTCGCCGAGATAGATAACATTGCCGTGCTTGTCGCCGAGCACCTGAATCTCGATGTGCCGCGGCTCGGTAACGAACTTTTCGATGAACAGGCGGTCGTCGCCGAAGCTGGCGCGCGCTTCGTTCTGCGAGGATTGAATCGCCTGCGCGAGTTCGTTTTCCTTGCGGACGATACGCAGGCCCTTGCCGCCGCCGCCCGCGGATGCCTTGACCATCACCGGATAGCCGATCTCTTTGGCGATCTTTCTGGCGTGTGCTTCGTCGCGGATTTCGCCGACGTAACCCGGGACAGTGCTTACGTTGGCGGCGAGCGCGAGCTTCTTGGATTCGATCTTGTCGCCCATCGCCGCGATGGCGCGGACATTCGGCCCGACGAAGATGATCCCCGCTTCCGCCAGCGCTTCCGCAAAATTCTCCCGTTCGGACAGAAAACCATAGCCGGGATGCACCGCCTGCGCGCCGGTGTCCTTGCAGGCCTGCACGATGCGCTCGGCCTGCAGATACGATTGCGCCGAAGGCGGGGGGCCGATCCGCACGGCTTCATCGGCCATCTCGACATGCAGCGCGTCCCGATCGGCATCGGAGTAGACTGCAACGCTCGCGATTCCCATCTTGCGACAGGTTTTGATGATACGGCAGGCAATCTCGCCGCGATTGGCAATGAGGATTTTGCTGAACACCCGACCCCCTTGGGCGCGTCCTGATCAAATCGCTGTCTTGCCGTTGTAGGTTGTCGGCCCCGCTTCGTAAACCGCTGGCCGAACGGGATTTTGCTTCGCCCGGTTTATGCGTTCGCGCGCAATTTGGCGCGCTCGCGGCGGCCGCTGAACCACAGATAGAAACTCACTGCGGACAGTACGTAGAGCAGCCAGTCCACGACATCGCCCACGCTGTCCGGCAACACGAAGGAGGCGAGGCCGAAGCAGATCGACGCCATGAGCGACAGCTGCTTCCACGGAATGACGAATGCGCGCTGCTCCTTCCATGCGCGCAGTTCCTCGTCAACGGATTCCACCGGCGGTGCGTCGAGACGCACGCCGGCCGGTTCCCTGCGCGGCTGGCCCGCGGGAGAAGCGACAAGCACCGGTGAGCGTGCGCCCTGAACCAGGCCGCGGCGGCCGAAAGCTGGACGATCCATGCTGCAAGGGTGACCTCCTCGCGGTTAGCAATGGCTTAATCCCGACGGCCTCCTGCCATGCTTTTGTCGCGGGCGGCGCGGAACTCGTTGCCCTCGTACCAGTTCGGCCAATCGTTGCTGTTGGCGAGGCGATTGCCCACGGCATACAGCACCTGAAGATCGGAAACCGGCCCGCTCAGATCCCAGCTCGCCTGCCATTCGTCCGACGGCTGATGATAATGCCTCGTCCGGTATTCATCACGGATGTCCTGACCCGCCGCGGTGCCGCCATTCAGCAGATCGTAGCCGCCGCCGGGGTAAAGCATCGGCACGCCCACCTTGGCGAGATTGATATGGTCCGAGCGGTAGAAGTAACCCTTCTCCGGCTCAGGATCGGGTGAGATGTGCCGGCTCTGGTTCGCCAGTTCGAACGCCAGCACATGCTCCAGCTGGGAGGCGCCGCCGCCCATGAGGACCATGTCGTGCGCGCGGCCTTCCGGCAGATTGGCATCCAGATTGATGCCGCCCACGATGTGGTTGAGGGGCCAGATTGGGTACTTCGCGAAATACTCCGAGCCGAGCAGCCCCTGTTCCTCCATAGTCCAGGCGATGAAGGCAACCGAGCGCTGTGGCGCCGGTTTGTTTTTGGCAAACTTCTCCGCAATCTCCAGAATGCTGGAGACGCCCATGCCGTTGTCGACCGCGCCGTTGTAGATCTTGTCGGGTCCGGCAACGTCCGGCTTCACGCCGAGATGGTCCCAGTGCGCGGTGTAGAGAAAAACCTCGTTCGGCCGCAGGCGCCCGCGCACCACGCCCACCACATTGCGCGTCGTCATCTTCGAGATGGTGGAATGCGCATGCGCGGTGAGCGTCTCGCCGGACAGGGGCACCGCCTTGAAGCCCGGCTTGTCGGCGGCCGCTTTCAGCTGGTCGTAGTTCAGCCCGGCCCGGGTGAAGAGATCGCGCGCCGCATCGAGTGTGATCCAGCCCTCGATCGGCACCATGCCGGCGTTCGCATCGGCGGCCGCCAGCCACGACTTGTTGCCCGAATTGGAATTGCGCACCACCTCCCAGCCATATGCGGCGGGTTTTGTCTCATGCACGATGATCGCCGCCGCCGCACCCTGCCGTGCCGCTTCCTCGTATTTGTAGGTCCAGCGGCCGTAATAGGTCATCGCCTTTCCCTTGAAGAATTTGGGATCGGGATTGGCGTCCTCGTTGCCGGGATCGTTGATGAGGATGACGACCGTTTTGCCCTTCACGTCGACGCCGGCATAGTCGTTCCACCGGTATTCGGGCGCCACCACGCCATAGCCGACGAACACCAGCGGCGAATTGGTGACGCTCACGTCCGCGGATTTGAACTGCGGCGTCCAGTAGACATCGTCATCCGGAAATTTCGGGCTGAGCGCGCCCTTCGGCGTGTTGATGGTGAACGAGGATTGCGCCGCATCGAGCGCGATGTTCACCGCCGGCACCGGCTGGAAGTAGCTGCCGCGATTGCCGGGCTTCAGCCCGATGCGCTTCATCTCATCGGCGATCCACTGCGCGGCGGCTTCGCCCGTTTGCGTGCCGGGGCCGCGGCCCTGAAACGCATCGTCGGATATTGCCTTGTCGCGGGCGGACAGGTCAGCGGCGGTGATCTCGGCAGTGGTGACCGGGTGCGCGGGGAATGGCGATGCGGCCGCAGTCAGCAATAACCCGGCCGCGGCACAGGATATGGCGGCAAATCGGCTGCGAATTGTTCTTTTCTGATTGCGAGATGACGCGAACATGCTTCTCCTAAAGGTATGCGGGCGCGCTCCTTCGCCGGTTACAATAAGGCCA
>DATIEM010000116.1:0-8069 GCA_035455725.1 Rhizomicrobium sp. | reverse complement strand
GAATGTGGCAAACCTGGTGAACGCCTGGCCGAAGTAGCGCGCGCTGGACAGCGGCGGAGGCACTCCGGTAAATCCTGCCATGACGATTCCCGTTCTCATCATCGACTTCGGCAGCCAGGTGACGCAGCTGATCGCGCGGCGTGTCCGGGAGGCCGGCGTCTATTGCGAAATCGTGCCGTTCAACCAGGCGGAGGCCGCGCTTGAGAAGGCGCAGCCGCGCGCCATCATCCTTTCGGGCGGGCCGGCCAGCGTCACGCTTTCGCACACGCCGCGCGCGCCGCAAGCGGTGTTCGAGATGGGCGTGCCCGTGCTCGGCATCTGCTACGGCCAGCAGGCGATGGTGCAGCAACTGGGTGGCAAGGTGGAAGGCGGCCATGCGGCGGAATTCGGCCGCGCGGAAATCGAAGTCACCGGCCAATCGCCGCTGTTCGAGAATGTGTGGGCGCTGGGCGCGCGCGACGACGTGTGGATGAGCCACGGCGATCGCGTGGTGTCGCTGCCGTCCGGCTTCCACGTGGTGGCGCAGAGCGAGAACGCACCGTTCGCCATCGTGGCGGACGAGGCGCGCAAATTTTACGGCGTGATGTTCCACCCCGAGGTGGTGCACACGCCGAAGGGTGGCGCGCTCTTGCGCAATTTCGTGCAGACCATCGCGGGCATCGCGCCCGACTGGAACATGCACGCCTTCAAGGAAGACGCCATCCGGCGCATCCGCGCGCAGGTGGGCAGGGGCAAGGTGATCTGCGGCCTTTCCGGCGGCGTGGATTCCTCCGTCGCCGCGGTGCTCATCCACGAAGCCATCGGCGATCAGCTCACCTGCATTTTCGTCGATACCGGCCTGATGCGCGCCGGCGAAGCGGACGAGGTGGTGTCGCTGTTCCGCGGCCACTACAATATCCCGCTTATTCATTCCGACGCCGCCGAGCTGTTCCTCTCGCGGCTGGAAGGCGTCAGCGATCCCGAGAAGAAGCGCAAGATCATCGGCGCCACCTTCATCGATGTGTTCGACGAGGAGGCGCACAAGATCGGCGGCGCGGAGTTCCTGGCGCAGGGCACGCTCTATCCGGATGTGATCGAAAGCGTGTCGGCCATCGGCGGGCCGTCCGTCACCATCAAGTCACACCACAATGTCGGCGGCCTGCCCGAGCGCATGAAGATGAAGCTGGTGGAGCCGCTGCGCGAGCTGTTCAAGGACGAGGTGCGCGCGCTCGGTCGCGAGCTGGGGCTGCCGGAGCATTTCGTGCGGAGGCATCCGTTTCCCGGGCCGGGGCTGGCCATTCGCGTGCCCGGCGAGATCACGCGCGAGAAGCTCACGGCACTGCGCAAGGCCGACACCATCTACCTCGACGAGATCCGCAAGGCCGGACTGTACGACGAGATATGGCAGGCGTTCGCGGTACTGCTGCCGGTGAAGACGGTGGGCGTGATGGGCGACGACCGCACCTACGATCACGTCTGCGCTCTGCGTGCGGTGACATCCACGGACGGCATGACGGCGGATTCCTATCCCTTCGAGCACGTGTTCCTGGCGCGCACGGCCACGCGCATCATCAACGAGGTGAAGGGCATCAACCGCGTGGTCTATGACGTAACATCAAAACCCCCCGGGACAATCGAGTGGGAGTAAGGGGCTCCAACCAATGGATTTGACTCTCATCACCATTGTTGTGGGCTTTGGCCTGACGGAATTGTTGCTGAGATTCGAAAAGCTCTTCGCCGCGCGTCGCGGAATCAGATGGGATGCGCTGCCTCTGGCCTGGGCGCTGCTGATCCTGATCGGTGTCGTCAATTACTGGTGGGGCATCCGTGAGGTTCTTGCGCATGCGTCGGCTTGGCCAACCGGCATCTTCATGGTTGTAATGGCTGCGCCGATTTTTCTTTATCTCGCCTGTGCTGCAGCATTGCCGCGGATCGAACACGGCGCGCCGTTGGACATGAAGGCGGCCTATGCCGAACAGCGTGCTCCCTTTCTTTCCTTCTTTCTATTGTACCAATGCAGCAACTGGCTTCTCGATCTCATCGGGGTCGTCGGCGCGCCGCCTCTTGTCGTCGTCGTCCATCGCACGGGCGTCTGCGTCGCGCTGGTCGTCGCATTGATCGCGCGATCGCGGCGGTGGGACTGGCTTGCGGTCGGGGCTGCAGCGGCCGCCTATGTCTTGCGGCTCGTCACGCAGACGGTGCATTGAATTTGTCTTCGCGCGTCGCCACCCGCATCATCAACAGATGAAAGGCATCAACCGCGTGGTCACCGACGTGACCCCAGCTCCAAGCAGCGCCATCGGGTGGCGCGAAGAGTATCGACTCCGCGCGGTAGTGACGCATTTTGAATATCTCGCAAGGTCAGCCGACTGCCATCGCTAATAGCTCGGCTCTGGGAAGCCTTCTTCGCGGCTCCTTGAAGATGTATCCGGAGAGCGCATCCCTATTCCCGACAACATACGGCCCCGCGTCATACCAGATTGGAAAAATCTCATCGACGGGCAAGCCGAGTAAAGCTGCCAATCTGTCCGGGCCGCTGCGCAAATAGTCCGCGTCAAAGTATCTGGCGAGCATAATCCATGCTCCATGATTCTCGACCGACAGAGTCAAAAACTGTTCGGTTACGGAGGGCTCAGTAGCCGATAGATTGCCTAGTAGGCCCCACCTTTCGGTCCCACTGCGAAACCTTACCTTGGTCCCAATCAGAACGCCTCCGGTATGATCGATGGGCAAATTCGTTACAGGGCGAACCTGCGTGTCCATTCCGCAGTCGTTCGTAAGCTCCCATACTGGAAACGCTTCCAAGTCTCGGACCGTAATCTGTTCTACAGATTTCATGCTGCTTTCTTCTTGTACGGCCCACGCTTCGCTACAGGCGCTTCCTGCGCGGCGATTAGAGCCGCGACATCGCTCATGTCCCACACCCGGTCCGTCACTCCTGCGGCCATTGCTGGCGTTACCCGAAGGCTCTTGTGAATGCGGCAGAAGTTATAGTGCATGTAGTGGAGGGCCACGGAAAGCCCGTGGTTTTCGATCCGCTTGCTGAAAGCGTTTGTGAGGCGGGTGAAGCGCCGCATGCTCATCCGCCGAGCGGTTCAACAGTTTCGTGCGTTAAATAGAGAATACGGTGACAGGATACCAATTCCCTTGACCCCTCAACTCAACCGCATCTCGCTCTCGTGCACTTCCTGGTCGAGGGCGCGCTTCACCAGGTACACCGAATCGATCGCGGCCCCCAGTTGAACGCGAAACTGCTCGATGGCCTCCTGCATCTCCGGCGGCAGCTCGGCCCAGCAGTCCAGCACCTGCCGCATCGCGTCTTCGATGGTCCCCACCATGCCGTTGATGGCCACGTCGCGGTAGAGCGCCATCGCCGATGCGCTCCCTTCCAAAGCCTCGCTTGTCGAAGCGAAAGGATACCAGATAACGCCCGGGAACATGATACCAGTCCCGCACGCGTGACCGCAGGAACAGGGAGGCAGCATGCATCGCTCGCGCATCAATGGGCTGCTGATCGATTGCACACCGACGATATCGACGTGGCCGCTCAATTCTGGGCGGATGCGCTCGGCCGTCCGGTCGATCCAAAGCATCCCGGCAGCCGCGGCAACTACCGGATGCTGGAGACCCCGCCGGATGAACCGAGCGTGCAAATCCAGCGCGTGGCGCATGAAAGCCGCGTTCACATCGATATCGAGACCGATGACATCGCGGCGGAAGTGGCGCGCCTCGAAAAGCTCGGCGCCACGGTGGACACACGCAAGGAACGCTGGGTGGTGATGAAGGCGCCCACCGGCCAGCGCTTCTGCATCGTGCGGGTGCAGCGTGCCGGCTGGCCGAAGAATGCCAATCGCTGGGATTAATCAGGGGAGGCGATCGCGGGAATTTACTGCGGGCGTTGCGGAATGCGAAGGCCGCGCTGCACGGCCGGGCGCGCCAGCGCGCGCTCCAGCCAGGCCGGCACGTTCTGCAGGGAATCGTATTCCACCAGCTCGCGCGCGCCGTAGTAGCCGATCAGATTGCGCACCCAGCCGAGCGCGGAAATATCGGCGACGCTGTATTCGTCCATGATCCAGTCGCGGCTTTCGAGTTGCCGATCGATCACGCCGAGGAGACGCTTCGCTTCGCCCACGTAGCGTTGCAGCGGCCGCTTGTCTTCGATCTCGCGGCCGGCGAATTTGAAGAAATAGCCCACCTGCCCGAACATCGGCCCTATGAAGGCCATCTGGAAGAACACCCATTGGATGGTTAGCCAACGGCGCGCCGGATCGGCCGGCATCAGCTGGCCTGTCTTCTCCGCCAGATAAAGCAGGATGGCGCCGGATTCGAACAGCGGCAGCGGCTTGCCACTTGGGCCGTTGGGATCGAGAATCGCGGGAATCTTGCCGTTCGGATTGAGCGAAAGGAAATCCGGCGTGCGCTGCTCGCCGGCATCGCCGATGTCGACATAGTGGGCCTCGTAGGGCAGCCCGGTTTCCTCCAGCATGATGGAGACCTTCACACCGTTGGGCGACGGCACGCCGTAGAGTTGCAGCCGGTCGGCATATTTGGCCGGCCAGCGCCTGGTGATCGGAAATTCGGACAAATCGTTCATGCGGCGTGATATCGGGCGCCCCACACCGGATTGCAACGCCGCACGATCAATGGCCGATCAGCGCCACCGAGATCGGCTTCCAGCCGGGCGCATGGTAGAGCGCCGAGGCCGTCAGCTGCAGCGCGAACGTCCAGGCCAGGCCGGCGACATACGCGGGATGCAGTCGCCTGCGGGTGACGACATCGTAGGCGCCGATGCCGAGCGCCAGCACATCGTTGCAGAGATAGGCTTCCGCCAGGAACGGCCACACACCGTCCCCCAACATCCCGTGCACACCACCGCCGAACAGCCGCGCGAATCCCGCGTCGCTGATGTACAGCGTCGCGAGCAGGATCAGCCGCTTGTGCGCGGAGGAATCGCCGCGCAACGCGAACGCCGCCGTCACCAGCACGGCGAAGGAGAAGATGTCGGTCAGCTGGATGGCCAGGAACGGCGGGTCGCTGTCCGGCGTGCCCCAGTGATAGCGCTGCATGTAGAAGGCCGTGGCGGGACCGATCACCACCATCGCCGCCGCCAATCCCATCGCGGCTACCCCGAGCCTGCGGTGCAGGTCTGCACGCCGGCGGCGGATCAGCAGCACCTGCGCCGTCAGCACCACCAGCCAGCCGATGAACACCACACCGTGCACATGCACGATGAGCGGAAACGGCGGCTTGTGCTGCGCGATATGGCTGACGATCTCCGGCACGAAGCCGCCCAGGATGCCAAACCACAGCAGCACCACGTAGGTGAGAAAGAAGTTGCGGTCGGACTTGCAGTACGGCGCGAACGGCCGGCTTTGCCGTGGTGCAAGGCCCGTTGCAGCTTCGATGGTCATTGCGCGAGCCCCCCGACTCCGATGCCGCCGGATTCAACCAGACGAATGAACGTGGCGCAACGGGAAGGAATAAGGGGCGGCCAGGCGCGTCCACCGCGCAGGAGGAATCCATCTGCAAGGGGAGATCTCAACACCATGAAAGCGCTTCTCACGCTCGGCTGCGGGCTGTTTTTTGCTGTCTCGGGCGGCGCGGCGAGGGCCGCCGCCAGCTACACCGGCAATTACCCGGTGACCGTCACCCGATCGAACCATAGCGACGGCACCTATTGCCTGAAGCTGACGGACGACGGCGGTTCCGGCCGGCGGCATGGCGGCTCGGCCGTGCTGACCGGCGGCCCGCTGGTGGGCCTGCTGCCCTACGGGTCCTTCCAGGTGATCAGCGGCATTATTGTGGCGAGCGGCGAACAGCAGCTGGGCGACGGTGACACCGCCGGGCTGATCTTCACCGGCCAGGCCGCCCACGGCAACATCGAAACGCTGGTCTACGACCAGGATTACGGCGGGGAATCGAACGACAGCGGCGCCGTGAAGATCGGCGAAAAGAACGGCTGCTAGCGTACGATAGCGGATTACCGCTTCGCCCTGGCGGTGTTGTGGGCGACCGCCGCGCGGATGAGCGCCTTGAAGGCCTTCTCGTTGACCTGGTCGCCTTCTTTGAAATCGATGGCGCGACGCAAATTGCCGTCCAGGCTGGAATTGAACAGGCCGGCGGGATCGGGCAGCGCGGCGCCCTGCGCAAAGGTGAGCTTCACCTTGTCCTTGTAGCTTTCGCCGGTGCAGAGGATGCCGTCGTGCTCGAACACCGGCACGCCGGAAGGGTTCGCCGCCTTGGCCCATTTCAGGGTTTCGACCACCTTGGGATCGGCTTCGTGGATGAGGGCGCGCAGCTGCCTGAAGGTTTCGCCCCGCCAGTCCCCCAGCTTCTGGATCTTCGCATCGATGATCTGCGAGGGAGATTTGCCTTTCTGCGTGCTGGTCATCCTGTGCCCTTTCTTGCGATGAAATTCACAGCGCGCTCTTGATATCGGTCCGCGCAAAATCGCGGCCTGCATAGAGGAGCGGACAACCGTTCTCCTTCGCCACCTCATACGCGAAACAGTCGCCGAAATTGAGTCCCGCCGTTTTGGCTCCTCTTCCCCATTTTGCATGAGCATCCCCCACGCGGCGCGCCGCAGCGTCGGTCACTGGCACAACTTCCATGCCGATGCTTTCGATGAGATCGAGCATTTGATTTCTCAGCGCCCGACTGCCCGCAACAATCAGGGCCTCCGCCAGAGTACCGGCGGAAATGAGAATTCGATCATCCGTATCGAGCGCCGCCTTGCACCTGCCCCCCGAAGCCTCGTGGAGAATAATCGCCATCAGCGCCGATGTATCGACGGCAATCACTTCGGCAATCCGTACTCGTCGTAAAGGTGATCCTGACTGCGCGCTGCGCTGGGGCCGCCATCCTTTTTCCTTCCGGCTGCGGCCTTCCATATGCGGTCCAGCGCTGCCGCTCTTTGTGCGCGGGTCGGCCTGGTCGCCGTGGGTACGAGGCGCACCGCAGGCTGACCGTGCCGGGTGAGCACGACTTCTTCGCCGGCTTCGGCGCGGCGAACCAGTTGCGTCAGCTGCCCTTTGGCTTCCGTGACGGAGACGCGCATGAGTCCATGTTAGACCATTCAATGGTCCATTTCAACGAGCGCGATGGTCGCGCTACTCGCCGCTGCGGACCTCGCCGCCGCCATGGGTGGAGGAGCTTACCGCCGGATGCCCCCAGAAGCGCACCTCGCCGCCGCCGTGCACGTCTGCGGCCAGCGTGCGTTCGGCGCGGACTTTGGCATCGCCGCCGCCATGCACCGCGACCGAAACATTGTCGGCAGCGAGCGCGCGAACGTCCGCATCTCCGCCGCCATGCACCGCGAGCGAAAGGCTCGGCTGCTTCGGAAAACCGGCTTGCGCCCTGAGGTCGCCGCCGCCGTGGACGGCAATGGCAGCGATGGAAGGCGTCGTCACCTCGACCTTCAGCTCGTGCCAGCCCCAGCACCGATTTTTATCACTGTCGCAGGGTGACAGCACCAGCCGGCCGTCGCCCTTCACCTCGATTTGCGCGATATTGGGATCGCCCTTGATGAGCACCACGCGCTGCCGGTCGCCATGGCGCAGCACCGCCTGGCCGCCGCCGTGCAGCTCGATGCTCTTGAAGGGCGGCACGCTGATCGCCTGATCGGCCAGCGCCGTGGAAGGCGCGAGCGCGGCGAGGGCGAGGGCGGGCAGGATGGTGCGGATCATGGGTTCGGTGCTCCGGGTGTTTGCGCCAAAGATGGGAGGCGTTGCCTCGTTCACCGATACGCCAAGGCCGACACCCAGCCATGCGCTGCGCGCGAATACTCCTCAGTAGCGGTCAGCTCAAGCAGCGCCGTGATCAGGCTTGACCACCACCAGATGAGATGCCAGGTGAGCCAGCCGATGGTGACGGGCGGCGCGGGATCAGGCTCTGCATCCGCCCAGTCCGGCCGCCATGCGCCGTCCGTGTTTTCGCGAACATTCCAGCTGTTGGGCGCGGGCTGCCGCAGGCAGGCCGCATCGGTGACATGCGGCAGATGATGCTCCTCAAGCCGCCACGCCAGATCGAACTGCCAGCGCAGTATGTCGAGTTCCGGCGAAGCGGCGGAGTCCATGCGCCTCTATCGCCGG
>DATIEM010000115.1:0-29131 GCA_035455725.1 Rhizomicrobium sp. | reverse complement strand
TCCGCATGCCGCATGGCCCCGCGCTTCACATGCGCATGCCCCTGCTCGATGCACGCCGACAGCGTTGGAAACACCTTGCCGGGATTGAGCAGGCCAGCGGCATCGAACGCGCATTTCAGCCGCTGCTGCTGCGCGAGATCGGCTTCGGAAAACATCTCCGGCATCAGGTCGCGTTTCTCCACGCCCACGCCATGCTCGCCGGTGAGCACGCCGCCAACCGCGACGCACAGGCGCAGAATCTCCGCGCCGAACGCTTCTGCCCGCTCCAGCTCGCCCGCTTTCATCACGTCAAAAATGATCAGCGGATGCAAATTGCCGTCGCCGGCGTGGAATACGTTGCAGAAGCCGAGGCCGTATCCTTGCGCCATCTCCGCCATGCGCGCGAGCACGGATGGCAGCGCGCGGCGCGGGATGGTGCCGTCCATGCACAGCATGTCGGGCGCCAACCGCCCCATGGCGGAGAACGCAGCCTTGCGGCCTTTCCATAGCCGTTCGCGTTCGCGCGCGTCCGCCGCCTCGCGCACCTCATGCGCGCCGCTTGCCCGCGCGATGCCGCTGACCCGCGCAACGCCGTCCGCGACTTCCGCCGCCAACCCATCGATCTCGATGATGAGGATGGCTTCGCATTTCGGATATCCCGGCGCGCAGTAAATCTCGACCGCTTCGATGCAGCGGCGATCCATGAACTCCATCGCCGCGGGCACAATACCGGCGGCAATAATGTTGGCGACACAGCTGCCCGCATCCGGTACGGAATGAAAGCCGGCGAGCAAAGTGCGCGCACAGGGCGGCTTAGGCAGGATGCGAACCGTTGCTTCCACCACCACGCCCAGTAATCCTTCCGAGCCGGTGATCACGCCCAACAAATCGAGGCCATCGCCGCCGGGTGCCTTGCCGCCAAAGCAAATCCGCGCGCCATCCGGCAGCGCAAACTCGACGCCAAGCAGATTGTGCGTGGTGAGCCCGTACTTCAGGCAGTGCAGGCCGCCGGAATTCTCCGCGATGTTGCCGCCGATGGTGCAGGCGATCTGGCTGGACGGATCGGGCGCGTAATAGAACCCATCTCCTTCGACGGCGCGGGTGATGGCGGCGTTGGTGACGCCGGGCTCCGCAACCACGCAGCGGTTTTCCAGATCGATTTCCAGAATGCGGTTCATGCGGCCGAAGCCGAGCAAAATGCCATCGGCGCGCGGCAGCGCTCCGCCGGAGAGCGAGGTTCCGGCGCCGCGCGGCACAATCGGCAAGCCCATTTCGTGCGCGAAGGCGAGCACGGCGGAGACTTCGTCCTTGCTCTTGGGCAGCACGCACACAAGTGGCGTCTGGCGATAGGCTGCGAGCGCGTCGCCGTCATAGGCTGCCAATCCCGACGGCTCCGCCACTACGCCATCGGGCACCAGCCGCTTCAGCGCGGCAACAACCTCCCCGCGGCGGGAAAGGATTTCCGGATCGGGTGAAGGAAGCGCGATCACCGGCCCATCATAGGGCCAAACACTCAGCCCTGGCGCGCCTTGAAGCGGGGATTCTTCTTGTTGATGACGTAGGTGCGCCCCTTCCGCCGGATGATGCGGCAGTCCTTGTCGCGCTTCTTGAGCGAGCGCAGGGAATTGCGGACTTTCATGGCACGCCTTCAATGAAAACAGGGCCAAAGCGGCCCCGTGGAAAGAGGCGCGGAACCTATTCGGGCCCTCCCGCGCTGTCAATGCCCGGCTTTTCGGTGCAAGAAGGCGAAATTCGGCTGATTCGGGCGGTTTGGCATAGCATGCAGATTGGTTTTCCAGACGGCCGCGACCTTCGGCGGGCCGGCGCCCTCCTTTTTGCAACTGCGATCCTCAGTTGCGCGCAACCGGCGCCCCGGACAGCCCTGCCGACCGCGCCACGGGCCCCTGCTCCGCAGCCGATGCAGCCTTATTGGTCGGAGCAGGACGCGAAGTTCGCAGCATTCATCCGCGATTTTCGCGAGGTGGCGATCCGCGCCGGCATCCCTCCGGATACCTATGATGCTTCCATGGCAGGCCTGCGCCGCGTCCCGCGGGTGGAGGAGTTGAACCGGCAGCAGCCGGAGTTCGTCAAGCCGGTGTGGGAGTATCTTGCCACCGCGGTTTCGCCCACTCGGGTGGAAAACGGCCGGGCCATGCTGGACCGCTATGCCAATGCGCTTGCCACGATCGAAGCGCGTTATGGGGTTCCGAAGGAAACTCTGGTCGCGATCTGGGGACTGGAAACCGCCTACGGAGTCGAGCAGGGCGGCTTCAACATGTTCGCCGCGCTCGCCACGCTGGCCTACGACGGCCCACGGCAGGATTTCGCGCGGCGCGAGCTGATCGCCGCCATGCGCATGGAGCAGCAAGAGCATCTCAATCCGCGGCAGATGACATCGTCATGGGCGGGCGCCTTCGGACAGACTCAATTTGTGCCCTCGTCCTTTCTCAAATGGGGGGTGGATGGCGACGGCGACGGAAGGATCGACCTCTGGCATTCGCCGGCCGATGCGCTCGCGTCCGCGGCGCTGCTGCTGCACGACGCTGGCTGGCAACCGGGCCAGCCCTGCTATCGCGAGGTGACGCTGCCGCGGGGTTTTGCCTACGAGCAGGCCGATGCCGACACGGCGCGGCCGCTCCGCGACTGGAGCAGCTTGGGCGTGAAGCCGGTGCGCGGCGCCGACATCGCCGGCGACAACACTTTTGCGGCGATCTATTTGCCCGCGGGCTGGCGCGGGCCCGCGTTTCTCCTGTTCCCCAATTTCAAGGCGGTGCTCACCTACAACAACGCCGCGAGTTACGCGCTCGCGGTGTGCAATCTGGCCGATCGCCTGCGGGCCGGCGGCGAGATTCTGGCCAGCTGGCCGACGGATCAGCGTCCGCTTTCGCCCAGCCAACGCCTGGCGATGCAAAACGATCTGAAGGCGCTGGGCTACGACCCCGGACCGCTCGATGGTGTGATGGGGCGGAAGGCGCGCGCAGCCCTTCGCCATTATCAGACCGATCATCACCTGCCCGCGGACGGCTATCCCACTCCGGAGATGCTGGGCGTGCTCAACGCCGATCTGAAGAGCCGCGCCAGCTGATTACGACGACATTCGCGAGCGGAACACGAGTTTGCTCGACAGCACAAAATTCAACGTCAGCCCGGCCAGCGTTCCAAAGGCGAGTGCGACAAACGGATTGTTCAGCGGCTTCGGTGCAAAGGTGACAAGGCTCGCATACACGGCATAATTCACCAGGAACCCGATTCCGTTGGCGGCAAGGAACATCAGCCATTCCCGCAGCATCGAATAGGCGGTTGTCGCCGCGTGCGCGCGAAAGGTGAGGATGCGATTGCCCAGCCAGGTGAATGTAGCCGCGATCAGGAAGGAGAACACGCCGCCGGCATATGGTCCGAGGGCAAGCGCCTCTAACGCACCCCACAGCGCCGCCTCGTTAACGAGGAAGCCAAGGGTCCCGATGAAGGCGAAGCGGAGGAAACGCGAGCGTATGACGGGTTCAATCACAGTCATTTTTCCGCGAACATGCTCTCGCGTGCTTCGCGCTCACGGCAACATCAGCCCGTGCGGCCCCGGTATTGTGAGATAGGCCATGCGCTTGGCCTCCCAGCGACCGCGCGTCACGGTGTCGAGGATCAGGCCGCACACCAGCGAAAGACACGCAAGCAGCATGAGCGCGGTGGAGAGGAGTGCGGTAGGGAGGCGTGGCACCAGCCCTGTTCGTGCATATTCGTAAATCACGGGCGCGCCGACCAGGAGGGACAGGAGCGCCAACACGACGAAAATCGCGCTGAAAAACACCAACGGCCGCTCTTCTCGCACCAGCAGGGCGATGGTGCGAAGGATGCGGAACCCGTCCAGCCAGGTGTTTAGCTTGCTGACTGAGCCTTCCGGGCGTTCCTTGTAGCGTGTTTCGATTTCCAGGGTCGGCATGAGCAGGCGCACGGCATGGACAGTGAGCTCGGTCTCGATGCCGAAACCTTCGGCGGTGAAGGGAAAGGACTTGACGAAGCGCCGCGACATGACCCGGTAGCCGGTCAGCAGGTCGGCGATCTGCACGCGAAACATTGTGGCGGTGAGGCCCGTGAGCAGGCGGTTGCCGAGCACGTGGCCCGCACGATACGCCGCCTGCGCCACGGCCACGCGCCGGCCCGAAACCACATCGAGATCTTCGTCCACCAGGGCCTCGACGAGCTTCGGCGCCGCGGCGGCTTCGTAAGTGTCGTCGCCGTCGACCAAAACGTAGATGTCCGCTTCGATGTCGGCAAACATGCGACGCACCACGCTGCCTTTGCCCTGGTTCCGCTCGGTGCGGACGGTGGCGCCGGCTTCCTGGGCCACCTCCATCGTGCGGTCTCTGGAATTGTTGTCGTAGACGAAGACCTCCGCTGCCGGCAGCGCGGCGTGAAAATCGCGCACCACCGTGCCGATGGTGGCCGCCTCGTTGTAACAGGGGATGAGAACGGCGATGCGCGCCGGCACGCCGCTCATGCGTGCTTCGGTAGCCGTTTCAGCGGGCAGAACCGGTACGGCCCGCCGAGATTCGTGCTGAACAGTTTGCACTCCGTCCATCGCATCCCCAGTCCATAATCGGCAAGCGCATCCCCGGCCCGCCCCACTTCATATTCGTTGGCGATGACGTACAGATCGCCTTGGAAGGCGTCCACCCGAGCGCGGGTGGCGGCGGTGAGCTTCGAGCCGTCCGCAGGTTGAATCAACCAGCCATCGATTCGCAATACCGGTATTTGCGGTGGCAGCTCTGGGACCAGATAGCCCATCGGCGCCTCGCCCGTCATCAGAATCATGCTGTGCCGGGGACCGGCAATGGGCGGCACGGCGGCCTGAATATAGGGATCGCCCAGCGGCGCCCGCTCCAGAATGTCGTATCGCATGGTGCCGAGAATGACGGTTGCGATGAGCAGCGTCAGCCCGGCTTGCAGATATTTACCGATTGGCCAAAGCGCTATAGCACCCACGATCAGTAGCGGCGCCAGCATTTCTAGCGCGAGGATGTAGCGATAGATGCCGAACAGGAACACCCACACCGCATAGGAAACTCCTGCGAAGGCGAAGACGGCGCCGACGGCGGTCGCATCGACGTAAGCATCGCGCCTGCGGAAGAAGGCGAGTGGCGCGGTCAGAATTCCGGTCACGTAGGCCACTCCGACCCGGATGTCCTGGAAGGGCAGATCGTTGGCCACCTGCCAATGCAGCGAAAAGAGCAATGGCAGCAGCAGGCGCTTCGGCCAGCGGTGCGGGATAAAGCGGGTGTCGCGATAGGAGGCCTGCAATGCCAGCGGTGAGCGGAAGTACTGGTTGAAATACGGAAACAGCGGATTGCCTGTCTCCCGATAAATCTTGAGGAACCAGTAGCCCGCAAAGAGAACCACCCCGACGATGCCGCCGGCCGCGCCCGCCGCGAGTCTGGCTGCTCGTCGCTTGAACGTGCCAGGCAGCACCGCAAGCGCCGCCGCAAAGCCGAATGCGAACAACCCTTGCGGCATTTTGAGTCCAGCAGCGGCGCCGACCGCAAGACCTGCCACGCCGCTGATCAGCAGCGCGTTGGCAAGCGGGCCATCGCGCAGCGTCTCACGGTTGCAGACGATCAGTGCCAGCCCGCCAAGCACGAGCACACTCAGCACGTTGTCGTAATAGGTCTGTCCCGCGAGCGAGACGGTCAGGCTGCCGGTAAGGCAGAAGAGCGCCAGCACGGCGGCGGCAATCTCGCGCTGCGGCACGCGCAGCACGGTGCGCGAAAGGAAATAGAGCGGGACGATGTTGGCGCCCTGCACCGCTCCGAGGACAGCGAGGGCGAACCACGATGGCGTGTGCGTCGCCAACAGGTAAAAAGGAAGGTCGAGAAAGGGATTGTAGTACGTCGCCTGATGCGCGACCGCGACATCGAAACCCAAGCGCCCGTGCAAGAAAGCGTAAGGAACGTACCAGTGGTAATTGCGGAAATCCCATGACTGGTCTTTGCCTAGAGAAACGACGAAGGCGGCCCAAGCCGCAACCACAGCGATGAGAAATGCAAGCTCATAAGGCGAAAGGCGCCGGCGAGATGCTACTGATGGTTCAGGCATGAGGACGCGCATTGACGCAGCGGCGCAACCTAGCACGGGCGCCGGAACCGACGCGTATCATGCCGGCAGGTTGCCAAGGAACTGCTCGGTGCACGCCCGCCACGACCGGGTGAGCGCGAAAGCGCGGCATGCCTCCCGCGAAATTGTGAGCGCCTTTTTGCAGCCAGCCTCGAGATCGTTGTCCAGCGCGCCCACCGGCGCGGAGCCGATCACATCCGCAGGCCCCGGAACCGGAAAGGCGGCAACTGGCGTGCCGCAGGCGAGCGCTTCCAGCACCACCAGGCCGAACGTGTCGGTTTTGCTGGGAAACACGAAGACGTCGCTGCCGGCATAATATTGCACCAGCTCCTCGCCGACTTTCTCCCCGACGAACTTCGCGGCCGGGTATTTGCGCTGAAGCGCCTCGCGCGCGGGGCCGTCACCCACCACAACTTTAGTGCCCGGCAGGTCGAGCGCCAGGAACGCCTCGATGTTCTTCTCGACCGCCACCCGGCCGACATAAAGCCAGATCGGCCGCGGGAACGGCAGAGCAATATCGTGTATCGGGCGGAAGAGCTCGACATCCACGCCGCGCGACCAGATGCGCGTGTTCCGAAAACCATGCGCCTCCAGCTCGCGGCGCAAGGTGTCGGTGGCCACCATGACGGCACTGGCGGGTCCGTGAAAGCGCCGCAGCCAGCGGTAAACCAGCCGCTCGGACACGAACGGAAACCGGGCGCTCACATACTCCGGGAAGCGGGTGTGAAAGGACGTCGTGAAGTCGCGCTTCTGCCTGATACAGATGGCGCGCGCGCTCCAGCCGAGCGGCCCTTCCGTTGCGATGTGAACTGCGGTGGGCTCAAAGTCGGCGATCATCCCTTCCAGACTCCGGCGGGGGAACACCGCAAGCCGTATCTCGGGGTAGGTGGGCATGGCGAGGGTGCGGCGGCCTTCCGGGGTGGCGTAGCGCACTTCATGCCCCATGGACGTCAAATCGCGGCCGAGGATTTCCATCGTGCGCACAACGCCGTTGACCTGGGGCGCCCAGGCATCGGTCACGATCAGGAGCCGCAACGGCCGATGCGGAACGGGCGCGTCGGCTGCGGGACGGGCGATCACCTGGACGGTCACTGTCCTGCTCCCTGGGGCCAGCATGGGGCCCCTGAATCGGTGCATTGCCAGCTTTGCGCCGCGAACGGCCACTTTGCCAAGGGCCGCCCATCCGCGCGAGCTGCCGACAAAAGGGCGCTTTGGCCGCCGCTCCGGCCTGGCACAGTCCCAAAATCAGGCGTTGACTCCCCGCCGCGGGACCGGTTGATGATGGCCCTACAAGCCATCCCGAGGGCCTCGTCGTGAAATACGAAATCGACTTCCAATACCTGCCGAAGGGTTCCAACCAGTGCGAGGAAATCGGTGGCATTGCCGATCTCGTGATGGGCGAAGAAGCGGGGTTCGGCCTAATTCCCGCAGTCGGCGACTATATCGATATTCCCCGCAGCCGCATGGGTGAACGGGAGAACTATCGCGGGCGCGTGTGCCGCCGCATGTTCCGCTACGTTCTGGGCTATTGCTACGTGCGCATCATCGTTGAGGAAGTCGATCAGGCCGCCTGGTCCGACTGCCGCTGAGATTGGACTTGCCAGACTACTCCGCCGCAACCCGCAGGTGGTTGCGTGTCCTTAGCAGGGCCGGATCGATTTTCGTCAATTCGTTCAGGGCACCTAGCAGCCGGTCGCGCAGTACGGCGAAATTTTCAAACAGTTCGATCGGTTCTTCGTCCAGATAAAGTGCGCGATTGATCTCCACCTGCAGAGCGTGAACCGCGCGCTTTGGTTGACCATAGAGCTGCGTGGTGTATCCCCCCGCATACGGCACGTTGCGTCCCACATTAAAGCCCTGCAGGCGAAATGCCTGTTCGGCTTGCCGCACCAAGGCGTTCGACGCTGCCGTGCCATAGCGATCGCCAAGGACAATGTCGGGCGCGCCTGCTACCGAAGGCATCGAGTGGCAATCGATGACGACAGCAGTTCCGAAGCGGTCCAGCGTCTCCTGCACCAGAAGAGAAAGTGCCGCGTGATACCGGCGGTGCAGCACGAGACGGCGCTCCGCATCGTCCGGCGGCAGCTTGGTGCGATAAATGTCAGCACCATCCCGGACAATTCGGGGGATCACCCCTAATCCCGCAGCGACCCGCGGACCCGGGATCTCAACAGTGATGGGGAGCGGGGCATCGAACATGCTGGTGTCCAGTTCGCCGGGCCCACGATTGGCATCGAGCCATGCGCGCGGGAAGCGGGCCGCGATCAGCGGTGCACCAACGCCCACCACTCCGACGAAAAGCCTGTCCACATAAGCATCTTCTGAACGGCGCAGGCTCAACGCCGATAACCGGCTGAGCCGAAGGAACGTTTGCGGGTAAATCCGTCCGGAGTGCGGGGAGGCAAAAACAAACGGGACGCGCTGCTCCGCCGGAGCCTGAATGAGATACGGCCGCGCATAAAGATCGTTGAGTTGCGGATCCGCTGCCCCGGGACCGTCCGCGGCTTCCCAACCCTTACCGTTATGCCCATGCGTCATGGCGCTTAATGGAGCACTGCTCTGGCATTCGAATCAATCCATGCTGACGCCCGCCATTAACCCACGTTTACGCGCAATGGCTTATAGGGTTTACTGTCGCGATGGAGCTGGGGCCTGATGGCGCGAATCCTGTTGGCCGAGGACGATGAATCGCTGCGCCGGTTTCTGGCCGCGGCGCTGGTCAAGGCCGGCCATCTGGTGAACGACTTCAGCGACGGCAGCTCGGCATTCGATTACATGAGGAACTTCCGATTCGACCTTCTGCTCACGGACATTGTTATGCCGGGAATGGACGGGATTGAGCTGGCGAAGCGCGCGGCCGAGATGGACCCTGCCCTCAAGATCATGTTCATCACCGGCTTTGCGGCCGTGGCGCTGCATCCCTCCTCCCAGGCGCCCAAACAGGCGAAGGTGCTGTCGAAGCCCTTTCACCTGCGGGAAATCGTGCAAGAAGTGGAACGGATGGTCGCAGCCTAGGACGGTGGCCGCCTTGTCGCCCGCCGGGGCCGGCGGTATAGCTCCGAGCGATAGACGGGCGGTTAGCTCAGCGGGAGAGCACTACGTTGACATCGTAGGGGTCACTGGTTCGATCCCAGTACCGCCCACCATCGTTCCGGCTCCCGGCTGGAACCGCTCATAACGGCAGCACGCTTCTGAAAGGGAGCCCGTGACATGACGAAGACGGCCTTCCTCGGTTTTGCTCTTGTGCTCGCGTGCGCGCCGCTTGCGGCCTGTCATCAGGAGCATGGCACCAGGCATCAGGCTGGGCAGCAGGGCAATCAGGCGACGGAGCAGGACAATCAGGCCACCGGACAAGGCGGCCAAACGGCGTCGCAAGAAAATGGACGCGAGGAGCGGAGGCGCCGCGGACACGGTCTGAGGCGCACCTGTGCAGAGGACCTCGAGAAATATTGCGCAGGACAGGATCGCGGGCGCGCCCGGCGCGAATGCCTCCAGAGCCACATGGACGAGCTCTCGGCAGACTGCAAGGCAGCGCTCCAGGAGCGTGAGGGGCGTCGCCGCCGGCGGGATTTCTAGGCGGCGGGCGCTTTCTCGCGTCCGCTCTGGCGCCAGCGGGCAACGATCGCGTCGAGCTCTTCGCGCTTCATGTTGGGTGTTTTCCAGGTTTTCGAGAATCCGGCATTGAGGTTGCGCGGCACAGCTTCGCTTTCCAGGCGGTCGAACAGGATTCGCATAGGCATCGACACGCCTTGTCCGAGCACGATGGCCTCGCGGTCGCCCAGGAGGGGCAGGAAGTCCAGCAGGTCCGAAGTGCCTTCTTGTGCCGCCCCCCGCATAGCCTGCACATCGCGCTCATTCGAGAGGCGCAGCGCGATCGCCGTACTACATTGCGACAGAATGGTCGGATCGAGCTCGGAAGGCCGTTGCGTAACCAAGGCCAGCGATAGGGCGTATTTGCGTCCTTCCTTGGCGATACGCCCCAGCGCGTGACGCGTCGGCGCAAATACGCCGTCTGAAGCCGGTGCATAGCGATGCGCTTCTTCGCAAACGAGCAGGGTGGGCAGGCCGCCATTGCTCCAGATGGCAAGATCGAAGGCCAGCCGCGATATGACCGAGATCACCACATCCAGGATTTCGGCCGGCACGATGGACAGATCGATGACGGTAATCGGCTTGCCGTCGCTCGGCACCCGGAAAAGTCGGCTCAGGATGTCCGCCATGGTGTCCTGCACCGTCAGGCTGCCGAACATGAAATTGTAGCGCTGGTCCGCGATGAGGGTCTCGATGCGCGCCTTCAGTTTGCGGAACGGCAATGTTATCTGGGCGTGGTCCAGCCGCCCCATCTGATCGTCCAGATACGCAATGAGGTCGGCCAGCCGGAACGGCGTTGGCGTTTCGACCGTCATGTGACTGCTGTCGACGGTCTTGCGCACCAGTGCGCCCCGGACGGCATTGTCGTTGTAGCGGCGCTTTGCCTCCGTGACCGCTTTGCCGAGGATTTCCGTTTCCGCCTCGCGGTGCTCCTCAGAGGTGAGCGCCGTCACGAGCTCCTGGAAATTGAGCAGCCAGAAGGGAAGCGAAAAATTGTTCAAGTGTATGGCTTCCGCCTTATCGCGGAAGGCTCTGCCGTATTCGTTGTGAACGTCGAGCACCACGACGTGTCCGAATTTGTGATCTTCCAGAATGCGCCCGAGGATGGTCGTTAAAGCACACGATTTGCCGGAACCGGTGCTCCCCACGATCACGAAGTGCTTTGAAAGGAGATCGTCCATGCGGAGTCGCGCGAGCACTGCCGGATCCTGATACAGCGTTCCGACTTTGATGGTCGCCAGCGCCGGTGGCGCATACACGCGCGTCAAATCGTGGCGATCTGCAAGCAACAGCGCATCGCCATTGCTGGGCGGACTGGTGACGCCGCGGCGGAAGGTCAACCGTCTGTCGGGACCCGCAATCACAACCTCGCCGACGAGGTTCATCTCCACAAGTTCGATTTGATCTTCTTGCTCCGTGGAGAATGGGGTGGGCATGCTCACGGCCGTGACCATTCCCAGAACCGCGGACGCAGGCGTTGCAATCTTCAGGAGCGAGCCGACTTGTACCCGCAGCGGTTCGCGTGGAGCACCCATGTTCTGCCGTTCGAGAACCGCAATGGCACGCGAACCGGATACGGAGACCACGTGTCCAATGCGCCGCGGCGGCGAGGCCGGAACCCCCCGGCGTTCACGGACCGGTACCGTGGCCTTAAGCGCGGGCTGGTTCATGCAGACCTCCCATATCGGATTGGGATCGTTTCAGAATGCGTGTCGCAAGTTCCGGCAAACGGAGAGTACCTTCGGGTTGAGCAAGCGATGCAGGTAACATCAGCACCGCCGTCGTGCCGGCGCCCGGTTCGCTGGCCAGTTCCAGTGTGCCGCCATGCTGCTTCGCGAGCGCCGCGGCGATGGGAAGCCCGAGACCGGTGCCGCTATGTGCCCGGTAGTGATCCGGACGCACTTGGCCGAATGGCTTGAGCGCGGTACGCAGCTCGTCCGGGCTCATACCCGGGCCAGTGTCCGCCACCGCGACAGTAATGCCGCCGTCTGGCGTGCGCTTGGTCACCACGATGATGCGGCCGCGCTGCGGCGTGAATTTGTGGGCATTCGAAAGGAGATTGATGACGATCTGCTTGATTCGCCGCTCATCCACATTGAGCAACGGCAGGTCGCGAGCCAGCCGCAGGTCGAGCCGCTGAGATTTTTCCTCTATCCGGTCACGGACCAGCATCACGCTGGCTTCCACGAGATCGCGGAGATCGTGCGGTGCGAAAGAAAGACTGGCTGACCCGCTCTCGATCTTCGAAATGTCGAGGATGTCGGAGATGATGTTCAGCAGATGCCGGCCGGCGTCGCCGATGTTTCCGGCGTATTCCGCCGTGCGCGCCGAATCGCCTCCGCTGAGGTGCCGGATCAGGTCGGCGAAGCCGATGATGGCGTTCAGGGGCGTCCGCAATTCGTGGCTCATATTGGCGAGGAACTCGGACTTGGCGCGGCTGGCGAGTTCGGCCTCGAGCTTTCCGCAGCGCAGGGCCTCCTCGCGCTGCGCCCGCAGCCGCATGTGGCCCAAGGTCTCGCAATAACCCGCAAGCAATATCGCCGATTGTCGTGGTGTTCGGCCCAGCATTCCCAGTCCCGTTCGCAGAGCGTCTCAAGTTAACCTAGAATTTGCTCTACAACCGTTAATGGACGCCGGGGGATGAGCGGCGCCGCACTGCTTCCCGGGAATTGCCCCAGCCGCGACCCGCTGCCCCCTCCGGGTTTACAAAGCGTTCACGACAGACGCAGACCCTAGCGTGGCTTGTTGGATCGTCCACCTCGACCGGAGTTTCCGGCGCTGAACCAGCCCCCCGCAGCGGAGCCGAAAGCCAGCGTTCCGGCAGAGCGTCGCCGTGCCTTCGCCATTCTCTTTCTCAGCTTGTTGTGCATGGGCGTGGGACAGTCGGTCATCTACACCGTCCTCTCCCCGGCCGGGCGCCAGCTTGGCATCGGCCCACTTGGGGTTACTTCCATTTTTGCCGCCTCGGCGACGATTTGGATTTTTTCGTCTGCGTTTTGGGGGAGGCGCAGCGACTATTTTGGCCGGAAGCCGATCATGCTCGTGGGGCTGATTGCCTTCGGCATTTCGTTCCTCGGGTTTGCCAGCACTCTGTGGGCCGGACTAAACCGGTGGCTGCCGCCGACATGGGTATTCCCACTGCTGGTCGCCTCGCGCTGCATATACGGCGGTTTCGGGTCAGGCACGTCGGCCGCGGCGCAGGCTTATGTGGCGGATCGCACCTCGGCGGCCGAAAGACTTGGCGGCATCGCTGTCGTCAGCATGGCCTTTGCACTTGGCACCACGATCGGTCCGGTGATCGGTTCGGCCCTTTCCATCTTTGGACTGCTCGCGCCCCTCTATTTCGTTGCGGTGCTTGCCATCGCGAGCGCGGCGAGCATTTTCCTGCTCCTGCCGGAACGGACCGCGCCGAAGCTGCACGCGCCCTCTGCCGGCGCGCTCCGCTGGTATGAGCCGCGCATGCTGCCGTTTGCGGGCTTTGGCGTGATCCTGAGCATGGCAGCATCGATCCCCATCCAGATTGCAGGCTTCTTCTTCATGGACGTGCTTCACGATGCGCCGGGTCGGGCGGCACAACACACCGGTATCGGTCTGATGCTCTCCGCTGTCGCAGCGCTGTTTGCGCAGTTTGTGGTTGTGCAGCGTTCCGGACTCGCGGCGCGTACGCTGACCCGAATCGGGCTGGCGATTGCGGCGGTTTCGAATTTTCTCTTCCTGGTACCCGGTCAGATCTCGGTCACGTTGTCCGCGTTGTTCATCTCGGGTTTTGGATTCGGCCTCGCAAGGCCCGGTTTCACAACCGGTGCGTCGCTTTCCGTGTCGCCGCATGACCAGGGCGCCGTTGCGGGGATTCTGAACGCGGCGGCCGCGGCTGGCTTTGTGTTCGGGCCCCTGATCGGCTGGCTTTACGAGTTCTCCCCGTTCATTCCATTCTTATTCGGAGGCGCGATGATGCTGGTGTTGCTTGCCTTGCAATACGCCTCGCCGGTGCTACGCCATGCCGGTGAATCGCCCCCGACCTTGAAGATCGTGGAAGAGACGGCCGAAACGCCGCTCTCAGCCAGTTAGCCGTTTCCGGCCGGCGTTATCGTCACGGACTTGACGATCGCAAACACGTTCTGGCCTTCGCAAAGCTCGAGCCGCTTGCAGGAGGCACGCGTAATGCGCGCGACGAAATGGGTCTGGCCGCAGCCCAGCCGCACATCGACATGTTGCGGCGTGCTGTCGCGAAGAGCGACAATCGTAGCGGGCAGGATATTGTTGGCGCTGATTGCCCGCGGCCGTTCCCGCGCCAGGATTATGTCCTCCGCGCGGATGTGCATTCGCACGCGTGAGCCTTCGGCACGTGAGAGCGTGGCCACAGCGAGTTCGCCACCGGCGAATGCAAGCAGCGAGAGTCCGTGCTCCACCAGATGGCGTGCCACTCTGGCCTCCAGAACGGTGCCGTAGGGGCTGCCGCCCGAAAGCTCCCCGAACCGCAGATCGGTGAGCAGGTCGAATAGCGGACCGCTCGCCAGTACACGGCCGGCTCCGAGCAGCACGATGGTGTCGGCAAGGCGCGCGACTTCGTCCAGAGAATGACTCACGTAGACGATAGGCAAGCGCTGCTCGTCCCGCAGGCGTTCCAGGTACGGGAAGATCTCCTGCTTGCGGGCCGCGTCGAGTGCCGCGAGCGGCTCATCCAGCAGAAGGAATTCGGGGGATGCGAGTAACGCCCGGCCGATCGCAACCCGCGCCCGTTCACCGCCGGACAGCTGCGCCGGCTTTCGCGCCAGCAGGGATTCCAGCCCCAGCATGGCAACAATCCGCGAGACATCCGCTTCCGGCAGCGCGACGGCGGCGCGGCGCCACCCGAAACGCAGATTTGCCTCGACGCTGAGATGGGGGAACAGGCGCCCATCTTGAAACACGTATCCGGCGCGGCGCGCGTGCGCGGGGATCCAAGTTCCCGTATGGCTGTCAAACAGAACCCGGCCATTGACGGCGATCCGGCCGCGCTCAGGCCGGATCAGCCCCGCAAGCGCATCGATCACTGTGGTCTTGCCGGCGCCGGAAGGGCCGAACAGCGCTGTGATGCCGGTGTTTTGCGCCTGGAAAGCCACCTCGAGCGCGAAGGCGCGGTAGCGATGCGCAAACCCGATATCGATGCTCATCGGCCGGCGAACGATCGAACGCGGCGGTTCGCCACTTCGGCGAGCGTCAGGCCGAGCAAAGCAAGCAGGATCGAGAGCACGCAAAGGCGTGCGGCTTCGGCTTCCCCGCCCGGTGCCTGAAGGGCTGCGTAGATCGCCAGCGGCAAGGTGCGGGTCTCACCCGGAATGTTGGAGACGAAGGTGATGATCGCGCCGAACTCTCCCAAACTCGCGGCAAAGGCCGTGATCGCTCCGGCAATCAGACCCGGCAGCGCCAGCGGAAGCGTGAGATTCACCAGCCGGTCCAATCGTCCCGCCCCGAGTGTCGCCGCGGCGGCCGCCAGTCCCGGATCGATCGCTTCGATGGCTCCGCGGATCGCGCGCACCTGAAGCGGAAATGTGATGAGGGCGGACGCCAGCGCGGCACCCGTCCAGCTGAAGACGAACCGAACACCCCAGTGCTGCAGCAACCAGGCGCCGAGCGGGCCGCGGGTTCCAAACAGCAGCAGGAGCAGATAGCCGACGACCACCGGCGGCAGCGCCAATGGCACGTGCAGCACGCCATCGATCAGCGCCTTGCCGGGAAAGGAGCGATTGGCAAGCGCCGCCGCGGTGAGCGCCGCAAACGGCAAAGCCGCCACAATCGCGACTGCGGCGACCTTCAGGCTCAGCAGCAGCGCCTGGAGTTCTGCCGGCGTCAGAGTCAGCGATGTAAAGCCTAGCGACGTTTCTTGCCGTTCCCCGCCGGCTGCTCCGTCGCCCCGCCGGGGCTGCCCAGCTTGGCCGTGCCGCCCGAACGAGCGTACACCGTCCAGAGGCGCGCAACCATCTGAGCAGCAGGCGTGCTTCTCACGCCCCCGAAGGTTTTCAGAGCGGCATCCTTCTGCCCTGCCGAAACCTGCGCGATGCCGAGCGTGAGCTGCGCTTCATCGGGCTTGCTGAGGTGGCCCTTGCCGATGCCCGCCTGAATGGCGCTTAGTGCGTCCGCATATTGGCCGCGGCCCCAAAGGTTCTCGCCGTACGACACAAGCGCGTCACCGTCCTTGGAAGCGTTCGCCTGCTTCTGCAAGTTCGCGAGACCGGCAGTGTCCTTCTGACCCTGGGTCTGCGCCAGATTCAGGAGACGCTGGTCGCGCTCACCCTGCAGCAGCTTCACTGCAAAGCCCTTCTGCACCACCGTCAGCGCTTCGGTCGAAAGGTGAAATTCCAGCGCGAGCTGCGTCATTGTTTCGTAGTCTTCGGCATTGCGCATGTTTCCGGTCAAATACCGCACGCGGTAGATGTCGAGATTGAGGTGATCCGTCATCTTCGGCGTGGCATCGGCCGCGGTGAGCAGATACGTCCAGTATTTCGTCTGCCCCTGCAGGATGAGGCGCTCGGCGACATCGCCCTCGGTTTGCCTGTCGCCGGCCTTGGCGGCGGCACTCATCAGCAGGGAGAGAACCTGTTCGCTGTTCCCCAATCCGCGCAGCTGCCGGATGGCAGTGCTGTAGTCGCCCGACAGGTAATAGGCCTGGGCGACGATCACCTGGCTTTGGAAGTCGAGGCCGCCGCTCTTGCGCAGGCACGCCGCATCGGCGCCGACCACATCACGATAGCGGCCCGCGTTGTAATCGGTCGCGAACTTCGCTTTGCAGCCAAGCGAGCCACCGCCAGAGCCTGTCTTCACCGCGACGAAGTTCCTCGTCTGCGCGATCGCGGACTGTTCCGACGCTGTGAGCTTGCCGGCGGATTCCGCTTCATGGATTTTCGCCATGGCTGCAGCGCCTTTCCCGGCATTGGCCAGGGAAATGGCCTGCTGCAGCGGTTTGCCCACCGCAGGGCGGACAGTCGCGGCCTGAGCGGCCGTCGAAGACAGGGGCGCGCCAGGCAACAACGTCACGCTGCCAAGCAAAAGAGCGACCCCCATGGCCTGCAGGATTCTGGACTTCATCGATGCCTCATTGTGGGCGGGCGGCTGGACGATCATGCGCCGGTGCCGTGCCCTCTCAGATGTAATTGTTGGTGTTCACGATGCCGATCTTCACGGCTCCCCGGCGCTGCGCGTTGGCCATGACTTTCGCCACGGTATCGTATTTGGCCAGCCGATTGGCGGTGATGTGGAGTTCGTCCTGCTCCTCCACCGGACGCTGCCCCTGCTGGTACAGGTACGCATCCAACGTCTTCCAGTCCACCGGCTGCTTGTTCCAGTAAATCGTGCCGTCGAAATCGATCAGGATGTCGTCCACCACCGGCTTGATCACTTGAGGCGGCGGCTTGCCGACCGGCATGTCGATCTTCACCGCGTGGGTCTGGATCGGCAGGGTGATGATGAGCATGACCAGCAGCACAAGCATCACGTCGATCAACGGCGTGGTGTTCATTTCCACCATGACTTCATCTTCGCCGCTTGCGGAACCGACATTCATTGCCATCGCGAAAACTCCTGCCTGCCCATTATCCGCCCTGATTCTGCGGCTCGGTGAGAAAGCCGATCTTCGGCACGCTGGCCCGCTGCGCGTCATATACCAGGCGGCCAACGGCTTCGAAGCGAACGTCCTTGTCGGCGCGAATATGCACTTCCGGCAGAGGCCTGCCGGAATTGTGAGCGCGCAGCATCGAATCCTCCAGCCGCTGGATCACCTCCTGGTTGCTGTCGACCGGCTGGTTGTTCCAGTAGATGTTTTCATCCTTGTCGACAGCCAGCACGATATTTTCCGGCTTCGTGGTCGTGGGGATGTTTTTGGCGTTGGGCAAATGAACCGGGACCACTTTCACGATCACCGGAATGGTGATCAGGAAGATGATGAGCAGCACCAGCATGACATCGACGAGCGGCGTCGTGTTGATAGTGGTGTTTAGTTCCGGTTCGTCGCCTTCTGCCGACGCGACCTGCATTGCCATGGCTAACCTCGCCTGATGCCGTTCGCTTTCCTACCGGCCTTTGGTCACAAGATAGGTCTGCAGGTCGCTAGCGAAGCTGCGCAGCTTCTCGTTGATCACCTTGTTGCGGCGAACGAGGTAGTTGTAGAGCAGCACCGCAGGCACCGCCACGAACAGACCGATGGCGGTCATGATCAGCGCTTCGCCGACCGGACCAGCCACCTTGTCGATCGAGGCCTGGCCGGCGACGCCGATCGCGATCAGCGCGTTCAGAATGCCCCACACCGTGCCGAACAAGCCGACGAACGGAGCGGTCGAGCCAACCGAGGCAAGGAACGCCACGCCGCCCTGAAGCCGCGCATTGATCTCTTCCAGTTGCCGGTTCAGCGACATCGCGATCCAGTCGTTGAGGTTCACCATGCCGGAGCCGCCGGACGAGGCGCGCACGCCGGTTTCGGCCACCGTGCGAAAGACGCTGTTCTTTGCAAGCTGGTCGATGCCCTCGTTCAGGTTGTTCGAACTCCAGAATCGCTTCTCGACCTGGCGGGATTGCCCGAGAACGCGCTGCTGCTCCCAGTATTTCATGAAGAAGATGTACCAGGTGCCGATCGACATCAGCGCCAGCAGGATCATCACGCCGCGGGCCACCCAGTCGGGCTTGCCGTTCTGTCCCTCCCACAGCTGGCGAAGACCGTAGGGATTTTCCTTGACCTGCCCGGTGCCGCCCGCAGACGTGGCCCCCGGTGCCGGCGGCGGCGCGGCCGGAGCCGCATTCGGCGTGGCCGCGTTGGCTGGCGCGGTCTGATCGGGGGCTGCCGTGGGCGCAGCGGAGCCGGCCTGATTGCCGCCCCCGGGCGTTGTCGTCGCGGCCTGCCCCGCCGGCTGAGCGGCGGGTTGCGCGAACGCCGGCGCACCGGCGCCAGAAAGAAGGATAACCGCGGCAGCGACCGCCAAAGTCCTCGAGATCATGTTCTTCAACGCTCCATCTCTAATGTTTGAACAGCTGCGGTTTCAGCCGCCTGTCAGTTTGTACTTGACCGAAGCCTTCCACTGCGCCGCGACCGGTTGGCCGCCTTGGGTGGAGGGTTTGTAACGCCAACTCGATGCGCAACTCACCGCACCCTGATCCAATTCGTCATGACCGCTCGATTCAACCACATGGACGTTGGTTACGCTGCCGTCCGGCTCGACGGTCATGCCGAGCATCACGGTGCCCTCGTGCCCCAGCCGAATGGCGAGCGGGGGATACTTGCTCTGGCATTCATGCACCTTGCCGACCGAAACCGGCGTGGTCACTGGGGGCGCCTGCGGCTTCGGCGGTGCCTGAACCGGCGGAGGCGGCGGCGTGATCGTGGTCACCTGCTGCACCGCGTTCGTCGGGGCCTCCTGCTGGATATTGAGATCCGGCGGCGGCACGAACGGCGGCGGCGGCTTCTGCATCTCCGGTGGCGGCGGCGGCGGTGTCTTGGGCAGGTCCGGCGGTTTCTCCTTCACGATTTCCGCCTTGATGATCTCCTCGCCCCTGTGAACGATTTGCGAAGCAAGACCGGTGGCAAAGGCATAGATCGCCACGACATGAATGAGGGCGACAACACCGATGCTTACCGCGCGGCGTTCCGTGGATTGGACGGCAGTGGCCTGGAAGGGTCTTAGATCGTGTTCTGGCTGTTGCATGATGTCAGCGCATAGCAAGAGGGACTGCACATCGGTACAGCCGCCGGTTGAAGACCAAGCTCACGCGACACCCCCAATCGGCGCCGTTGGCGGCGCGCGCTTTGCTTTCTTTTGATGTATCGTAAATCATGGAATTCACGCCCGGTCTAGCGTCACGAACCTGTGGCAGCGCCTGAACGCGTACCAAGTTTCCCGAAGGGCTTCCGAGGACGACAAATTCGCAGGATTGGGCATCATCTCTTCCCCTTCGACCGATCGTCGTTGTCCGCGATCCGATCATCGACGCTAACCCATTGTTTCTGCTGTATCATCTGCACTCGTCCCGGCATCCAGGAATGCGGCTGAACGCAGCACAGGACCCTGCATAAGGCCGTCCCCGAGACGTCCCGGGGCTGCCAGGTTCTGTGGCGCGATTGCAAAACGCTCCCTCCTTGAATTCGACCAATTGACCGGACTTGGCCGAGTCCGTTAGCGTTCAATTCAGCGCGAGGTTCCCCCAAACGGGATGAAAGGGAACGCGGAGCAAAACCGCGGCTGCCCCCGCAACTGTAACCGGCGAGCGATCGTCCAGAATTGCCACTGAGGCGCATGCCTTGGGAAGGCGGACGAAAGCGAAGACCCGGGAGCCAGGAGACCTGCCTTGCGTGTCGTCCTGCGCCGGCCGGGGTGTGCCGGGCGCGTGCGGGTGACCGCTTGCGGCGACGTGTCGGAGTCGCCGCTGGCGGGGAGCATATTGAGTCCACTTTCTGAATGTTCGCCGCCGCGCCGGCTCCTGGAACTCGGACCAGGAGGCCCTCATGCGCGCATCTCGTCTTTCCATTCTTTGTCTCTCCAGCCTGCTTCTAAACGCATCGCTCGTGAAAGCGGCGGGAGACACCGAAAATATCGTCGTCACCGCGACCCGAACGCCGGAGCCGGCAGAAAAAACCGGGGAATCCATTTCGGTCCTGACGTCCGATCAGCTGACGATGCAGCAGATCGTGAATGTAGCGGACGCGCTTCAGCAGATCCCCGGCGCTGTCGTGGTGCGCAACGGTGGCCTGGGGCAGAATGCGACGATAAGCCTGCGCGGCGCCGAAGCGGGGCAGACGCTGGTGCTGATCGACGGCATCCGCATCAACGATCCGAGCACGGTCGACAATGAAGCCCTGCTCGGCGACCTACTGACCAACGGCATCGATCGTATCGAAGTTCTGCGCGGCCCGCAGAGTACGCTTTACGGCAGCGATGCCATCGGCGGCGTGGTGGACATTCTCACCCGCCGCGGCGGCGGCGGGCCGTTCGCCTTGCGCGCCAGCGCGCAAGGCGGTTCGTTCGACAGCTACAATGTCAATGTGGGCGCGCAAGGCACAGTGTCGTCCGTCGAATACGGCGCCTCCGCGGACTTCCTGCATACGAGCGGCGTCTCCGCCGCGGACTCCCGCAACGGCAATCCGGAAACGGACGGCTATGGCAATGCCGGCCTCGCCGGAAATATCCGCTGGCACATCTCAGATGTGGTGAGCGTCGATCTGCGTAGTTACTACACAAACGCCCGAGACGATTTCGACGACAATTTCGTGTTCGTTCCACCGGCGATGTTCCGCGTTGCGGACTCGCGAGCCTATGGCCGAAACGCGCTGCTCGCCGGTTACGCGGGTTTGAATCTCGATCTGCTGCAGGGCGCATTCAGCAGCCGGTTTGGAATTGCCGCGTCCGAGAGCCAGCGCGCCTTCTACGACTCCGCCCTCGACACCGTTCACAAGAATGCCAGCGATGCCGGAACGGACTGGCGACTCGAATACCAGGGCATTTTGCAACTTAGGCCGGAGGACCAGCTGACCTTCGGCGCCGAGTACCAGCGGATCGCCTTCACGGGAAAATCCTTCAGCTCGTTCGCACCGACGGAGATCGACGATGGCCGTTCGCACGTCGCGAGCGGCTATGCGCAGAACATGCTCACCTTGTTCGACCGGCTGACACTCACGGCGGGGTTTCGCCACGACGAGGATGCGGAATTCGGCGGGCACAATTCGGTGAAACTCGCCGCCGCATTGCCACTGAACGAGTACGGCACCGTTCTGCGCGCCAATTACGGCGATGGCTTCAAGGCACCCACCCTGTACGAGCAGTTCTCCGCCTATTCCAATCCGCTGCATCCGCTGATGCCCGAAGTGGCGCATGGCTGGGAAGCCGGCTTCGACCAGCGGCTGCTCGACGGGACGGTTCTTCTCCAAGCCACGTATTTCCAGCGCCACACCGACAATCAGATCGATTTTTTCACGCCGAACTGCTTCACCGATCCTCCGCCGGATGTCTGCAAGACACGGCCGTTTGGCTACTACGACAACATCGCCCGCACCAGGGCCGACGGCGTCGAGCTGGATGCGACGGCAACGCTCTTCCAGCAGCTGACCGTGAATGCCGCCTTGACCGAGATGACAGCCACTGACGCGCGAAGCGGGCTTGATCTCGCGCGCCGGCCGCGGCTGGCGGGAAGCGGCACCGTTACCTGGACCCCGGATCCCGATTGGTCTGTCGGCGGCACGGTCATCTATATCGGCCGCCGCTTCGACAGCGCGGGCGAGCAGAATCCACTGACCGCCTATGCAACCCTGAACGTGTTCGCGTCCCGGCGCATTACGGAGTCGCTGGAGCTGTACGCCCGGATCGAGAACGCATTGGATGCACATTACGAACCGGTATTCGGCTATGGCGCACCCGGGCGCGCCGCCTACGGCGGCGTGCGGCTCACCTATTGATGCGGTCGCCTCATCCGGCGGCGGCTTCGATCTCGGTTTCCGTCCAGGTGAGCGTGAGGCCGGCATTCAAGCCGCGCGCGAGCTTGTGCGCAAGGAGTGGCTGGATGGTGCGGCTGTCCACCGGTTCGCTGGCCTCACCGCGGGCCGCTTTGGCGACATCGTCCAGCATCCGCACCGCCGGTCCGGAGGCCCGTATCAGAAAGGCCGGCGCGCCCGGGTCGCTGCTGGTTGTCACCACCACCTGCCCACCGCGGGGAAGGCTATCGGCGACCAGCAGCACGGCATTCATCAGCAGCTTCGCCCAATCTTTCGGCCAATTGACGCTCGCCGCCTGCCAGGCGAGCTCTGCCTTGCCTTCTTTGAGCAAGCCGTCGATGACGCGGCCTATCTCATTTAGATCGAGGGCAGCGCCAGCCGAACCCGCAGCGCCAAAAGCGAGGCGCGCGAACTTGAGCCGCGCGGCAGCCTGCGCGGCGCTGGATTCCACCAGCTTCAAGGCATCGGCGCGAAGCTCCGGATCGCGCTCGTCTTCCAGCACTTCAAGGCCGTTCATCACCGCGCCCACCGGGCTGACCAGATCGTGGCAAAGCCGCGAAACCAGCAAGGCCGCAAATTCGAGGTCGTTCATGGTGGCAAGAGGCTGCCTATGGTTTTTCGGGCGTAACTGTGCGAAGCGCCGCTTAAGGAAGCTTTAAGCCTCCGCCCGCCCGTAGCCGCAACCCCATCCCTGGATCATCTGCTTATGACCGCGCCGTTCCCCTCGCCGTTTGCCACGCATCTCGCCGAAATTGCCTGGGAGGCCGGACAGATCATTCTTCGCCATTATGCGGGGGAGGTGGCAACGCGGCGCAAGGAGGATCAGTCGCCGGTCACGGCCGCAGATGAGGATGCCGAGCGGTTCATCCTGCAGCGCCTGCGCCGCGCCTGGCCGGATGTTCCGGTCATTGCGGAAGAAGAAGTTTCCGCCGGTCATATCGCCGAGATTGGCGCGCGGTTCTTCCTGGTGGACCCTTTGGACGGCACCAAGGAGTTCATCAGCCGGAACGGCGAGTTCACCGTGAACATCGCGGAAATCGAAAACGGAAGACCGGTGCGCGGCGTCGTGTATGCGCCGGCGAAGGATCGGCTGTTCCTGGGCGAAGTGCCCGGCGGCGCACTGGAGCTGGCCGGGTCACCCGGTTCATTTCCCGGTTTGAACGCGGCAAGGCGCATCGCCGCGCGCGCCGCAGCTTCCGATGGACTTGTTGCCGTCGCCAGCCGCAGCCACCGCGATTATAACACCGAAGAGTATCTGAAGCAGTTCCCGGTGAAGGATTTCATCTCCGCTGGCTCGTCGCTCAAATTCTGTCTGGTGGCGGCAGCAGAAGCGGACATCTATCCGCGCCTCGGGCGGACCATGGAATGGGACACAGCGGCCGGGCATGCGGTGCTTTCCGCCGCCGGGGGCACGGTGACCACCATCGACGGGCGGCCCTTCACCTATGGCAAGGTGGAGGAAAAATTCGCCAACCCGTTCTTTGTGGCGCGCGGAGCCTAATCGTCGCAGGCGTGACGAGAGACGGCCCGGCTTTGTGCCGGACCGCCTGCAACGTCAGTCAGGCGAACCTAGTCGACGATCGAAACCACCTTGCGGGTCTTCGGCTCGACAAAGACCACCTTGCCGTTCCAATCGACGTATTCGTAGCTGCTCACTTCCGGAATCGAGGTCGCCCAGGCACTGGGGACCGGCTGCAGCGTCACGTCTGCCGGCAGGACCGTGCCGACCGCGACCGTCTCGTGAATCGGCGCCGGACGGATGTGCTCTTTCACGACATACTGTTTGATGATGGTGCGGTGCGCCGGCTCAATGGTGAGCGTCGCGTCCTGCGCCATGGCATAGCCACCGGCCAGAACAGCCGCAGCCGTGCTTGCAATCAAAAGACCTTTCATTGACCTGCTCCAATTGGTTCAAGCCGCCTCCGTTGCCGCGATAACGGATTATCGCATGATGTGTTCCCGCTTCGGCGGATCGCATGCGCGGGAATGGACTTAGCTTTTGTTAGGATGCGTCTCAGACAGGGCGACCGACATGGTCATGGCCGTCTCCCCACTGGCGCTCTGCGCCCACAGATCGGCACCGGTGTCGGTGAGGCTTCCGCAGAGTTCGAAGGGCGCTGTGTCGAAGAGCGGCCGCACGGCCCGAAAAGCGATTTTCGCGATGGCCGCGCCCCGCCGGTGGCGGAGGAAATGGTCCACCAGCAGACTGGCGGTGTACGGCCCATGCACCACGAGGCCGGGGTAGCCTTCGATGTCGCGGGCATAGTCGCGGTCGTAGTGGATGCGGTGGCCGTTGAAAGTGAGCGCCGAATAGCGGAACAGTTGCACCGGATCGGGCGTGACGGTGCGGGTCCATTCCGATGTGCGCCCCTCGTGCAGCGCCGCTTTGCCGGTTTGGCTCGCATTCGGCTTCGGCGCTTCGCGATAAACAAGATCCTGTTCTTCAACGATGGCGGGCGCGTTTTCGAGCGCAATCTCGTGGCGGACGACGACAAACACCATCTCGCCGCTGGCGCCGCTTTTCGCCTCGGTGGATTGTACGGTGGAGCGTTTTGTCATCGGCGCGCCGATTGCTATCGGTGTGCGGAATTCAAGGCGGCTGCCCGCCCACATGCGGCGCGGCAGCGGCACCGGCGGCAGGAAGCCGCCACGCTTCGGATGCCCGTCTTCGCCGATTTCCGATTGGCGCGCATTGGGCAGGAAATAGAGCCAGTGCGCCAGCGGCGGCAGCGCGTTCGGCGGCCACGGCGGCGCCTCGTGATCCAGCAGCGCTGCCAGCCGCTCGACGGGAGAGGCCGTCGCCACATCCGCCGCCTCTTCCGTTCGGCCGATCCAGGTTTTCAGGTGATCGATGTCGATCATCAAAATGACTTTGGCAGATTCAGCACGTGGGTGGCGATGTGAGAGAGGATGAGGTTCGTGGAAACGGGGGCGATCTGGTAGAGCCGCGTTTCGCGGAATTTGCGCTCGATGTCGAACTCCTCCGCGAACCCCATGCCGCCGTGAATTTGGAGGCACATGTCGGCCGCGAACCATGAAGCTTCGGAGGCGAGCAGCTTCGCCATGTTGGCTTCGGTGCCGCAGGGCGCGCCCGCCTCGAACAGCGCCGCCGCCTTCACCACCATTTCGGCGGCGGCCGATACCTGCACGTACGCGCGGGCGATGGGAAACTGCACGCCTTGGTTCTCGCCGATGGCGCGGCCGAACACCTGCCGCTCGCCGGCATACGCGGCGGCGCGCTCGATGAAGAAGCGGCCGTCGCCGATGCATTCCGCCGCGATCAGGATGCGCTCGGGATTCATGCTGTCGAGCACGATGCGGAAGCCCTGGCCTTCTTCGCCGATCCGGTTCTCGCGCGGAATTTCCAGGTTGTCGAAGAACAGCTCCGTGGTGGCGTGGTTGGTCATGGTGCGCACCGGGCGAATGGTGAGGCCGCGGCCCACGGCCTCACGCACATCCACCAGGAACACGCTCATGCCGTCCGTCGGCTTGGCGTCGTCGCGCGGCGAGGTGCGCGCCAGCAGCAGCATCAGGTCGGAATGCTCGGCGCGGCTGATCCAGACCTTCTGGCCGCTGACGATGTAGCGCTCACCGTCGCGTCGCGCGGTGGTGGCAATGCGGGTGGTGTCGGTGCCGCTGTCCGGCTCAGTGACGGCGAAGGCTTGCAGCCGCAATTCGCCCTTCGCAATCGCCGGGAGATATGTCTGCTTCTGCGCGGCGCTGCCGTGCCGCAAGATTGTGCCCATGGTGTACATCTGGGCGTGCGCCGCGGCGGCATTGCCGCCGGAACGGTGAATCTCTTCGAGAATGGCCGCGGCAGCGGAGAGCGGCAGTCCCGCACCGCCGTATTCTTCCGGAATCAGCACCGCGAGAAAGCCTTCGCGCGTCAGCGCCTGCACGAACTCAGTCGGATATTCGCGCTCACGGTCCCGCGCTCGCCAGTAGGCGTCGGGAAACCTCACGCACAGCTTCCGCACAGACTCTCGAATTTCCGGAAAGCTCTCCCCGCGCGTTTCGATCATGGTGCCGCACCTTACGTCATACCCTCCCCTTGAGGGAGGGTCGAAAAATCCGAAGCGCAGCGCAGGATTGTTCGGGGAGGGGTCACGAGCCCGGCGTTAGAGTCACCCCTCCCCGAAATTCGTTTCGCATTCGCTCGCGAATTTCGACCCTCCCTCAAGGGGAGGGTTGGAGGGCGTTTTTGCCCGCTTCGAGTTCGCTGCTGCCGGATTGGACGGCCTCCGCAAGGCCGGGGGCTTGTGTCAGCACCTGCGTGGCGAAGAGGCGGGCGAGGGAGAGTTTGCCGCGGGCGTATTCCTGATCGTCGAGTGCAGTGGCGGCGTGGGCGGCTTTGGCGAGCAGCCAGCCGCCGACGGTATCGCCGAGCAATTTGAGATACGTGGTCGCGCCGGCAAGCGCATCGGTTGAGCCGCGGTTGAGAATCAGCCACTCGGTCGCGCGCTCGGTGGCCGCAAGCGCTTCCCGCAAGTGCCCTGCTACTTCCTGGTCGAGATCCGGAAGTGTGGCGCGCATTTCGGTGAACAATGCGCGGATCGGTTCGCCGCCGGCCAGCGGCAGCTTGCGGCCGACAAGGTCCATCGCCTGAATGCCGTTGGTGCCCTCGTAGATGGGCGCGATGCGCGCGTCGCGGTAGAATTGCGCCGCGCCCGCTTCCTCGATGAAGCCGGCGCCGCCATGTACCTGGATGCCGAGCGAGGCGACTTCCACGCCGACGTCGGTCGACCACGCTTTGGCGACCGGCACCAGCAATTCCTCGCGCAACTTGGCGCGCTCGCGTTCTTCCGCCGTTGCTGCGTGCTCCGCCAGATCGGCCGCAACGGCGGTGGAGAAGCAAATCGCGCGCGCGGCTTCGGTCTTTGCTTTCATCAGCAGGAGCATGCGCCGGACATCCGGCAGATCGACGAGCCGCCCTGGCGCATCGTCGCTCCAGGCGCTGCGGCCCTGCCGCCGCTCCAGCGCATAATCGCGCGCCTGCTGGTACGCGCGCTCCGCCAGCCCCGCGCCTTGCGCGCCGACATTCAGCCGTGCGGCGTTCATCATGAGAAACATCAGCGCCAGCCCCTGGTGCGGCGCGCCCACCAGCTCGGCTTCCGCACCTTCGTAACTCATCACGCAGGTGGGCGAGGCGCGAATGCCGAGCTTGTGCTCGATGGAAAGCGGCCGCAGCGCATTGGCGACGCCAGCCTTGCCGTTTTCATCCGGCAGCCGCTTCGGCACCAGGAACAGCGAGATGCCCTTCGTGCCTTCCGGCGCATCCGGCAAACGCGCCAGCACCAGATGCACGATGTTTTCCGCGCAATCGTGATCGCCCCAGGTGATGAAGATCTTCTGGCCGGTGACGCGATACTTGTCGCCCTCTGGTTCGGCGCGCGCGCGGATGAGCGCGAGATCGGAACCCGCCTGCGCTTCCGTAAGATTCATGGTGCCGGTCCATTCGCCGGACACGAGCTTCGGCAGATACACAAGCTGCTGGCGCGGCGTGCCATGCCTGGTGAGCAGATGAATCGCCGCTTCGCTCAGCATGGGGCACAGGCCGAAGCTCATGTTGGCGGCCGTCACCATGTCGAACACGGCAAGGGCAATGCTGCGCGGCAAGCCCTGCCCGCCGAATTCCGGCGGTGCGTTCAGCGATGTCCAGCCGCCTTCGATGTATCGGCGATAGGCATCGGCAAATCCAGGCGCGGCGAACACGCGGCCGTTCTCGAAGCGCGCGCCTTCGATGTCGCCGCTGCGATTCAGCGGCGCCAATACTTCGGTGGTAAAATCGCCGGCGGCGGAAAGAACCTGCAAACAAGTGTCCGCATCGAGATCGGGAAACGCCGCAAGCAACTGCTTGAGCCCCGCAACCTCATTCAGCGCGAAGGCGATATCGCGAACCGGCGCCCGAAACCCCATCAGATATGGATAGCATGCCCCAGCGCGCGGAGCGACGCCTCGTGATAGGCCTCGCTCAAGGTGGGATGAACGTGGATGGTGCCTGCCACATCCTCCAGCAGCGCGCCCATCTCCAGCGCGTGGCTGAATTCGCCGGACAGCTCGGCCACATGCGCGCCGACCGCCTGGATGCCGAGGATGCGGTGATCCTCTTTTCGCGCCACCACGCGCACGAAGCCGTCGCCCGCGTCCATGCTGAGGGCGCGGCCGTTGGCGGCGAACGGGAACATCGCCACGATGGAGTCCGGCGCTGCTTCGGACGGCAGCAATCCGGCGCTGACGATTTCCGGCTCGGTGAAACACACGGCGGGAATGGACGCGGGATGGAAGCGGCGGTTCTTGCCGGCGATGATTTCCGCCACCATTTCACCTTGCGTGGCGGCCTTGTGCTCTAGCATCGGCTCGCCCACGAGGTCGCCCACCGCCCACACATTCTTCATCGAGGTGCGGCATTGCTTGTCGACCTTGACGAAGCGGCCCTCCATGTCGACCGCCATGTTCTCCAGCCCCCAGCCTTCCGTCGCAGGCTTGCGGCCGACGGTGACGAGGATTTTGTCGGCGGGTAGCGTTTCGGTTTTGCCATCGGCCGTTTCGATAACGAGGCCGTGCGCCGCTTTGCCTTTCGCCTTGGCGCTCAGGTGAACCGTGACGCCGTTCGCCTTTAGCCATTTGGCGACAGGCGCGACAAGCTCGGCATCGTAGAGCGGCAGGATGCGATCCAGCGCTTCCACAACCGTGACCTCGCTGCCGAGCTTGCGGAAGGCGATGCCGAGTTCGAGGCCGATGTAACCCGCGCCGACCACCACCAGTTTTTTCGGCAGCTTCTGCAGGTCGAGCGCTTCGGTGGATGAGATGACATCTCCGCCAAACGGCAGGAACGGCAGCTCGACCGATTTAGACCCGTTGGCGAGGATGACATGCTCGGCGGTGACGACCTGCTCGCCGTCTTTCGTTTTCACCGTGCAGGTCTTGGCGTCGGAGAAGGTGGCCCAGCCGCTGATGACGCGCACCTTGGCGCGCTTCAGCAATGCGCCGACGCCTGTGTTGAGCTTTTTGACG
>DATIEM010000114.1:0-6068 GCA_035455725.1 Rhizomicrobium sp. | reverse complement strand
GTACGGGAGCCGGGCGATTTTGCGCTGCGCGGCGGAATTATCGATCTTTGGCCGCCCGGCACCGATGAACCCTATCGCCTCGACTTCTTCGGTTCGACGCTCGATGCGGTCCGCCGCTTCGATGCGGAAACGCAGCTCTCCACCGATCAAATATCTGAAATCGAACTACTTCCCGCCAGCGAAGTGCCGCTCGACAAGGACACCATCAGCCGCTTTCGCAGCGGATACGTGGCGCAGTTCGGGCCGGCCTCCGACGATCCGCTCTACGAAGCGATCAGCGAAGGCCGGCACCATCCGGGCATGCACCACTGGCTGCCGCTGTTCTACGAGCATCTCGAAACCCTATTCGACTATGTGGGCCGCCCGCTGGTGATGCTGTCGCATCAGGCGGAGGAATCGAAAAACGCGCGGCTGGAATCCATCGCCGATTACTACGAAACGCGGCGTCAATTCCTTCAGGAGAAGCGCGAGGGCAAGGAGAGCGTTACCGCTACGCCCTATAAACCGCTGCCGCCGGATCGGCTGTATCTCGCTGGCGACGAGTGGATGGCCGCGATGGCGTCGCGCGATGTGCGCGATCTTTCACCGTTCCAGGCGCCGGAGTCGAAGGTCTCGACGGATGCCGGTGGGCGGCAGGGACGGGATTTCGCGCCGGAGCGCGCAAAGGGCCGCGTCAACATCTTCGAAGCGGCGGCGGGGCATGTGAAAGAATTGCAGGCGCAGAACAAGCGCGTGCTGCTGGCCGCGTGGAGCGAAGGGTCGGCGGAGCGCCTCGGTGGTGTGCTGTCGGATCATGGCCTCCCAGCCGTGCGGGTGGTCAGCGACTTCGCGGAAGCCGAGAAGCTGCACGGCAACGCCATCGCTGTTGGTATTGTGGGGCTGGAGCGCGGCTTCGAGGCGCCGGACTTCGCCATCGTTTCCGAGCAGGACATTCTGGGCGACCGCATGGTGCAGGCGCGGCGCCGGTCCAAGCGGGCGCAAAATTTCCTCAGCGAGGCATCCAGTCTCGCGCCGGGCGATCTCGTGACCCATATCGACCATGGCGTTGGCCGCTATCAGGGCCTGCAAACGCTCGATGTGGCAGGCGCGCCGCACGATTGCCTGGAGCTGATCTATGACGGGGGCAAGCTGTTCCTGCCGGTCGAGAACATCGAGCTGCTGACCCGCTACGGGTCCGACGAAGGCCACGTGCAACTGGACCGCCTCGGCGGCGCCGGCTGGCAGCAGCGCAAAGCAAAGATGAAGCAGCGGGTGCGCGAAATCGCCGCCGAGCTCATCCGCATCGCCGCCGCGCGCAAGCTCAAGCAGCTCGAACCGATCGACTCGCCACAAGGGTTGTACGACGAATTCTGCGCCCGCTTTCCCTATCAGGAAACGGAGGATCAAGAGAAAGCGATCGCCGAAACCATCGAGGATCTCGCGCGCGGTACACCGATGGACCGGCTGGTGTGCGGCGATGTCGGCTTCGGCAAAACAGAAGTGGCTCTCCGCGCGGCGTTCGTCGCCGCGATGTCCGGCTTGCAGGTGTCGGTCGTGGTGCCGACCACATTGCTCGCGCGCCAGCACGCCAAAACCTTCACAGATCGTTTCAGCGGTTTTCCGGTGAAAATCCGCCAGCTTTCGCGCTTCGTGGAAGCCAAAGAGGCGCGCGAGACCAAGGCGGGACTGGCGAGCGGCGATATCGATATTGTCATCGGCACGCACGCGCTGCTTGCGAAAGGAATCAGCTTCGCCAATCTCGGCCTCGTCATCGTCGACGAGGAGCAGCATTTCGGCGTTGCTCACAAGGAGCGACTAAAGGCGCTCAAAGCCGATGTGCATGTGCTGACGCTCACCGCCACGCCCATCCCGCGCACCCTGCAACTGGCGCTCACCGGCGTGCGTGATCTCTCCCTGATCGCCACGCCGCCCATCGACCGGCTTGCGGTTCGCACGTTCGTGACCCCGTTCGATCCGCTTGTAATCCGCGAGGCGCTGCTGCGCGAGCACTATCGCGGCGGGCAGAGCTTTTATGTCTGCCCGCGCATCAAGGATTTGCGAGAAACCGAGGAATTCCTGCGGGACACCGTGCCGGAGGTGAAGTTCGCGATCGGCCATGGTCAAATGCCGGCGACGCAACTGGAAGACGTGATGACGGCCTTCTACGAAGGCAAGATCGACGTGCTGGTTTCCACCAACATCGTGGAAAGCGGGCTCGATATCCCCACCGCCAACACGCTGATTGTGCACCGCGCTGACCGCTTCGGCCTGTCGCAGCTCTATCAATTGCGCGGGCGCATCGGTCGCTCCAAAGCTCGCGCCTACGCCTATCTGACCACGCCGGCCAACCAGAAGCTCACCGAGACCGCGGAGCGGCGGCTGCAGGTGCTGCAATCGCTCGACCAGCTCGGCGCCGGCTTCAGCGTGGCGAGCCATGACATGGATATCCGCGGTGCCGGCAATCTGCTCGGCGAAGAGCAATCCGGTCACGTGCGGGAAGTTGGCATCGAGCTCTACCAGGAAATGCTGGAGGAAGCGGTGGCATCCTTGCGGGCGGGCGGCGATCAGGCCGAAACAGCCGAGCAATGGTCGCCGCAGATCAACATCGGCACTTCGGTTCTGATTCCGGAAGAGTACGTTGGCGACCTCAATGTGCGCATGGCGCTCTACCGCCGGCTTGCCACGTTGGAAGACCGCGCCGACATCGATCGCTTCGCCGCGGAACTGATCGATCGCTTCGGGCCGCTGCCGGAAGAAGCGCAGCACCTGCTGGAAATCGTGGCGATCAAGCATCTCTGCCGCGCCGCCATGGTAGAGAAGATCGAGGCGGGGCCGAAAGGCGCCGTTCTCACCTTCCGCAATCAGAGCTTCCCCAATCCTGTTGCGCTGGTGCGCCTCATCAACGCCCATCCCGCCATCATGAAGGTGCGGCCGGATCAAAAGGTGGTGGTGTCGCGCGATTGGCCATCGCCGGAGGCGCGACTTAAGGGCGCCCGCGCGGTGCTCTCCCAACTCGCCGACCTCGCCGAAGCGGCATAGGCGGAGCGAAGCTGCCTCAGAAGCGTGAGGCGGTCAGCTTCACATCGGCGAGGCGCCAAACGGAGGCAAATTCCCCGCGCGTTTCCGCTGCTTCTTTGGTCTTGCCTTGAGCCTTCAGCGCCTGCCAGAGCCCGTATAGAGCCCACCCATCGAGTCGATGGACCGCAAGGCTTTCGCGATAGACTGCTTCGGCCTCGGCGGGCTTGTGGGCGGCGAGCAGTGCCGCGCCTAAGATGTGGCTCACCGGCTGATACCAGTAGTCGGGCTCCGTGTAGGGCAGTGTCTTGTAGAGATCATTTGCCGCTTCAAAATGATGCAGCGCGACCGCGCTCTGCCGCTTCAGGCGGGCGATCTCTCCGTCTACGAGATGCAGTGCAACCTGGGCCATCTGTGTGCCGGGAACCGGGAACGCATCGATCGCGGCGAATTCCTTCTTCGCGATCATTCCGGCGAGCGCTTTGCGCTCCTTCGCAGCGTTCTTGAACTGATGCTTGTTGGCGAAGGCAAAGGCGCGTGCGTAATGGGAGATCGCTGTGTCCAGCTTCAGCTCCGGTGGCGGGAGCTTCTCGGCCAACGCCTTGTCCCATTTGCCGAAGCGGATATCGGTGACCACCGGCACCAGCAGATAAAGTTGGACGGGCGGCAATGCAGCGGCCATCGGCGCGCCGGCTGCGGCCGCCCGCTGCAAGCGTTGCCCCGCATCTTCCGCCGCCCGATAGCGGCCAAGCATTTCCGAGGAGGTCCACAGGAAGTGGATGTTGTGGCTGTAATAGGCAAGAGGATAGAAGCCCTGCGCCTTGCAGGCCGCGATGTATTCCTCGTCCTTTAGTGCTGCGGCCGTATTCACCTTCACGGCATCCTCGTAGCGCCCCACGCGGAAATAAATGTGCGACGGCATGTGCACGATGTGCCCGGACGACGGCATCAGCGGCTCGAGCTTGTCGGCGGCGGCTTCCGCCCGCTCGGGCGTGGTGGAAGCCTCCATCGCGTGAATGTAGAGGTGCAGCGCGCCGGGATGCAGCGGTTCGCGCTGCAGAACCGTATTGAGCGTGGCGTCGATCTCCGCGCCATGGCCCTTCGGCGTTTTGTGATCCTCCTGCCAGTAGTCCCAAGGCTGTGTGTCCATCATGGATTCGGCGTAGAATACGCCGGCATCGAGGTCGTTCGGATACTGCGACCAGACCTTGCCCATGGCTTGCGCGAAGGCTTCATCCAGCGCGTGGCGGTCTGCCTTGGGGTCGGCGGAATACCGAGCGGCAACCGCTTCGATCCAGGCCGTTTCTTCCGGGGACGCGTGCGGCTCGAGTGAACGCGCCATCTGGACGGCAGCGAGCGCCGGCGCGCCCGCATCCGGCTGGATCGGCAAATTGATATTCGGGCCGAGCGCGAAGGCGACACCCCACCAGCACATGGCGCAATTGGGATCGAGCCGCGCCGCTTCGCGGAACGAGCGGATCGCTTCCGCATGGTTGAAGCCGAACAGCAGGCGCACGCCCTGATCGAAGTAAGCCTGCGCCTGCGGATTGGATGTGGTGATCGGGTGGTGGTGATCCCCATAACCCGCAAGCATCGGCGCGCCTTGCTTGCCGGCTTCCGGATACACGGCAGGCATTGGCGGTAAGGTCATCTTCATCGCCATGCCGGAATCGGCAGCGGCCGGCATGGCCATGCCGCCGTGCTGATCGTCTGCTCCAAATGCGGATGAAAGAATGGCGGATGCGGCCAAAAGACCGGCAGCAAAGTTGAGTGTGTTCATGATGCCCTCCCCGAACGTCTCCAGCATGCGACCGTTTGGGGCGGGGCTCAAGCCTTGCCGCCTGGACCGACCTGGGCTGCGGCGCTATCAGAACACGCGCATGACGGCCGTTTCTCCTTCCGCATCAATCCCTTTGAGGCACTCCCGCCGCGCGGTGGGCTGGTGGCTGATTGTCGTGGGGCTGATGATTGCCGCGATGGTGGTGATCGGGGGGCTGACCCGGCTTACCGGCTCCGGCCTGTCGATCACCGAGTGGGATCCGGTGATGGGCGCAATCCCGCCGCTGTCGCAAGCGGACTGGCTCGACGCCTTTCACAAATATCAGCGCATCCCGCAATACATCCGCGAGCATCGGGGCATGACCTTGGCGCAATTCCAGTTCATCTACTGGTGGGAGTGGACGCACCGGCTGCTGGGGCGATTGATTGGCGCTGTGTTCCTGCTGCCGTTCCTGTTCTTCGCGTGGATCGGCGCGATCAGGTGGCGCGACATCCCGCGCATGGTGGTGCTGTTCGCGCTGGGAACCTTACAGGGTTTCGTCGGCTGGTGGATGGTGGAAAGCGGATTGGAGACGCGTGTCTCAGTCTCCCAATACCGCCTCGCTCTTCATCTAGGGGTCGCGCTGATCCTTTTCGCCGCGATTCTTTGGACGGCGTTTGAATATCTGAGGATTCCCTCTCCCCCATCGGGGGAGAGGGTCAGGGTGAGGGGGCGTTCAGAAACCAGAAATCAGAGATCAGAAATCAGAAGAAGTGGATCAGCATCTCTTCTGATAGCTCGCGCCGCCCGTCGCGATCTCCCCCTCACCCCAGCCCTCTCCCCCGATGGGGGAGAGGGAGTATGGTTTACGTTCGTCTTCCCGTTCCTCATCTACCTGCAAATGCTGTTGGGCGCGCTGGTTGCGGGATTGCACGCCGGCCTGATCTACAACACCTGGCCGTCGATGGATGGACGCTTCCTGCCCGAGCATCCGTTCGTCGGCGCACCTTGGTGGATCAACTTTTTCGAGAACCCCGGCCTTGCGCAATTCGATCACCGCATCGGCGCCTACCTCGTCGCGCTCGCTGCGATATTCGTGTGGTGGTCCGCGATGCGCGCGAAAATCACGGGCGCCGCGCGATCCAGCGCTTACGCCATCCTGATCGTCACATTCGTGCAGATCGCGCTCGGCATCGCCACACTGCTCAATCAGGCGCCCATCCTATTCTCCGCCCTGCACCAGCTCACTGCTCTCGCGCTCCTCTCCGCCGCACTATGGCACGCGTTTGAAATACGTCGTTCCGCTTCCCCCCTT